>JBBQKV010000014.1:0-32458 GCA_038327245.1 Acidobacteriota bacterium
CCGCCTTCCTCGCCGCTCAGGAAAACGCCGTACAGGCCGCGGTCCGGGATCGTCCCCGCGTTGACGACCGCGACCCGCTTTGCGCCCTCGCGCGCGCGCACTTTTCCGCCGATCCGGTCCCACACGATGCGCGGCCGGAGCAGGGCGAACTCGTCCGAGGGATACCGGCCCGACAGCATGTCGAGGACGCCCTCGAACGAGCTCCGCGGGAGCTGCGCGAAGGCCGCGGCGCGGCGGACCAGCGCGTAAAGATCCTCGACTCCGATCTCCTCCATCGCGGCGATCGCCACGACCTGCTGCGCCAGGACGTCCAGCGGGTTGCGGGGGTAGAAGGTTTCTTCGATCTTCCCTTCGCGCATCCGAATCGTGACCGTCGCGCACGCGAGCAGGTCGCCGCGGTACTTGGGGAAGATGACGCCGCGTGAGACGGCGCCGACGGAGTGGCTCGCCCGGCCGATCCGCTGCATGCCGGACGCCACCGACGGCGGCGCCTCGATCTGCACGACGAGGTCGACGGCGCCCATGTCGATCCCGAGCTCGAGCGAAGAGGTCGCGACGATCGCGGGCAGCTCCCCGCGCTTGAGAAGGTCCTCGATCTCGGTCCTCTTCTCGCGGGCGATCGAGCCGTGGTGCGCGAGCGCGATCTCCTCCTCCGCGGTCTCGTTCAGAGCGGAGGCGAGGCGCTCCGCCAGGCGGCGGCTGTTGACGAAGATCATCGTAGAGCGGTGCGCGCGGATGAGCTCGACCAGGCGCGGATGGATGGAGGGCCAGATGGATCGCCGGGCGGGAGGGCCGGCCGCGGGACCGTTGGGGAGCGTGTCGAGAACCTCGCCCAAACGCGTCATGTCCTCGACCGGCACCTCGACGGTCAGGTCGAACGCCTTCCGGCTTCCGGCGTCGACGACCTCCACGGGCCTCGGCTTCCACGAGCCGCGCTTCCCGGACGGCTCGCCGCCGCCGAGCAGGCGGGCGACCTCCTCCAGCGGCCGCTGCGTCGCGGAGAGCCCGATCCGCTGGAGCGGGCGGTCCGAGGATCGCAACGTCTCGAGACGCTCGAGGGAGAGGAAGAGGTGCGCTCCGCGCTTCGAGGAAACCACGGAGTGGATCTCGTCCACGATGACCGTGTCCACGGAGCGGAGGACGTCGCGCGCGGAGGACGTGAGCAGCAGGTAGAGCGACTCCGGAGTGGTGATGAGCACGTCCGGCGGAGTTCGCGCCATCCGGGCCCGCTCCGCGGACGGCGTGTCCCCGGAGCGGATCGCCAGCGTCGGGACGCGGAACGGCTCCCCCGCCGCGCCGGCGGCTGCCGCAATGCCCGCGATCGGCGCGCGCAGGTTCCGTTCGACGTCCACCGCGAGAGCCTTCAGCGGCGAGATGTAGAGAACCCGGGCGCGCTCCTTCTTCGGGGGCTCCGGCGAGAACATCAGGCGGTCGATCGCGGCGAGAAACGCGGCGAGCGTCTTGCCCGACCCGGTGGGAGCGAGAAGCAGCGTCGAACGGCCCGCGACGATCGGCGGCCACCCCTTCGCCTGCGCCGCGGTCGGCGCCGCGAACGAGGCCTCGAACCAGCGGCGCGAGGCGGGCCGAAACGCGGCGAGCGGATCCGAACGTTGTGTCACCGGGGCATTCTAGGTCGCTCACACAGGACCTGGCTGAGAGCAAACCTCCGGTGCGCTCCAGAAGCGAGCGGTCTAACCCGCGTGAAACGAAGTCTTCCGTCCGCGGCCGGATGAGGCTACTTGACGCAGCGACCTTTCACTTGTGAGTTGACTCCCTCGGCGTTCGATTCCGGAGCGGATGCCCGGGAGTTTCTATGGCTGATGATCCTCGTCGTTCAGAGCCCGGTTGCGAACCCGGTCGTCCGGGTGCCTGACGAACATTCGCGCGTCGATGTCCCAAATCATCTCAACGCCCTTCCAATCGATCGTGAAGACCCCATCGTCGATTGGCTTGTTGACCTCGAGCGTGTCGATTCTCCAGGGTCCGGACATGACCATCCTGCCGCTCTCATCAAAGGCCGTGACCGTCATCCGCACCGGCAACGGGCCGACGGCAGGGTCCGGCGTCCGGAACTCCTGAACCACGAGTTCAACGTCCTTTCGACCGTTTGGGTGGAACCTCCTGAGGGAGGAAACGACGGCGGCGCCGGAAGCGCGACCCATTCCAACCCGATAGGATCTCCGCACGCCTCCGAAGAGCTGTCCCGGAACTTCATAGTCCGTGCGGCCTTCAGCCTTCGTAGGCTTCCTCGCTTCCAGGTTGACGCTGCTCCAGCGAGTGCCGTCTGCGAGATCCGACAGCCGGGTCCCACAGGCTTTGCAGTCATCACCATCGGGACTCAGAAAGTCGAGGGCCATGAAAAGGGGATTGGGGCAGGCAACTGGCATCTGACGCGATTCCTGCCTCGACACGTGAAGCGTGGATGCCGGCACGTTCAGCATCTGCCAGTCTGTACCATCGAACGCGATCTCCATGTCACCCATGAGGCCCAACCCGCGAGCCGAGCGACACGTGACGCGATATCGATCGCCCTCCGCCCAGTACTCAAAATAGAGCCTGCCCGAGGCGGTTGGCTTCCCCTCCTCGAATGCGACCCACGGATGGGCGTGTGCGACCAGGTGGACCGATCGTATCCGCGAGTATCTTGCTCTGAGAGCATCAAAATCAGACCCCTGCGCTCGTACTGTCAAAGCGAAGGCGCTGAACGTGAGGCCGAGGAGGGTGACGATCCGTGGAAGTCGTCGCCGGGAATGCATCGTGAGCTCCTGAGGAGTTGGATTCTTCATTTAGCAACCGCCGCCGCCGTCGGTTTCACAGACGTCTCCGTTCGTAAGCTTTGGACCGCAGGGGCACCGAAGGAATGCGCATGACTTTGAACCGCAGTCGCCGTCGCTTGCGAAAAAGCCACCCCTCCCACGAATATTGGGACCCACGGGAAAGAGTGAGGTCGGCAACGGCACGCAGTTTAGCGCCGCGCACGTAATTCTCTGGGGACAACCATTGTTTTCGTCCACCGGGCAAGGCGGGAGATTGGGTGAAGGACTTTTCTGGGCCTGTGCCGGTTGAATCCCTGCCGAGAGGAGGAACAGCAGAACGGCTAGCATTGATGAGAGCGAACCGCTGATATTGCGGCGCATTCGTAGTCCCTTCTTCGTAGTCCCTTCTTTGAGAAATGGACTTCTGGCAACGGAGTCACTTATGTAAGTGGCACGCTACCCGATTGAGACGGGAAAAGCGAGAATTTCTCGGGTCGACGGCGGCCAGGAAGGAAGCGAGCGTCTTTCGACCCGGCGGTCCCAACTAAAATCGGTCTCCGATGTAAATGGCTCCGGCCGAGGAGGCTCCAGATGAGACGCATCCTCTCGCTTCTCTGCCTGTTCGCGGCCCCCACTTTGCTCTTCGCCGGCGGCACGATGCTCCCTTCCCACGCCGGCTGCTCCTCGCCGGCGGAATACTCCGCCGATCTTGCTTTGCTCGATCGACCGACGTCGATCCGCGCCGGCGCCGGGAAGGTTACGCAGAAAATCACCGCGAGAACGGCGGAGGTGCAGGCGCTCTACGACCAGGGACTCGCCTACCTGCACTCCTACGTCTGGATCGAGGCCGCGCGCTCGTTCCACCAGGCCCTGCGCGAAGATCCCGAGTGCGCGATGGCGTGGATGGGTCTCGCGCGCGCGGAGCAGGGCCTG
This sequence comes from Acidobacteriota bacterium, assembly GCA_038327245.1. Lineage (GTDB taxonomy): Bacteria > Acidobacteriota > Thermoanaerobaculia > UBA5066 > Gp7-AA6 > Gp7-AA6. Next base: position 3,690 of record JBBQKV010000014.1, read on the forward strand.
AACCGCGACACGGAGTCGCTGGTCGCCATCGGCAGGGCGAAGTCCCTCACGCCCAAGGTCACGGAACGCGAACGGCGGCACATCGACCTCCGCGCGCAGCAGATCGACGCGCAGCTCGCGCCTCCCGAGAAGGAGTCCGAAAAGCACGACGCGTACAAGAAGGCCATCGAGAAGGCGATCGCGGCGGATCCGTCCGACGCGGAGCTGTGGATCCTCCGCGGCAACGCCGAAGAGCCGGGGGCGTGGGGACGCGGACAGGCCGGGGGGATCGGAGCAATCGCGTTCTACGAGGCGGCCCTCGCGCGCTACCCCGGGCACCTCGGCGCGCACCACTACCTCGTCCACGCATACGAGAACGTGGGGCGCCACGCCGACGCGGCGGAGCACGCGAAGATCTACGCCGCCGCCGCTCCGGAAGTGGCGCACGCGCAGCACATGTATGGGCACGTGCTGCCGCGCCTCGGCCGGTGGAAGGAGGCGCTCGCGCAATTTCAGAAGGCCGACGCAATCGAGGAAAGCTACGCGCGCGAGGAGCGGCTCCGTCCCGGCGACGACTGGCACCACGTCCACAACCTGCAGCTCCTGGGCTACACGTACCTGCGACTCGGCCGGCAGGCGGAGGCGGAGAAGACGTTTCGCCGCGCGTACGACACCCCGATCCGCTATCCGCGATACGGCCGGGAACACGCAACCCTCGCCGAGTACCTCCTCCTTCGAGGGCGCACAGAGGAGGCGCTCGCGTCGGCGCGCTCTCTCGCCAGCCGATCGGCAGCTTCCGCGCGTGCTGCCGGAGCCGCCGTCGAGGGCGAAACGTTGCTCGCGCTCGGCCGTCGCCCGGAGGCTGCCCGGGCGGCGAAGCGCGCCCGCGCCGAGCTCGACCAGGGAAAGAAGGAGGTGGCCGGCTACGACGCGGTGTGGCTCGAACGGCTGATCGAGCCCTACATCCGGACGCTCGACGCCGAGATTGCTCTCGACGAGAAGCCTTCGGCGGAGTCGGAGACGACGCTGCGAAAGATCGCGGACGAGCTCGCCGCCAACCCCCGCTTCGACGCCTGGGGCGAGGGCTTGTTCCGCTTGGAGAGGATCGCGGATCAGGCGAAGCGATCGGGCCGGGCGGCGCTCGTCCGCGACATCCTCGATCGAATGCGGCGGATCGATCCGGACTACGCGCCGGGATCGACGACCAGACAAGCCGCCGCCGCGGACCCTTCGCACCAACCGTAGACCGCGCTCCCGGCGCGCGGCGTCGAAGCGATTCACTGGATACGATGCGCGCCCATGCGCCAGGTCGAGTTTTCACTCGACTTCGAGTTCTAGCGCCCCATCAGACGATTCAGGATCAGCACGAGCACCAGGATCGGAATCGCGAGCAGCGCGAGAAACGCCAGGATCACGCCGGTGACGAAGAGGGAGTCCTTCGACCGGCTGCGTCCGCCGCGGAGCGCCTCCCGGTAGATCTCGACGTTGCGCGTGTTGGCTTTGAAGGTCATATCGAAGATGTCGCCCAGGAACGGGACGGCGCCGATCACCCCGTCCACGGCGACGTTGGCGACCATCCGGGCAATCGCGGATCGCGGAAGCCGCGCACGCACTCCGGCCGCCACGATGAGGCCCGAGACGAGCACTCCGACGAAGTCTCCCAGTCCGGGCACCAGTCCGATGATCCCGTCGAGTCCGATGTTCCAGCGACCGATGGGAATGGATCGATCCATGAGCCAGGCGAGCTTGTCGACCCACTCGGGTGCGCGCGGCAGCACCTCCGGCTCGAGCGGCTTCGGTTTCGTCAATTCTCGGGCCATGCCGACCTCGGAATCACTCGGCGGCTCGAATCTGCCGCAGGTTGTTGTCCACGACGATGAGCTGCACGTGGCTGCCCTCCGGGAAGCGGTTGTACTGCTGCTGCGTGACGGGGAAGCGGTAGTGGGATGTCGCGTCCCCCTCTTTCGCTTCGAAGAGGAGATAGTAGTTCCCGGTTCCCGCGTAGCTCGCTCCGCCGCTCCCGGGAGGGTCATACTGGCGCTCGACCACGGTGGCGTCGAGGGACTTCGACCCCACGAAGGGATCCTTCGAGCTGCTCGCGCACCCCGATCCGGCGGCGACGGCGCACGCGAGGTGAAGGGAAATCGCGAGCGCCCGCGAGAAAGTGTCGGTCATTTTTTTTCAGCGATCCGGTCGATCTCCTCGCGAGCCCGGTCCACGATCCCGCGGATCGAGCGCAGGACCTCCACCGACACCACGCGGCCGCTCTTGAACGCGGTCCGTCCCAGCGACGAGAAGGCAGAGCCCAGCTCCCGCATCTCGTCGATGAGGGACGGCTCGGTCGGATCGGGTCTGGGTTGTTCGTCCATCGTGACCTCCGTTTCTCGCGATCCTCCCGGTGCAAAACTCTTACCGCACCCGCTTCCCGCTCTTGATCACCAGGTCCGGCCTCTGAAGCAGCTCCACGTTCGTCAGGACGTCCCCCCGGACCGCGACGATGTCGGCGTAGCGTCCGGGCGCGAGCGTCCCGACGTCCTTCTCCCTCTTCAGGAACACCGCCGGCCACCGGGTTGCTCCCGCGATCGCCTGCATCGGGGTCATGCCGAGCCGGACCCACGCCGCGAGCTCCCGCCACGTCGAGTCGGTGTGGAAGTTGCCCGGAATGCCGGAGTCCGTCCCGACCATCATCGTGACCCCGGTCTCCCGGAGCTGGCGGAACTTGTTCGCGAGCGTCGGGATCCGGCGGCGGACCAGGGTGAAGTACGGCAGGCCCGTGACGTTCTCCAGAGACTTCCGGATGTCCGCCACGATGTCGGGCGCCAGTCCCTCCTGCCACCGCGGGTCGTTCAGCCGTTCCGGGAAGACGTCCGCCGTGTACTCCGAGAGAAAGAGTCCCTCGATCGTGGGGCACCAGAAGAGAGTCTGGTTCCGCTTGCGCAGTCCCTGGAGAATGTCTTCCGGATAGCCGGGCTCGGTCGCGAGGCCGGTGTGCTCGAAGCTGTCGACGCCGTACTTCAGGCCCAGGCGGATCTCGTCCTCGCGGTGGGCGTGGGCGACGACCGGCTTGCCCCCCTTGTGGGCGGTTTCGACGACCGTCTTGACCTCCTCTTCGGTCATCTGGTCCTGGTCGATGAGCTTGATGACGTCCACGCCCGCGTCGACTAACTTCTGCACCTTCGCGCGCGCGTCCGCGGCGCCGTTGACCCCCCAGCGAAACTCCTTCTCGTAGTCGCTGTACGGCTTGTGCTGGATGAACGGCCCCGAGACGAACATCCGCGGCCCCGGGATCTCGCCCTTCTCGATGCGTGCCTTGACGTACAGGATGTCCTCGAGCGGAGCGCCGAGGTCGCGCGCGAACGTGACCCCGCTCGTCACGAGCTGACGGGCGGCCGCCGGCATGATCTCGTCGCGGAAGCGCGGCCGGTACGTCGTGTCCCAGTGCTCGTAGTCCCCGTGTCCCAGGATCATCAGGTGGACGTGCATGTCCGCGAGGCCCGGCAGGATCGTCATGCCGCGCGTGTCGATCGTCTGGACCCCTTCGGGCACGCGCACCGCGGAGCGGGGTCCGAGCGCCGCGATCCGGTCCCCGGCCACGAGGAGGACGCCGTCCTCGATCGGACGTCCCTCGTAACCGTCCACGATCCGCCCGCCGACGAGCGCGAGCGTGACCTTCGGGGCCTCCGCCGCGAACGCCGCCGACGAAAAGAGAAGGAGAACTGCCGCCCAGAAGAAACGTCGCATTCCACCTCCTACTGATAGCTGACAGCGGATAGCTGATTGCCACTATCGTATTCCCCGCATGAGCCCTCGGGTCGAGGTTACTCCCTCCGGGGAGCTCCGCGTCCTCGCCCGCGCCTCCTTTCTCGAGCGCGGCAGCTGGGCCCTCTACGACTTCGCCAACACGATCTTCTCGATGAACATCGCGACGCTCTACTTCCCGGTCTGGATCGTGGCCGAGCGCGGCGCCTCCGCTACGGCGTGGTCCCTCGCCACCAGCGCTTCGGCCGCCGTGGTCCTCTTCGCCGCGCCTTACTTCGGCGCGCGGTCCGACGTGTCGCGCCGGCGAAAGCCGTGGGTCGTGGGGCTGACGCTCGCCTGCGTGGCGGCGACCGCCCTCCTCGCTCCCCTCTCCCGCGCGGCGCTGCCGCGGGCGACCCTCCTCCTGGCTTTGCTCGCCACGTTCGTCGTCGCGGACGTCGCCTACCAGCTCGCCCTTCCGTTCTACAACGCGATGCTCCCGGAGCTCGTCCCGCCCGAGGAGCACGGCCGCCTCTCCGGGCTCGGGACGGCCGTCGGCTACGTCGGCTCGATCGCGGGAGTCCTCCTCGTCGCGCCTTTCGTGTCCGGCCGGTGGTCCTTCTTCGGCGGCTCCGGACGACCGGCCGCTTTTCTCCCGACCGCGCTTCTCTTCCTCCTCTTCTCGCTTCCCCTCTTTCTCTTCGGCCGGGACCACTTGCCGCGGCGGCGGGAGGAACGGCGTCCCGTCCCCTTCCACGAGATCACCGCAAAGATCGCCGAGGCGTTTCGCGAGACGCAGAAGTATCCGGGCCTCCGCCGATTCCTCTTCGCGTCGTACCTCTACCAGGACGCTCTCGGCACCGCGATCGCGTTCATGGCGATCTACGCGGTGAAGGTGCTCGGGCTGGCGAAGGGCGAGGAGATCCGGCTCTTCGTGGCGCTGACCGTGCCGGCGATCGTCGGTTCGTACCTGGCTGGGCTCGCCAGCGACCGGATCGGTCCGCGCCGGACGCTGCTTTTCGTCCTCTGGGGATGGATCGCGGGACTCGCGGCCATCGCGCTCGCGCCGTCGCTCTCCGCGTTCTGGATTGGGGGCGCACTCCTTGGCCTCGTCTTCGGCGGGATCTGGTCGGTCGAACGTCCCCTTCTCCTCACGCTCGTGCCCGACGCCGAGGCCGGCCGCTTCTTCGGGCTTCTGGTTCTTTCCGCGCGCGCGGCCGCGATCGTCGGGCCGCTCGTCTGGGCGCTCGTGGCCGATCACCTCTTCCGGCCGTTCGGCGAGAGCGTCGGCTACCGCGCGGCCGTCGCTTCGCTCATCCTCTTCATGGCCGGCGCCATCGCGCTCCTCCGCGGCGTTCCGGAGGCCGATTGAATGTAGATTGGCGCACCCGGAGGGTGGAATGAACGAGAAGACGATCGCGCGCGTGGCGCTCGTGGGGTTGGGGCCGATCGGGGTCGAGGTCGCCCGCGCGGTGATCGGCCGGCCCGGAATCGAGGTCCTGGGGGCCGCGGATCCGGCGCCCGACAAAGCGGGAAAGGACCTGCGGTCGCTCCTGCAGATCGAAGGGGGCGACGCTCCGTTTCCGATCGCGCCGTCCGCGCGCGAGCTTTACGCGAGGTCCGCCGCGACCCGGGGCAAGCGCGACGTCGTCCTTCTCTGCACGGGATCGCGCCTCGAGTCCGTGGCGCCGCAGATCGAGGAGGCTGTCGCCGCTGGCCTGCACGTCGTTTCCACGTGCGAGGAGCTGTCTTTTCCGGACCTGCGGCACGCGGGTCTCGCCCGGTCGCTCGACGCGAAAGCGAAGGAGCACGGGGTCGCGGTGCTCGGCACCGGCGTGAACCCCGGCCTTGTGATGGATCGTCTCGCACTTGCGGCCGCCGGCGCCTGCGTCACGGTCGAGAAGCTCAAGGTCACCCGCGTCGTGGACGCCGCGAAACGAAGGGGGCCGCTCCGCGCCAAGGTCGGCGCCGGGCTCTCGCGGGAGGAGTTCGAGCGGGGCGTGGCAGACCGAAAGCTCGGCCACGTCGGTCTCTCGGAGTCCGCGGCGATGATCGCGGTGGGACTCGGTCTGCCGATCGAGGAAATCTCGGAGACGATCGAGCCCGTACTTGCTCTTCGCGAGACCGAAGGCGTCCCGGAGGGGCGCGTCCTCGGACTCCACCAGATCGCCCGCGTGCGCGCGGCCGAAGAGGTCAAGGTCGAGCTCGACCTGACGATGGCCGTCGGCGTCCCGGAAGCGTTCGACCGCATCGAGATCCAGGGCGATCCGCCGGTCAACCTGACGGTGACGGGCGGCTTTCACGGCGACCGCGCCACGGTCGGCTGCGTCGTCAACGCGATCCCGTTCGTCGTCGCATCGCCGCCCGGCGTTCAGACCGTCGTGTCCATCCCGCTCTTCGGGCTCCTCCCCCAGAAGTCCTGAGCTCCCCCGTCGTTCCCGCCTCGCCGGGCGTCCTTTTGACCGGCGCCACCGGTTACGTCGGAGGGCACCTGCTCTCCCGGCTCGAGAGGGACGGCGTTGCGGTTACCTGCCTCGCCCGGAAGCCCGAAGCCCTCGGGGGGCGGATCGCGCCGACGACCCGGGTGGTTTCCGGGGACGCTCTCGATCCGGCCAGCCTGGACGCCGCGTTTCGCGGGATCCACACGGCTTACTACCTGATCCACTCCCTCGGCGCCGGCGAGGATTTTGCCCGACGCGACCGCGAGGCCGCCGGAAACTTCGGCGCCGCCGCGCGGCGCGGCGGAGTGCGGCGGATCGTGTACCTGGGAGGGCTCGGGAGCCCGGGCGGCGAAGACCTCTCGGAGCACCTCCGCAGCCGGCGGGAGAGCGGCGACGTGCTGCGGGCGTCGGGCGTTCCGATTATCGAGCTCCGCGCGTCCATCGTGATCGGCGCGGGCAGCTCTTCGTTCGAGATGATCCGCTCGCTCGTCGAGAGACTCCCGGTGATGGTGTGTCCGCGCTGGGTCGCGGTGCGGACCCAGCCGATCGCGATCGACGATCTCGTCGGATATCTCCGCGGCGCCCTCGACCTGCCGAATGGGACGAGCCGGACCTACGAGATCGGCGGCCCGGACCGGGTTTCCTATGGCGACCTGATGCGCGAGTACGCGCGCCAGCGGGGCCTCGCGCGCTGGCTCATTCCGATCCCGCTGCTGACGCCGCGGCTCTCCAGCCTCTGGCTCGCTCTCATCACGCCGATGTACGCGCAGGTCGGCCGCCAGCTCATCGAAGGGCTCCGGAACCCGACCCTGGTCCACGACACGTCCGCGCTGCGGGACTTCGCCGTGCGGCCGGTGGGAGTCGAGCCAGCGATCGCCCGCGCGATTGCGGAACGCGTGGGCCGGGAGGCAAAGGAGCGGAGGCCGCGCCACGTGCTGGAGCGCGTCCAGCGGATCGCAGCGCCGCGGCGGGCGGTGTTCGACTTCTTCTCCGACCCGGCCAACCTGGCGAAGCTCACGCCCGCCGGGCTGAACTTCCGCATCTTTGGCGTCCCGCCGGTCCGGCTCGAAACCGGCAGCCGCCTCGAGTACCGCATCCGCTGGACGGTGCTGAAGCTCCGGTGGGTCACCCGCATCACGCGATGGCTGCCGGAGTCCGAATTCGAGGACGTGCAGGAAGAGGGGCCCTACCGGACGTGGATTCACACGCACCGATTCGAGGACGAGGGTAATCACGTCGTGATGAGCGATCGGGTCCAGTACGACCTGCCCTTCGGACCTCTCGGCCGGCTCGCGCATCGCCTCCTCGTCCGGCGTCAGCTGGAGGCGATTTTCGACTTCCGCCGCGCCGCGATCGAAGAGACGTTCCCGGACCGATGAGCGCCGTCGTCCACTGGTTCCGGCGCGACCTGAGGTCGACCGACAACACCGCGCTCTCCGCGGCGGCGCGCGACGCCCACCGCGTCATCCCGGTCTTCGTCCTGGATGACCACTACGCGAACGATCCGAACGTCGGACCGGCGCGGTTCCGGCGGAGCTCGCGCGGGTTCCGGCGGAAAAGATCCACGAACCCTGGACCATGACGTCTCTCGAGCAGGCGGAGTCGCGCTGCCGGATCGGCGGCGACTATCCGGTGCCCATCGTCGACCACGCCCGGGAAAGAGAAACCGCGCTCCGCCTGTTCGGTGGTGTTCGGAAGAGGCCGTGAACGGACTGCTGGCACCCTTTCTCGACGTGCGGCCGGATGGTCTGTACTGTCCGGCGCTGGAGGCGTTCCTCGATCCGCCGGTCGCCGCCGCCCGCGCGATCGTGTCTCACGCGCACAGCGACCACGCGGCGCCGGGTCACGGCGAGCTCTGGGCGACGCCCGAGACGATCGCCATCTACCGTCGGCGGAATCCGGACTGGACCGAACGCGCGCGAGAGCTGCGATACGGCGAGCGTGTCGAGAGGAATGGCGTCACGGTGGAGCTCCATCCCGCCGGGCACGTGCTCGGCTCGGCGCAGGTCCGCTTCGAGGGGGAGGGAGAGTCCCTCCTCTTTACGGGAGACTTCCGAAGGGGCTCTTCCCGCACCGCCGCCGCCGCGACGGCGCCGTCCGCCCGGATCCTCGCGACCGAGACGACGTTCGGACTTCCGGTGTTCCGCTTCCCGGAGCGCCGCGCGATCGAGGACCGCCTCGTCGCCGTATGCCGCGAGGCGTTCGCGGAGGAGCGGACACCGGTCCTCCTCGCCTACGGGTTCGGGAAAGCGCAGGAGGCGACGCTCGCGCTGACCGAGGCGGGAATCCCGACGGTCCTGCACGGCGCCGCGTGGAAGCTGCTCCCCGAGTTCGAAGCGGCGGGACACGCGTTCCCGCTCTCGCGAGCGTACGAGACCGGACCGGCGCGGCCCGGCGAGGCGCTCGTCGTTCCGCCGAGCTGCGCGCGGACGCCGGTCGTGCGCAACGTGAAGCGGCGGCGCATCGTCTATCTCTCGGGCTGGGCGATGCGGGAAGCGTCCCGCGCCGACTTCGACGCCGACGTGCTGCTGCCGATGTCGGATCACGCCGGATTCCCGGAGCTTCTCCGGCACGTCGCCGAGGTCGCGCCCGAGCGCGTCGTCACGCTGCACGGTTACGCGCGGGACTTCGCGCGGATCCTTCGCGGCCGCGGGATTCCGGCGGAGGCCCTGCCGTCGGCGGCCGAGAAAGCGACCGGGGAGCGCGACTGAAGGTGGTCTTCTACCTCCTTCTGGCAGAGACGCTCGAAGCCGTCGCGAACGCGCGCGGCAAGCTCGCGAAGATCGATCGGCTGGCCGACGCGCTCGGCCGGATCGAGGGGGATGAGCTCGCGGTCGCGGCGCGTCTTCTGTCCGGGAGCCCGTTCGCGGAGTTCGAGCAGGCGGTCACGTCCGTCGGCTGGGCCACGGTCGCGAAGGCCGCGGCCGAGGTCACGGGGTGGGACCTCGAAACCATCGGCGCCTGCGCCACCGCGATCGGAGACCTCGGCGAGGCGATCGGGCTGCTGCTCCCGGAGGAGACAGCGGGAGCCTTGAGCGTGCTCGACGTCGACGGAGAGCTCCGGCAGCTGTCACGCGAGCGCAAGGCCGTTGCGAAGGGGGCGATCGTCGCGGGTCTGCTGCGCAGCTCCTCCCCGGTCGAGGGAAAGTACCTCCTGAAGACGCTCTCGGGGGGCCTGCGCATCGGCGCGGACGTGACGACCGTCGAGGAGGCGATCGCGCAGGCATTCGGCTCGGACCGCGAGGCCGTTGCCCGGGCGCGCCGGAACTGCGGCGACATCGGTGAGACCGCGCGTGCCGCGCGCGAGGGGCGGCTGACGGAGATCTGGTTCCGGCTCTTCCACCCGATCGGCTTCATGCTCGCGACCCCCATCGAGGTCGCGGAGGAGGTCGCCGATGAGCTCCCGCTCCTCGCGGTCGAGGACAAGTACGACGGAATCCGCGCCCATGCGCACAAGGCGGGCGACCGGGTGGCGCTCTTCTCGCGGACGCTCGACGACGTGACCGCGCAGTTCCCCGAGATCGCCGAGTCGCTCGCTAAGGTGCCGGGCTCGTTTCTCCTCGACGGCGAGGTGCTCGCGTGGCGGGACGGCCGCCCCGAGTCCTTCTTTCGCCTGCAGCGGCGGCTCGGTCGCAAGGCTCCGCCTCCCGAGGTCCTCGCGGAGTTTCCGGCGGCGTTCGTGGCCTACGACTGTCTCGCGCGCGAGGGGCGGCCGCTTTTCGAGGAACCCTGGACGGAGCGGAGGCGGGAGCTCGAATCGGTTGCGGCCAACGGCGGGCTTCTCGTCTCTCCGGTCTTCCGGGCGGAGACGCCGGCCGACCTCGACCGGCTTTTCGACGAGGCGCGGGCGCGCGGCAACGAGGGACTGATGTGCAAGCGCCTCGACTCGACGTACCAGGCCGGCAAGCGCGGCCGCGCATGGCGCAAGTACAAGAAGGCGCTCGCGACCCTGGACGTCGTGGTCACGGCGGTCCAGCAGGGCAACGGAAAGCGCGCCGGGATGCTGTCGGACTACACCTTCGCGGTGCGCGACGGCGACCGCTTCGTCAACATCGGCAAGGCGTACTCCGGGCTGACCGACGACGAGATCCGGAAGATGGGGAGTGAGTTCCGCAAGATCACGGTCGGCCGTTATGGGCCCGTGCGCGCGGTCGAGCCGCAGGTCGTCCTGGAGGTGTCGTTCGACTCGATCCAGAAGAGCACCCGGCACAAGTCCGGTTTCGCGCTGCGCTTTCCACGGATCGTGCGCCTCCGGCCGGATAAAAAACCGGAAGACGCCGACACGCTGGAGACCGTCGCCGAACGCTACGCGAAACTGGTCGGGGGTCAGGCCTGAAATCGGAGGCCTGAAATCGGGTGAAATCGGAGGCCTGAAATCGGGGACAGACCACGGTTTCCGATCCCGGCGAAAGCGGGAGAGACCGCCATTCCCGGAAACCGTGGTCTGTCCCCAAAAAAGGCGGCCCCGACTCAAACGGTCGGGGCCGGGAAGGAAGGTATCGCGTGCTGCTCCCGAAAACGCGGGAATTCCCGCCCCTATTTCCAACCGCTAACTGCTGCAGGAGAAGGGCTTAGAGAACTCTTATCCCCCGATTTCGTACCGGGCCGGAGGGAGGGATTCGTCGGCGACCACTTCCACCCGGATCGAGAGCTCCCGCTCGACGTCGGACAGCAGCCCGGGCTCCTCCTCGGCGAGGAAGCGGGCGAGCGCCGGCCGCACCCGAACCCGCACGGTCTCGCCGGAGACGAAACTCTGGGGCGGAGCGAGGAGCGCGCGGCGCAGCTCCAAGGCGACCGTCAGGTCTGTCTTCACTCGCCCGCTTCCGCCGCAGTCCGGGCAGGAGCGCGTGAGCAGCTTTTCCAGATTGCCCCGCGAGCGCTGGCGTGTGATCTCGATCAGCCCGAACTCGGAGACCGGCAGCATCCGGAATCGGGCGCGATCCTTCGCGAGCTCCGCCTCGAAGCGCTCGAAGACCTCGTGGCGATGTTCAGCGTCCAGCATGTCGATGAAGTCCACGACCAGGAGTCCGCCGAGGTCCCTCAGGCGGATCTGCCGCGCGACTTCCGGAATCGCTTCGAGGTTCGTCGCGAACACCGTCTCCTCGAGGTCCTCTTTTCCGACGTACTTGCCGGTGTTGATGTCGATCGCCACGAGAGCCTCGGTCTGGTGGATCACGATCGACCCTCCCGAGGAGAGGGGAACCCGGCTCTTCAGGGCATTCTCGATTTCGGCCTCGACGCCAAAGGCGTCGAAAAGCGGCTCCGGATCCCGGTGCCGATGGAGCCGGTAGACGAGCGACGGCGCCACCGCGCCCAGGAACTCGGCCAGCCGCGCGTGAGTCTCTTCGTCGTCGACCACGATGGCGTCGAACTCGTTCGTGACGAGGTCGCGGACCGCTCGCAGGGCGAGATCGAGCTCCCGGTGGAGCACCGCCGGCGCCCCCGCGTTTTCCGCCTTCCGGGCGATGCGATCCGCGAGATCCGTCAGGTAACGGTGGTCGGCGGCGAACTCGGCGGTGGAGCTTCCCTGCGCCGCCGTCCGCGCGATGAACCCGCCCTCGCTCGGAAGAGCCTGCAGGATCCCCCGAAGACGCTCTCGCTCGACTTCGTCCGTAATGCGCCGCGAAATTCCGATCTCCCGGGCACCCGGCAGGTAGACGAGGGTCCGGCCGGGTAACGAGAGGTTCGCGGTCACCCGCGGGCCCTTGCCGGCGAGGGGATCCTTCGTCACCTGCACCACGAACTCCTGTCCCTCCCGGACCAGCGAATCGATGCGCGGACGGTCGGGCCGCTCCGTCACCGCGACGGCGGGATCGCCGTTGGCGAGGCCGTCCAGCGCCGGCGGGAGGACGTCCTCGACGTAGAGGAAAGCGTCTCGCTCCAGTCCGATCGACACGAACGCCGCTTCCATTCCGGGCAGAACGCGGTGAACGCGGCCGAGGTAGACGTTTCCCACCAGCCCCTGGCGCTGGCGGCGCTCGTGAAGCACCTCGACCACGCGCCCGTCCTCGAGCACGGCGACGCGCGTCTCCGGCGGCGTCGCGTTGACGAGGAGCTGTTTTCTCAAGCGTTCGCGAAGCGCCGGTACTCGACGGCAAGAATGAGGCCGATGCCCAGGAAGGACGTGGCGACCGAGGAGCCGCCGTAGGAGACGAGGGGAAGAGGGATGCCGGTCGTCGGCAGGAGCCCGATCATCATGGAGGCGTTGACGACCACCGAGAAGAACAGCATGGAGGAGACCGCGAGGATCAAGAACACTCCGCCCCGGTCCCGCGCGACGCGCGCGAGCGTCATCGCGCGCAGGATCAGCCCCGCGAAGAGCGCGAGCACGAGGCAGACCCCGAGAAACCCCCACTCCTCCGCGATCACGGCGAGGATGAAGTCGGTGTGCTGCACCGGCAGGAATCGGAGCTGGCTCTGCGTGCCGGAGCGGAAACCTTTTCCGGTGAAACCGCCGGAGCCCACCGCGATCTTCGACTGCCGCACCTGGTAGCCCGAGCCGAGCACGTCCGATTCCGGATTGAGGAATGTTCCGATCCGCGCCTTCTGGTAGTCCGCGAGCACGAACCATCCGATCCCTGCGAGGAGGGCGACGGCGATGAGAAGCGCGATCCATGCCTTTCCGGGAAGCCCTCCGAAGAAGAGCGCCATGCCGAGCAGGGGGAGGAACGTGGCCGCCAGTCCCGCGTCGGGCTGGAGGAAGACGAGCAGGAACGGGATTGCGACGATCGCGCCGGCCTTCGCGATCGTGGCGCTCTTCATGCGGGCGTCGTCCTCGTTCTCGAAGAGGTACGCGAGGAGGAGCGCCGTCGCCACTTTCGTCAGCTCGGCTGGCTGGAACTGGAACCCGCCGATGCGGATCCACGACTTCACGTTGGCGATCCGCTCCCCGAAGAAGAGGAGGTACACGAGGGGAACCAGGCTGACGCAGTAGATGACGAACGAGAACTTCAGCAGCACCCGGTAGTCGAAGAGGATCGCGGCGAGCATCGCGCCCAGCCCGACGAGAACCCACACGGCCTGCCGGGTCGCCAGGCCTTCGAAGCGGCCGCCCTGGGTCGTCGAGGAGACGAACAGGATTCCGAGCACCGACAGAGAGAGCGCGCACCCCAGCACGATGAGGTCGAGCCTCCGCGGGACCGGGAGAACGCGGCCGATCATGGCGAGACTCCGGCCGCGCGCGCCGGCGGAATCCGCGACGCGGCGCGAACGAAATCGGGGTCGCCGGGGCGGGGCGCGAGCGTCATCCCGAAAAACTTCGCGAGCAGCCGCCTCGCGATCGGCGCCGCGGCGGCCCCCCCGTGTCCCCCGTGCTCGACGAACACGACCACGACGATCTTCGGGTCGTTGATCGGGGCGAATGCCGTGAACCACGCGTGGTCCTCGATCTGGCTGCGATCCACGCCCGCGCGGAGGACGGCGTTGCGCCCGGCGACCTGCACCGTCCCGGTCTTGCCCCCGGCTTCGAGTCCCGGGATCCGGGAGGCAAACGCGGTGCCTCCCGGCTCGTTCAGGACAGCCCACATGCCGTCCTTCACGAGGGCGAGACGGCGGGGATCGAGAGCGAGAGACTTCCGCAGGGGCGCGTCGTAGCGGAGACGGACTCCGGACCTCGGATCCTGCGACGCGAGGAAGAGGTGCGGGATCGGCAGATGTCCCCCTTCGATCAGACCCGATACTGCCCGCGCCACCTGCAGCGGCGTCACGAGCACGGGTCCCTGGCCGATTGCGACTGAAATGGTCTCGCTCGGATACCAGCGGGCGCCGCGCTTCTTGAGCGCCCACTCTTCCGACGGAACGAGGCCGGCCTTCTCGTGCGCGAGGTCGAGGCCGGTCGGCTCGCCGAACCCGAACTCGTGGGCAATCTCCGCGATCCGGTCCACGCCGAGCCGCCGACCGAGGTTGTAGAAGTAGACGTCGCACGAAACCTTGATCGCATTGCGGAGATCGACCCAGCCGTGCCCGCCCTTTCGGTGGCACCGGAACGTGCGCCCGTAGAACGTGGCGTAGCCCGGACAGAAGACCTTCTGGTTCGGGTCGACCTCTCCGAGCGCGAGCGCGCCGTAGGCCAGAAAGATCTTGAACACCGATCCGGGCGAGTACATGTTCTGGATCGCGCGGTTCTGCAGCGGGTGGTTCGTATCGGAGAGAAGGCTCGCCCATTCCTCGGACGACACCCGGCGCGTGAACCAGTTCGGATCGTACGAGGGGGAAGACACGAGGGCCAGGATCTCCCCGGTCCGGGGGTCGAGCGCCACCGCGGACCCCACCTTGTCGGCGAAGGACTCCTCGGCCAGCTCCTGCAGCTCCCGGTCGATCGTGAGAAACAGGTTCTGCCCCGGCCGGGATTCGAGCCGGCTCTCTTCCTTGATCTCCCGCGCGTGAGAGTCGACGATTACGCGTCGTTCTCCGTTCGTGCCTCCGAGCAGCTTCTCGTAGGAGCTCTCGATCCCCTTCTGGCCGATCCAGTCGCCCAGCCGGTAACCGTTCGACGACGTTCGGATCTGATCAGGCGTCGCCTCGGCGAGGTAGCCGAGAACGTGAGCGGCGGAGTTGCCCCTCTTGTAGAGGCGGCGCTGCGAGACGGAGATCGCGAACTCCGGATGCTCGGGAGCCCGCGCCTCGACCTCGGCGACCTCCGGGAGCGTCAGGTTCTCCGCGATCGGGATCGGGACGAACTCCGGATAGCGCCGACCGCGCGCCAGCCGCGCCTGGATCTGGTCCGGCTGCAACCCGAGCAGCTTCACCGCGAATTCCACGGAGGAGCCGAGGTTCTTCGCCTCACGGCGGTAGAGCTGCAGCGAGTACGCCGGCTCGTTCTCGACGAGGACGGAGCCGTTCCGGTCGAGGACGTAACCGCGGGGCGCGGTCAGCTTGACGGACCGGATACGGTTGTTCTCGGAGAGCTCGAAGTAGTAGTCGCCGCGGGCGATCTGGACGTACCAGTAGGAAAACGCGAGGACGGCGAACACGCCGCCAACCGCCAGGCGCGCGATCTCGATGCGCCCGGAAAGCTCCCTCCGATTCTCGCGGACCTTCAGCACGGCGTCATCGCAATCTCCCCTGGCGGCGCCTTTCGCGCCACTCGCGCCAGGGGAAGCTCCACGCGGCCTCGAACACGCCCGCGGTGGTCCCGGTCGCCACGGCGCGCCAGAGCGCCTCCGGACTTCCGAGCACGACGGGCGCCGCGAGCAGCAGCGAGCGCAAGAAAGCCACGATCACGTCGTTGGCGAGCGAGCAGAGGGCGATCACTCCACCCACGGCGAGCGCGCCGCCGAAGATCACCCGCACGGAGACGAACGCGAGCAGATAACCGATCCCCGCCTTCGCGAAGGCGTTCAATCCGAGAAGAGTTTCCGTCAGGGCGTCCTCGATGAATCCCGCGGCGGCTCCCGTCAGCACTGCCCGGCCGAAGCCGCCGGAGCGGGCGACGATGGCGGTCGCGACGAGGAGCCAGTCGACCGGCCAGATCCCGCGATACTTGGATCCGCCGACCAGGAACTCGAGAGCCGTCGCCCCGGCCAGCAGCAGGGCGATGCGCCCGAACTTCACCGCCCGGCACTCGCGCCTTCCGGCTCGGCCGCGGGGAAAGGGGCGAGCACGAGCACGTCGGTCAGGCGCGAGAAAGATGCCGCGGGCACGACTCGAACGTCCAGGAAGAGCGTCCCGCCGCGAGAAACGGAGTCCACGCGGCCGATCGGGATTCCCCTCGGGTAGATCCCGTCGATCCCGGCGGACTCCACGACGTCTCCGGGGCGGACCCGCGACGTCGTGGGAATGTGGTTGAGAAGCAGCGCTCCGCGCCCGTCCCCTCGCACGATCCCGAGGTCTCCGGTTCGAACGATCCGGGCGCCCACGGCGGCCGACGCGTCGAGGAGGAGCTGAACGCGCGACAGCGTCCGGCCCGCGGTCACGACGCGGCCGACCAGCCCCTCGGGCACCGCCAGCGGTGAACCGGCTCCAACGCCGGAGGAGGAGCCGATGCCGATCAATGCGCTCTGGAGACCCGCGCGGCGCTCGAGCAGGAGCACGGGGGCGCTCCCGACCACGGCCGGCAGGAAGGGCGCGGAGGCGCGCAAGCCGAGCTCGCCCCGGATCTGGCGAACCTCGGCGCGAAGATGGAACAGTTCCTCGTCCCGCCGCTGGATCTCCCGGCGGAGGCGCCCGTTGTCCGCGCGCGCCGTGAAACCCTCGGCGAGCGACGACGACGTTCCGGACACGGCTCGCGAGATCGCGCCGAAAACGCCGGCCACCGGACCTGCGGCCGTCAAAATCCAGGACTGGAGGACGGAGCCGCGCTGGCCCCGGGCCGGCGCCTGGGCGGACAGCCCGAGCACGCAGAGGACGAGCACCGACGCCAGGAGCATTCCGCCGCGGCGGGGACGGGGCGTGATCTCGGCGCGCGCGCTGGCGAATCTCATGGTTCGAAACACGGGGCTCCGGTCAGGTTATGGATATCTTCCTCAACAGGTTCATGTCCGTGAGCATCGCCCCGGTCCCGAGCGCGACCGAGGCCAGGGGATCCTCGGCATAGGAGATGGGCAGGCCCGTCTCCTCCCGGAGGCGCTTGTCGAGGTTGCGCAGGAGCGACCCTCCGCCGGTGATGATGATTCCCTCGTCCATGATGTCCGCGGAAAGCTCGGGCGGAGTGCGTTCGAGGGCAACCCGCACGGTTTCGACAATCGCCGCGACGACCTCGGCGAGAGCCTCCCGGACTTCCTCGTCCGTCAGAATGAGCGTCTTCGGAACGCCCTCCACGAGGTCGCGGCCCTTGACCTCCATCGTGAGCGGCTCGTCGAGCGGATACGCCGATCCGATTTCGATCTTCACCTGCTCGGCGGTGCGCTCTCCGATCAGCAGGTTGTACTTCCGCTTGACGTACTGAATGATCGCCTCGTCCATCTCGTTCGAAGCGATCCGCACCGACCGGCTGTAGACGATCCCGGCGAGTGAGATCACGGCCACGTCGGTCGTGCCGCCGCCGATGTCCACGATCATGTTGCCGGCGGGCTCGGTGATCGGCAGGCCCGCGCCGATCGCGGCCGCCATCGCCTGCTCGATGATGAAGACCTCCGAGGCTCCGGCGCGCAGCGCGGAGTCCTGCACCGCGCGCTTCTCGACCTGGGTGATGCCCGAGGGCACCGAGATCACGATCCGAGGCCGCACGAAGAGGGAACGCCCGTGCGCCTTCTTGATGAAGTGGTCGAGCATCTTTTCCGTCACCTCGAAGTCGGCGATGACCCCGTCTTTCATGGGACGAATGGCGACGATGTTGCCGGGCGTTCGCCCGAGCATCTCTTTCGCCTCGGTTCCGACCGCTTCCACGCGGTTCGTGTTGGTGTTGACCGCCACGATCGACGGCTCGCGGACGATGATTCCCTTGCCCCGCGCGAAAACCAGCGTGTTTGCCGTGCCGAGATCGACGGCAAGGTCATTCGAGAAAAGAGAAAAGAGGGATCGCCAGGCCAAAGAACCTCCTACGAGCCGGAACTCGCGACTCGGGACACGGGATACGAAAGCAAGAAGATACTTGGCGCCGGGCGGAATGTCATCGCGTTCGTGTCCCCTGTCCCGTGTTCCGCGTCCCGTCCTACAGGGATTCCACGAAAACCCGCATCCGGCGGATGGTTTCGTTGCCCGACGCGTCCACGGCCTTGATGACGAGCATGGCGTATCCGTCGCGCTCGATCGTCACGGTCTTCTTGAACGTGCCGTCGGTCGCGACGTCGGCCGGGTCCGCGTTGACCGTCACGACCGCCCCGTGCTCGGTCTTCCCGAAAATCAGAAAGAGGTTCCCCATCTGCTGCGGAGGAAACACGGTCAGCTCCGGCGGCGTCGTGTCTCCGGTCCCGGAGTGCACCGGTTCCTGCAGCATCCGGAAGCGGCGCACCGAGCTCCAGTCCGAGGAGATCCCGCCCCGGCTGATGGCGGCGAGCCGCCAGAAGTAGGGCCCTTCCCGGGAGACTTTGATCCGGGCCGAGAGACCCGTGCGGTCGTCGAGATCGACCTCGTTGGCATCCGGGACGAACAACCGCGACCGCGAGATCTGGATCCGGTACCGCGCCGCGTCGGCCACCCGGGACCACCGCAGGTCGACGTCTCCGCCGCCGGTCAGGTCGAACGTCCTGTTGTCCGCGGGCAGGATCGGCAACGGCGCCTCCGGAAGCACGACCCGCGTGGAGAGCGCGCCCGTGCGCGCCGCGGCGACGACCCGCTGCCGCCCCTCGAGGGTCACGGTGTTCAGACCGGTCGACACGGTCGTCCGCCCGCTGTACGTCGTGACCTCCGTCTTCTCGCCCTGCGCGACGTCCACGGACACGCGGGAGTTCCGTTCGATCGCGGCGGTCGCATCGTTCGTCGAGACGGTCGACGGCGACGTCGAGGTATAGACGTTGACGGCCCCGGAAACGATCTTTACCTCGCTACCGCTGCCCTCCGCGGCGGTGGGACGGCGGACCTCGAAGAGCGATCCGGGCCGGATCGTGAAGAGTGTTCCGTCGGTGAACATGATCTCGGCCGAACCAGCCCGTCCCGTCTTGATGAAATCGCCGTCGAATAGAGGAACGCGCTGCTTCGCGGTCTCGAAGTTCGAACGACCCGCCCGCTGGAGCGTCACGTCTCCCTCCACGAAGATGAAGGAAGCGTCTCCGTTCTCGTCGGACTTGAGCCGCCCGATCACGCGGCGCGAATAGGACTCGGACTCGACGGCCAGCCGGAACGCCTCGTCGAAACGCTGGTCGCCCATCACGTTGCGGGATTCCTGGAGGAGGTCGGCGGCTCGGGCGAGGTTCGATCCGGGCCGCGCGCTTCCGGCGGCCGCCGTCGCCTGAACGAGGAGCGTTGCGGCGCTCTCGATCTCGGTGCGGGCTCGCTCTTCCGCGGAGGGCCGCGTCTTGACGTACGTGCGGTAGCCGAGGAACCCCGCGCCGGCAACGACGACGCTCAAGAGCCCCCAGGCTGCAATTTTCCGGATCGGGATGATGAACCAGTCGAGGTCCGCTCCCACGAGCCGGCCGAGCTTCCGTCTCCGCATAACTTTATTGATTGGCGAGACTTACCCTATCTTCTTATAGCACAAACCGCCCGCGGCGACCCGCTCCTGCCGCCGGCTGCTATAGTCGCCGGCTCCAAAAAAAGGAGCCTCGGATGTTGAAAACAATGCGAGCCAGCTTCCATCAGCTCAAGTGGACGCTGTTCGCGGTCATCATCGTCTTCATTCTCGGCTTCGTCTTCTTTTCCGGCTCCAACTGGGGCGGGGGCGGATCGAGCCAGGTCGTCGCGAAGGTTGGCAGCGAACAGGTCTCGGCGGTCGAGTTCAACCGCATCTACGAGAGCCAGATCCAGCGCTACCGCGAGCTCTACAAGGGAAGCTTCACTCCGGAGCTCGCGCGCGCCCTCGACCTGCCCCGGCAGGTCCTGGACGGGATCATCGACCGGAAGCTCCGGCTGGAGGCGGCGAAACGACTCAACCTGACGGTCACGGACGAGGAGCTGGCGCGTTCGATCGCGGCCCTGCCCTACTTCCAGGAAAACGGCCAGTTCATCGGCGGACAAAAATACACGGAGCGCCTGCGGCTGGCCGGCATGCATCCCGAGACGTTCGAGGAGGGGGTGCGCGAGGACCTTCTCGTCGGGAAATACTCCGCGCTGGTGAAAGCGGGGGTAGCGGTTCCGGATGCGGACGTCCGCCGCCAGTTTTTGGCCCAGAACGACAAGGCGACGATCGAGTACATCCTGGTGCCGGCGAGCCGTCTCGAGAGCGCCGTCGAGCCGTCCGAGGCGGACCTGAAGGCGTACTACGAAAAAAATCGCGAGCGCTACCGGGCTCCTGAGCAACGCAGGGCGAACTACCTCCTCGTGGACAAGCTGAAGGTTCGCGCGAAGATGCCGATCACCGATGCCGAAATCCGCGCGGAGTACGAGGCGAAGAAGGCGACGTTCGCGGTGCCCGAGCAGGTCAACGCTTCCCACATTCTCGTGAAGGTAGATCCGAGTGCCGGACCGGAGGAGAACGCGAAGGCGAAGGCGAAGGCCGAGTCGCTCACGTCCCGCGCGAAGGCCGGAGAGGATTTTGCCCAGCTCGCCAAAGAGAACACCGACGACCCCAGCGGCAAGGAGAGCGGCGGCGTTCTGCCGCCGTTCGGCCGCGGACAGATGGTCCCGGAGTTCGAGCAGGCCGCGTTCGAGATGAAACCGGGCGAGATCCGCGGACCCGTCAAGACGAATTTCGGGTATCACGTCATCAAGCTGACCGCGAAGACCGCCGCGGGCACCCGCACGCTCGACGAGGTCCGCCCCAGCCTCTCCGGGGATCTCGCCGAGAGAAAGGCGGGGGCCGAGACCGAGCGGCTGGCGAAGGATCTCGCCGCCAAAATCAAAGGGGCGAAGCCGAAGTCCGACGAAGACCTGCGGAAGCTCCAGAGCGACGTCGTCACGTACAACTCCACGGACTGGTTTTCGCGCAACGGTCCGATCGCCGGAATCGGCGCGAACCCGGAATTTTCGACCGAGGCCTGGCGGCTCGGAGTCGCCGAAACCTCGACGACGCCGATCGCGACGTCGCGGGGTCCGGCGTTCGTCCGTCCCCTCGCCGGACGGGCGGCCGGGATCCAGCCTTTCGCGGACGTCCGCGCGGAGGTCGCGGAGAACTGGAAGGCGGAGCGACGGGAAAAGGACGCGCTCGAAAAACTGGAGCCGGCCGCCCGGGAGCTCGCGTCCGGGACCACTCTCGCGGCCCTCGCGCCGCGCTACGAGAGTGAGGTCAAGACGACTCCGGAGTTCGGGCCGGCTGGCCCGGTGCCGGATCTCGGCGCCGCGCCTCACCTTCTCGAGGCGGTCTTCAAGACTCCCGCCGGCCAGGCGGGGCCGCCCGTGGCGGTGCCGTCCGGGTTCGTTCTGTTCCGGGTCATCACGCGTTCCGACGCGAACCCCGCAATCTTCGCGACGCAGAAGGCGCAGCTGATCGATGGCCTCCGCGCGAAAGAGGCCGAAAGGCTCATCCGGGCGGTGGTCTCCCAGATGAGGGCGGACCGCAAGATCGAGATCAACGAGGAGCTGTTGAACTCGGTGCTGCCGGCGCAGGGGAACACGAGAAGGAGTTGAGGTTTCGGAACCTGACCCCTAACTCGTGATCGGCCGCCTCGTCGGGCGTCTCGCGTCGAAGGCGACGGATCACGTGATCGTCGACGTCGCCGGCGTCGGGTACCTCGTCCAGATCCCTCTATCCACGTTCTACGAGCTTCCGGACGCCGAGAGTCCCGCCTCGTTGTGGATTCACACCTACGTCCGGGAGGATGCGCTGGCGCTTTATGGATTCCTGACGGAGCGGGAGCGGGCGCTCTTCCTCCTGCTGATCGGCGTGGCCGGAATCGGTCCGCGGGTCGCGCTGACCGTCCTGTCCGGGATCCCCCCGGCCGAGCTCGTCGAAGCGCTTCAGAACTCGGACGTCCGCCGCTTGATGGCCGTGCCCGGAGTGGGAAAGAAGACCGCGGAGCGCATGGTTCTCGAGCTCGCCGAAAAGGTGTCGAAACTCGGGGGCGAGCCGGGCGGGCCGCGCGCGGCGGCCGTGTCGCAGGACGACGTCCTGTCGGCGCTCGTGAACCTGGGCTACCGGAAGGGGGACGCGGAGCGCGCGGTCGACGCGATCGGGCGGGCCGGCGCGCCGGCGGACTTCGGCGACTACCTGAAGCTCGCGTTGAAGAAGCTGACCGGAGGTTAGGAAGCTGACCGGAGGTTAGACGTTACAGGTAATCTGTCGGACCGGATGGCGGACGAAAAGCAGATCCTCTCGGGAACCGCCCTGGCCGAGGACGCCGCGGTCGAGCCAACCCTTCGTCCCCAGGTCCTCACCGAATACATCGGGCAGTCGAAGGTCCGCGAGAACCTGGGCGTGTTCCTGGCCGCCGCCCGCGGCCGCGGAGAGCCGCTCGACCACGTCCTGCTCACGGGCCCGCCCGGACTCGGCAAGACGACCCTCGCGTACATCATCGCGAAGGAGCTCGGCGCGGGGCTGCGGATCACGTCGGGGCCGATGATCGCCCGAGCCGGAGACCTCGCGGGAATCCTCACGAACCTGCAACCCCGCGACGTCCTTTTCTTGGACGAGATCCACCGCCTGAACCCCGCGGTGGAGGAGATCCTCTATCCCGCGATGGAGGACTTCCGGCTCGACATCGTGATCGGCGAAGGCGCCATGGCGCGCACCGTCAAGATCGAAGTCCCTCCCTTCACGCTGGTCGGAGCCACGACCCGGCCCGGTCTTCTCTCCCAGCCCCTGCACGGACGGTTCGGGATCACGCTGCGGCTCGACTTCTACGACGTGGACTCTCTCGCGAAGATCGTCGAAAGGTCGGCCGGCATCCTCGGGATCTCGATCACGCCCGAAGCGGCGCGGGAGATCGGAGCGAGGAGCCGCGGCACCCCCCGCATCGCGAACCGCCTTCTCCGGCGGCTGCGCGACTTCGCGGAGGTGGCGGGCAAGAGCCGCATCGATCTGACGACCGCGCGCGAGGCCCTCACGCGACTGGAGGTCGACGAACACGGGTTCGACGAGCTCGACCGCCGCATTCTTTCCACCATCATCGAGAAGTTCGGCGGAGGCCCCGTCGGGATCAACTCGATCGCCGCTTCGCTCGGCGAGGACCGGGGCACGCTCGAGGACCTCTACGAGCCCTATCTCCTGCAGGCCGGGTTTCTCCAGCGCACTCCCCGGGGGCGGATCGTTTCGGCGGAAGCGTACCGACACCTGGGGATCCTGCCGCCGCGACGAGAGGGATCGCTGTTCTAGGCTCTGTCATTCCGAGCGCAGCGAGTGTACCGAGCGCGAAGCGCGACGCACCGAGCCTCGGCGAAGCCGAGGCGACAAGCCGCGGGTCCGCCGCGGCTAACCGCCGTCGTCGAGACGGCGCTTGTCTCTGGCTTTTCGAGTGAGATCCCTCGTCACTTCGCTCCTCGGGATGACTGCGTAAAGAGATGAAACGCGGCGTCCTCATCTACAACCCCACCGCGGGGCAGCGCAACCGGTCGGCGCAGATGCTCGCGCTGATCGAGAAGATGCGCGAGAACGGCCTGGAGCTCCAGAACGCTCCAACCTCCGGGCCCGGCGACGCGACGGAAATCGTGCGGCGCCTTCTACCGCAGAGCCTCGACGTCGTCGCGGTCTGCGGCGGCGACGGCACCGTCTCGGAAGCCGCCTGCGGGCTCGTCGGATCTTCCGTGCCGCTCGCGGTCCTGCCCGGCGGCACCTCGAACGTCCTGGCGCGCGAGCTCGGGATTCCGCTGCGGCTCGAGCCCGCGTCGAAGCTTCTGCTGGAGGGCGAGGCCCGGCCGGTGCGGGTGCTGTACGCCAACGAGCGGCCGTTCTTCCTCTGGGCGGGCGTCGGCCTGGACGCCCGGATCATGGGTCACATGAGCCTGTTCCTGAAGCGCTGGCTGGGCCGGACCGGGATCTTCTTCACGGTGGCGCCGGAGTTCTTCCGCTACGAGTTCCCCCGGCTCGAGGTGACCGTGGACGGAGTGCGGCACGAGGCGACCTTCACGGTGGCGTGCAACGCGCGTCTCTACGCCGGGGACTGGGTGATCGCGCCCGACGCGCGGCTCGACTCGGAGGAGATGGAAGTAATGCTCTTCTCGGAGCGAAACCGCTGGAAGTTCCTCGCCCTCTTCCGCCAGCTCCAGCTGGGACAGGCGGGACACCTCTCCCGCGGCATCGCGCGGGTCGTCACCGGCCGCGAGGTGACGGTGCGATCCCTCGAGAGCTACCCGGTCGAGGCCCAGGTCGACGGCGACTGCGTGCTGGAGACGCCCCTGACCTGCCGCGTCAGCGAAGAGACGATCTGGATCC
This sequence comes from Acidobacteriota bacterium, assembly GCA_038327245.1. Lineage (GTDB taxonomy): Bacteria > Acidobacteriota > Thermoanaerobaculia > UBA5066 > Gp7-AA6 > Gp7-AA6. The sequence continues at coordinate 27,690 of JBBQKV010000014.1, forward strand.
TCGCCCCGCCCGCCTGAGGCTCCGTCAGCGTTTTTGGCCCTCGATGGCCCGGCCGGACAGAACCGTTTTCTCCACCTCGCCCGCTTCGCGTGGGACGAAGCAGGACAGGCACTCGTAACCCGCGTCCGTGACGACGACCATGTCCTCGATCCGGACTCCGATGTTCCACCACTTCCGGTCGACTCCCGGGTCCGCTCCGACGTAAATCCCGGGCTCGACCGTGAACACCATGCCGGGCTCGAGCGGCCGGGACGCGGTGCCCGCGCTGTACCCACCGGCGTCGTGGACGTCCAGCCCCACCCAGTGGGAGATCGCGTGCTTCGTGAAGACGCGGTACCCGCTCTCCGAGAGGAGCTTCTCGACGTCCCCGGAGAGCAGGCCGAGCTTCACGAGCCCCTCGGTCTGAACCCGGGCTGCCGCCGCGCCGGCCCGGTCGAACGCGACGCCCGGTCGGATCTGCGCCATCGCCGCCTTCTGCGCGGCGAGAACCACGTCGTAGATCGCCCGCTGCTCCGCGCTGAAGCGTCCGCTCGCCGGGTACGTGCGCGTGACGTCGGTCGCGTAGTAGCCGTACTCCGCTCCGGAATCGTTCAGAATCACGTCGCCGTCCTGGAGCTGGCGGTCGTTGCGGTCCCAGTGCAGGAAGACGGAGTTCGGACCCGACGCGGCGATCGAGGGATAGGCCATGCGCCGGACGCCGTTCGCCGCGCAATAGCCGTCGAGCGCCGCCTGCACCTCGAACTCGTACCGCCCCGGCGCCGCGGCTTTCATGGCGAGGACGTGGCCGCGCCCGGAGATCTCGGTCGCGCGGCGGATCAGAGCGATTTCGTCGGCGTCCTTGACGACGCGCATTTCGTGGATCACTTCCCGCGCGTCCACCACGGGGGAGGCGCTCCCGTCGCGGGACTTCAAGAGGGCGATCCGTTTGCGAAGGGTCTCCGCCCACGCCGCGTCGCCACCGTCGGAGAGAAACACCTTCTCGGTCTCGAGGGGGTCGTCGAATCGGGAGAGGCGTTCCCCGAATTCCTCGAGGGAAAACGCGGCGTCCGCGCCGAAGGCGGAAGCCGCTTCCGCCGGACCCACCTTCAGACCCTCGTAGGACTCGAGGCGCCGCTCGCGCGGCTTGACGAAGACGACGTATTTCTTCCCGTCCGCCGCGTTCGGGCGGAGGACCACGATCGCCTCGGAATCCTCGATTCCGGTCAGGTACCAGAAGTCGGAGTCCTGGCGGTACAGGTACTCGACGTCGTTCGACATGACGCGGAGCGGGGCGGCCCTCAGGATCGCGATGGAGTTCGGCGGCAGCTTCGCGAGGAAATTCTCGCGGTGCGCGCGAAACATCGCCGGGGACGGCTTCAAAACGGGAACGTCGACCGCGGAAGCCGCGAGAGGCAGCCCGAGAACAGCCCCGAGCAGAGCCCGCCGGAGGACTCTCAAAGGACGGCTATCGCTTCGAGATGAACGACCAGGGCGCCGGAGCCGTCGCGTTGACCGCGGTTGGCCGCACCACGGCGTCGATGCGTCCCTTGTGGATCTTCAACAGCCGCCGAACCGGCGTCCCCGCGGCGGCTTCCCGCAGGATGTCCGCCGAGGTCTCGTCCGCCTTCGCGAGAAAGGCCTCCCAGACGGCCTCGCCGACCGGCATGCCGCGGAAAACGACGTTGCCGACCTTCCCGAGCTCCCTCTGCAGGTATACGAGCTTTTCCCGGAGGCTCTCCTCGTCCGCGAGAGACTCGTCTTCGTACGGCGTGTGCGGTTTCGGGATGAACGGATTGACCGACGGGACGAGCTCGGCGACGCGCCCGAACCGCTTCCCCTCCGCCACCGCGATCCCGTGGAGGTCCGAGACGGTGCGCACGATGTCCGCCACGTCCTCATCGGTCTCGGACGGCAGCCCGACCTGAAGGTAGAGCTTCAGCCGCGTGAACCCGGTCGCGAAGACCAGCCGCGCCTTCTCGCGCAGCATCTCGTCGGAAACCTTCTTGTTGATGTGGCGGCGGAGCCGCTCGTTGCCCGCCTCCGGCGCGATCGCGAGCGCCCGTTCCCCCTGGCCCGCCAGGACCTCCAGGATCGGCTGCTCGATCGCGTCGATTTTGATCGACGACAGCGCGATGTGGTACCGGAGCTCCGCCAGGCCCTTCAGGATCTCTATGATCTGCGGGTGGTCGCACACCGCCGTGGCGATCAGGCCGGTCCGGTCCGTCAGCGGGCGCGCGTCGCGCGCCACCTTCAGGATCGACGCCGCCGGATACTGCTTGATCGGCGCCATCGCGTACGCCGCCCAGCAGAAGCGGCACATCTCGGTGCAGCCGCGGGAGATCTCGATCAGGAGCTTGTCGGCGAGCTCGGTCCGCGGGGTCAGGATCGTCGTGTGCGGCACCTCGAAGTCGGGCCGGATCTCCTTGCGCGACATCGGCTGCTGGATGACGACCTTCGAGCTTTCCGCGGCTTCGGCCCGCGGACCGTGGAGCGCCGGGACGAAGAAGCCGGGCAGCGCCGCGAGCTCCCGCAGGAAGGCATCCCGATCGAGACCGCGCTGCGCGAGACCCGCGATCCCGGGAACGAGCCGTTCCCCGTCCCCGAGTGCGAACGCGTCCACGAACGGAACGAGTACCGATGGATTCATCCGGGCGATGTCGCCGCCCACCAGGAGGATCGGATGCCGTTCGTCGCGCTCGTCCCGCGAGAGGGGGATGCCCGCCGCGGAAAGGGTGCGCAGGATGTTGACGACGTCCATCTCCCACGAGAGGGACCACGCCAGCACCCCGTACTCCGAGAGCGGCGTTCCGCTCTCGAACGTCACGGCGGGCGCGCCTTCCTCGTGAAAAAAGCGCTCGCAGACCACGTCCGGGATCCGGTTGAACAGCCGGTAGACCCACTGGAAGCCCAGGTTCGACATGCCGATCTCGTACGAGTTCGGAAAGCCGAGCGCGATCCGGTAGGCGCCGAAGCGATTCGGCTCTTCCGTAAACCGCTCGAGGGCGGCCAGCTCCCGGTTCTGTGGAGTACTTCTCATGCGAAACCAGCGATTATATCGGGCGATTCGCTCACTCCACCGGGACGGCGCGGAGGCGAAAGTTGACGAACATCGGCTCCTTGACGCGCGCCACCACCGGGAACGACGGGTCCTGGAGACCGTACGCCTTCCAGTGCACCGGGAACGAGCCGGTCAGGACGACGGCCGTCGGAAAGACGGAGACGTCGACCGGCAGCTGGACCGCCTCCGTCTTTCCGTGAACCGTGAGATCCCCCACCACCTGGACCGGGAACGTCACGCCGGGTCGGAAGCGCGAGAGATCCCCGGTGAACTTCCGGAGCTCGAAAACGATCTCGGGATAGCGCCCGGTCTCCAGCACCTTTTCGCGCAGGGTCCGATCCCGGCGGCGATTCCCGGTCCGCATCGCGGCGGCCGGAACCACGATCCGGGCCCGCACGTCCCACGCTCCGCCCGAAAGCGGATTCGCCTCGATCGAGCCGTGAAAGAGGGGAACAATGCCTTTGATCGGTTCGAACGAGGCCGGGAGCTCCCACCGGACCGACGATCCGGCCACCTCGACCTTGTAGTGGAGAGGATGGACCGGAGTCTCCAAGGCGGCCGCTCCGAAGGCCGCCAGCGCGAGAACGATCACGATTCCGGCAAGTCGACGAGTGTTCATGATTCTTTACCCGTCCTATGTACGCGCGCTCCGAACCCCCAGTCTCCGACGTTTGTGCCGGTGGGTCCGGTCTGGAGGAGCCCGCCGGCGCGGGTAAAGAACGGCTCGGTATCGTGACGGACGAGCGCCGCGGCGGGGTCGACGCCCTGCCGCCGCGCTCGGCGCATCGTGCGGCCGTCGACGAACGCCCCCGCGGCGCGGGACGATCCGTCCCTTCCGTCGGAGCCCGCCACGAGAAGCGCGAGGCCGGGCTCTCCGTCCAGGACGAGCGCCGCGGCGAGCGCGGCCTCGAGATTGCGGCCGCCCTTTCCGCGCGGGCCCCGGAGCGACACGGTCGTCTCGCCGCCCGCCAGAAGGACCTCGCCTGGCTCGATCCGCAGCAGCCGCTCCGCGAGGCGACGGCCCGCCACCCGGGCTTCTCCGTCGAGCCGGCGAGCCACCACCCGGGGCCGGAAGCCCAGCCGAAGCGCCTCGCGGGCCGCGCCCGCGATCCCGAGTCGGTTCGACCCGACGACGCGGGTGACGTCGCCGCGCCTCGCGCGGACCGTGGGACCCGAGCCGACGAGCGACGGCCGGTCTCCGGCCACGTCGGAAAGGACGAGCGTCACGACCCGCGCGGCGGTCATCCGGCCGAGCTTTCCGCCCTTGACCGCGGAGAGCGAAGTCCGCAGCCGGTTGACCTCGCGGATCGGGGCGCCCGCCCGAACGAGTCTCGCGACCGCGCGCTTTTTCTGCGCCAGCCTCACGCCGGGGCGCGGGAGGCAGAGAAGCGAGGACGCGCCTCCCGAAACGAGGGACAGGACGACGTCGTCCCGGCCGAATTCCGAGAAGAAGCGCACGGCCGCGCGCGCCGCGGCGACGCTCGAAGCGTCGGGCTCCGGGTGCGCCGAGAAGAGGACTGCCGCGCCCCGCCGCGTGGGCGGCGGATGACCGCGGGGAAGCACGACGAGACCCCGGCGCCCGGGGGCGGCCGCGGCGTCGAACATCCCCGCGGCCGCTTTGCCGACCGCGAAGATCCCCACCCGGCGGGCGCCGCCGAGCGCCTCCGCCACGGCCGGCTCCGCCAGGGCCGCCGCGACGCAAATCCGCGGGTCCACCGAGGCGAGAGCCGCT
>JBBQKV010000015.1:0-31491 GCA_038327245.1 Acidobacteriota bacterium
GATTTTCCGGGAACTGTCCCAGGTCCGGTCGACGCAGACCGAGCGCAGCGGAAAGGCGCCTCCGGTCGCGGCGCGGCGCAAGTAACTAGGTCCGCACTCCGAGCTCGTCGAGGGTTCCCAGGATCCGCCGGACCTCGTCCCGGTCGTTGTAGACGTGCGGGGAGAACCGTACCGCGCCTTCGCGCGGAGCGACGATGACCCCGCGCACTTCCAGCGCCTTCGCGGCCCGGAGCGGGTTTCCGTCGGGCGGCACCGCGGCCACGATTCCCGAGGCGAGCGGCTCCGGCGAAGCGACCCTCCAGCCGAGATCGGCCAGACCGCTCGCCAGCGCCCGCACGGAGTCGTGGATCCGCGACGTGATGGTCTCGACCCCGATCTCCTCGAGCAGGTCGAGCGCCGCGGCGAGGCCCCGGATCTGCGCCGTCGGGATCGAGCCCGGCTCGTAGCGGCGCGCGGAGAGGTGGAAGTCGAGCCGGTAGTCGAGGAAGCCGCCCGCGTGCGTCGAGTCGTGCCGAACGTTCCACCAGCCGCCGCCGATCGGGGGTACGCGCTCGCGCGCGTTCTCCGAGACGTAGAAGACCGTGCACGACTCCGCGCCCAGCAGCCACTTGTGCGCGTCGGCCGCGAGCACGTCGACGTGCGCCGCCTCCACGTCGAGCGCCAGCGCGCCGAGGCCCTGGATCGCGTCGACGACGAAGAGGATTCCTTTCTCGCGGCAGAACGCGCCGATTTCCTCGAGCGGGTACACCCACCCGTTGTGGAACGCCACCCAGGAGACCGCGACGACCCGCGTCCGCGCGTCCACGACGGCCGCGATCTCGTCCACGCCGATCCGCCCGTCCCGGTTCCGCGCCAGGCGGTACTCCACGCCGCGGCCCTCCAGGAGCATCCACGGGTACACGTTCGAAGGAAACTCCATGTCGTCGCCCACGACGTTGTCGCCGCTCGCCCAGGGGAAGGCCTGCGCGACGCAGTTCAGAGCCCACGAGGTCGACGGCAGGAACGCAATCTCGGAGGCCCGTGCTCCGATCAGCCGCGCCGCCTTGCCCCGCGCCTGCTCGATTGCCTGGAACCACTCCCGCCAGTCCGCGGCGCCTCGGTCCCGTACGTTCTCGGTGTGGGCCGTGATGGCGTCGGCCACCCGCCGGGGCAGGGGAGCCACGGCCGCGTGGTTCCAGTAGACGAGGTTTCGCCGCACGGGGAACTCGCGGTCGAGGTTTTCGGGCGAGAAGTCGAAAGCCACTATCGGAAACTGACAGCCTTCGCGCGCGCGAGCAGGTCGAAATACTCGGAGACCTCGGAAAGGGGGACCGGCGCGTAGCGCCCGGTCAAGACGTCGCGGATGTCGGAGACCGAGCGGCGGCCGTCGGCGAGGTTGAACGCCTCCCAGCCGAGAACGTCGCCGCCGTCGCGCTTCGCGAGCGCGACCCGGCCGGCCGCGCCCTCGCCCAGTTGCTGTTCGAGGTAGTCGAAGTAGTACACCCCGAGCGGCCCCACGATTTCCGCGCTGCGGGACGGGACGCGCCGGTCTCCGTCGCTCTCGGGCGAAATCCCGGGGGCGAGCTCGCGGATGCCCCGCTCCGTCTCCCGCGCCACTGGAGTCAGCGACGGCCACAAAGCGGCCACCGATCGCACGGCCGCAGTCGCCTCCTCGAGGGCTTCGCGCCGGAGGAGAGCTGCATCGCGGGGAGAGCGATCCGGAGCAAAGCCGGCGCGGGCGATGCGGGCTTCCGAGTTCGCCGCCACGAGCGCGAGCAGGCGCGGCGCTTCGGAGTCCGGCAGCGCGGCGAGCGTCCACGCGATGCCGGCCGACATGTAGGCGACGCGGCCGAGCTTCGTCGCGTCGAGGTTCTCGGGGATGTCCTTGTTGGTGTGGATGGTGACGTCCGGCCAGTCGTGGAAGTAAACCATCGGGACCGCGAAGCTCGAGTCCTCGAAGACCTCGTGGTCGCTGCCGAGCTCGACCGAGCGCAGGTCCGCGAGAAGGGTCTCGCGCGAGCCGGGCGGCCAGACGAAACCGCGCCCCGCGTCGCCGCCGCGCTCGGCGTGCCGCGCGGAAGCCGTGAGGACCTCCTGCAGGAAAGCCTCCGCGACGTCGTTGACGGCGTGCGGAAGCGACTCCGCGGAACGCGAGAGGTGCAGCGTCCCTCGGGTCGTCGAGAGGAGACCGCCGACCATGTCGAGGTGGATTCCAGCCACGAGGCGCCGGGCGATGTCGCGATGCCGGACGAGCCAGGCCTGCGACCCCGCGATCTCGGGGAGCCAGAGGAACCGGATCGTTCTCTTCGGCGGCGTCAGGGTCCCGCGCGCGATCGCGGATCGGAGGGCGCGGGCGATCTCGAAGAGCGCCGCGCTCCCCGAGGCGTTGTCGTTGGCGCCGGCGGACTCGTGGCAGAGGTGCGCCGTCAGGACCACCTCGCCGGCCGAGCGGTCGCTGCCCGGGACGGTCGCGCCCACGACGTCGAACGTCGCCGGGTTCATCTTCGCCGCGACCGTCGCGCGAAGGACGATCCGCTCTCCCGCCGCCAGCCGAGCGCGGAACGCCGCGGCCTGCCGTTTCGACACCATGAAGGCAAACCGGTTGTCGAGGCGGTAGGGGGAGAGGTGTCCCCAGCGGACGAGGTCGCGGTCGTCTCCGGACCACGCGGTGGTCTGATTCGGATAGGCCGAGAGAAACCCGACCGCCTTTCTCTCCTCGCACGCGAGCCGGTGGACCGCCGGGAGCGGCCCGTCGGCGAGCACGACCCGTCCGGCGACCGTCTTTCCGGCGTAGTCCTTCGGATCCGTCCCGCGTCCGACGTCGACGAGCTCCGCCGAGACGCTCGCGTCCTGGCTGTAGTCGGCGAGCGCCACCGGGAGCTCCGGAAAGGAAGTCACGAGCGCTGGCCGGGGAGAGACCTCCTCCAGGCGCCCCCGGAGCGGCGTCCAGCCGAAGTAGCTCCGGAAGTGCGCGTAGCGCGTCTTGCCGTCCGCCGGAAGGCGCTCGATTGCGGCGTCCGCCAGTCCCGCCGCGACGAGCTTCGCTTTCAGGTATTCCGCCGCCGCGAAGTATCCGGGCGAACCCTGGACGCGGTGGAACTTCGCGAGGTCCCGGACCGTCTCCAGCGCCTTGCCGCCGTCCACCTCCGCGTGGATCGCAGCCGGCACCGCATTCGGCCAGAAGGGGATCACGCGATCTTCCGCGGCGGCGGCGCCCGCCACGAGGAAGAGCGCCGCCGCGAGGGAAGACTTCACGCGGGACGAACTACGAGGGGAGCACCTTGAACGGGACGACGGCGCCGCTCTTTTCCCACGCCATCGCCAGCTTGCCGCCCTGGTCCGTCACGTCGACGAACGCGATCGTGAACTGATCCACCGAGAAGGCGGGCTTCACCATCGTCATCGGAACCCGCAGGACGTCCTGTTTCGTGTCGTAGTTGTACGAGCCCCAGGTCTTCACCTTCTCGTTCGGGTCGTACTTCTCCTGGCGCGGCTGTTTCGAAACGATGAGACTCCACCCCGGCTCCTTCAGGTCGACGAAGAGTGAGTATTCGCCGGGCTCGAGTCTCTTGCCGCCGATCTCGAGGGGCACCTCGGTCTTGAGCGTGGTCGTCACGTTCGCGCCGGCGCGCCACACGGGAGCGCCGCCGTTGACGGCCTTTCCGTAGTCGGCGCCGTTGCCGAAGATGTTCGCGCGCCCGCGAAGCATCGGCCGGCCGTAGGTGACCTCGATCCACTTGCCGCCGCTATAGGTTCGTTCGCCGTCCTTGTCCGGCGCGCTCCACTTCCCGGCGACCTGCGTGGCCGCGACCCCGGGGGGAGAAAGGGGACGTTTCAGATCCTGAGCCGAAGCCAGACAGGTGATGCCCGAGAGAACCAGAACCACGAATAGAGACTTCGTCGATTTCATGATCGTTACTCCTTCCAGTTCATAATCGCCGCGTAGTATAGAATCCGCCGCGCTTTCCATGAGGAAACGTCTGGCCTCCCCGCGCGGACGCAGCTTGTTCGCGGCCGCGGCGGCGTTCCTCGCGGTCCTTCTTTCCATCGGCGCCTTCGGAGCGACCGAGGTCGGGAGCGGCGATCGGCTGTCCTTCGCTCTCACGGGGGGCCGGGTCATCGCGGCGCCCGGCCGGACGTTCGACCCGGGGGTAGTCGTCGTGCGCGGCGGCGTCATCGAAGCGGTGGGCCTCGTCGGGAAAGTCGCGGTCCCCGACGATGCCCGGATCTTCGACGTCCGCGGCAAGGTCGTGCACGCGGCATTCATCGACCCGTACGTGGCCGCAGACCGGCTGGCCGGACGGAAGAGCCGCGGCCCTTCGGACGAAGAAGACGCGACGGAGGATCGCGCTTCGCCGGCGTCGCCCCGCCGGCCGCAGGGTCCCGCGGCCCACCCGCTCGCATCCGTCCGCTCCGACGACCGCGTCATCGACTCGCTCGCCGTGGCCGACCGCGTCGCCGAGACCTACCGGCGGCTGGGTTTCGCGGTGGTCGCCGTGGTTCCACAGGTCGGGATCCTCCGGGGCCGCGGCGCGGTCGTGAGCCTCGCCGAGGGACCCCTCTCGGGGCGGGTCCTGCAACCCGACGGCGGCGAGGTGATCTCTCTCGACCCGGAGCGCTTCGACTTCGCCAACTTCGGCCGCGCGGGATATCCGGTCTCGAAGATGGGCGCGGTCGCGCTGGTGCGTCAGAGCTTCCTCGACGCTCGGTGGTGGGGGGAGGCGGAAGGTGCCTACAGCCGGCATCCCGCGGGGCAGGCTCGTCCCCGATTCACGGCCGCGAACGCAGCGCTCCTTCCGGCGGCGCAGGGTCGGGAGACGGTCGTCTTCGACGCCTCGGACGTCCTCTCCCTGCTGCGCGAGATCAAGATCGCGCGCGAGATGAAGGTGAAGGCTTTGTACGTCGGCGGGGGCGACGAGTACCGCCTGCGCGATCGGGTCGCCGGAGAGAAACCGGACCTCGTCCTTCGCGTCGACTTCCCCCGCCCCTACCGGGTGAGCGACGACTCGGAGTGGCTGGACGTCCCGCTGGAGCGGCTCCGCGCGATCGACCGCGCGCCGTCGAACCCGAAGTGGCTTCGCGACGCCGGTCTCACTTTCTCCCTCACGACCGCAGGGCTCGACGACCCGGAGGACTTCCCCCGGCGCGTCCGGGAGGCGGTCGCGCGCGGATTTTCGCGTTCGGAGGCGCTCGCGGCGGTGACGACGATTCCCGCGCGTCAGCTCGGGCTCTCCGACCGCCTGGGAGAGATTGCGCCGGGTCGGATCGCGAACCTCGTGGTCGAGACGGGCGAGCCCTTCGCCGCGGGGAGCCGCGTGACGGAGGTCTGGATCGACGGCCGGCGCTCCGAGAGCCGGGACACGGGACAAGGGACACGAGACACTAAGGAAACGAAGGATACGAAGAGCACCAAGAGCACCGAGTCGGAACCCGCCGCGGACGTCCGGCCGCTGCCGGCGCGCGACGACGGTCCCCTGGCGGCGCCGAAGGCGATCGTCGTGCGCGGCGCGACGGTCTGGACGCAGGGGCCCGCCGGAATTCTGGAGAACGCAGACCTCGTCGTTTCGGGCGGAAAGGTCGTGGCCGCAGGGCGCGGTCTCTCGGCGCCCGCTGGCGCGGTCGAGATCGACGGCCGCGGGAAGCACGTCACGCCCGGGATCATCGACGCGCACTCGCACACCGCGATCGACGGGCAGGTCAACGAGGGCACCCACGCCGTCACGGCGGAGGTGCGAATCCGTGACGTTCTCGATCCGTTCGACGTCGCGATCTACCGGGAGCTCGCCGGGGGCACGACCGCGGCCAACGTGCTGCACGGGTCGGCGAACTCGATCGGGGGACAGAACGCAACGGTCAAGTGGCGGCGGGGAGGGTCGCCCGAGGACCTCCTGATCACGACCGCGCCGGAAGGCATCAAGTTCGCGCTCGGCGAGAACCCGAAGCGCTCCAACTTCCAGCAGACGCCGCCGCGCTACCCCCAGACCCGCATGGGAGTCGCGGCTCAGATCCGCGAGCGGTTCCTCGCGGCTCGGGACTACCGGCGCCGCCAGGAGGAGTACCGCAGGGCCTCGGCGGTGAAGGGGAGCTCGGCGACGGGATTAGTCCCGCCGCAGCCGGACCTCCAGCTCGAAGCCATCGCGGAGATCCTGGAGGGCAAGCGAAAGATCCACTGCCATTCGTACGTCAAGAGCGAGATCCTCGAGATGATCCGCACGGCCGAAGAATTCGGGGTCAAGGTCGCCACCTTCCAGCACTCGCTGGAGGGCTACAAGATCGCGGACGAGATCGCGAAGCACGGCGCGGGCGCCTCGATCTTCTCGGACTGGTGGGCCTACAAGTTCGAGGTCTACGACGCGATCCCTTACGCGGGCCCGCTCCTCCACGAACGGGGCGTCCTCGTCTCTTACAACTCCGACTCCGACGAGCTCGCGCGCCGCCTGAACACGGAAGCGGCGAAAGCCGTGAAGTACGGCGGCCTCGCGCCGGCCGAGGCGCTTGCCTTCGTGACCTCGAACCCCGCGAAACAGCTGGGGATCTTCGACCGGACCGGTTCGCTGGAGGCGGGCAAGGACGCCGACTTCGTGGTGTGGAGCGCGGACCCCCTTTCGAGCTCGGCGGTCGCGCTCGAAACGTGGATCGAGGGGAAGAAATACTTCGACCGCGCCTCGGACCTCGCGCGGCGGCCGGCGCTCGAGAAAGAGCGGGGCGACCTGGTCGCCCGGGCTAAGCGGATGGCCGAGAAAAAAGCGGACGCGGCGGACGCGAAGCCGTCGTCCCCGCCGCCGGTGAGGCCGCCCGAGCGGCCCGAGATTCCTCCGACGCCGTCGCCCGCGCCGCGGCCGACGCCGACCCCGCCTGCGCCTTCCAGAGTGCGGCGATGAAGCTCGCGATTGCCCTTTTTTTTGTATCCACCGCGGCCCTCGGAGCCGAGACCGTCGCGCTTGTCGGCGGCACGGTCCACCCCGTCAGCGCTCCCGAGATCCGGAGCGGCACGGTTCTCTTCGTTGACGGGAAGATCACGGCGGTCGGCGCGATGGTTCCGCTGCCCGCGGGAACGAAGGTCGTGGACGTTTCGGGGAAGCACGTCTATCCGTCGCTCCTGCCGGCCGCGACGAACCTGGGCCTCGTCGAGATCGGCGCAGCGCGGGCCACCGTGGACTCCGCCGAAGTCGGCGACGTGAACCCGGAGGCTCGCGCGGATACCGCGATGAACTTCGACTCCGAGCTCCTCCCCGTCACGCGCTCGGCCGGCGTCCTCGTCGCGGGAGTGACGCCGACCGGAGGGATCGTGTCCGGATCCGGCGCCGCCATGAAGCTCGACGGGTGGACCCGGGAGGACGCGGCGCTCTCGGCGCCGGCGTACCTGACCGTGACGTGGCCGGACCTCACCATCGACCGTTCGCCGCAGGCGCGTGTCTCCGTCCGCATCCAGGAGAAACGCCGGGACGACGCGCTCGCGAGGTTGAAGGACGTGTTCGGCGAGGCGCGGGCCTACGGCAAGGCCCGCGCGGCGGAGGGGAAGCCCGGTGTTCCGCGGCACGACTTCGACCCCCGCCTCCAGGCGCTGCTGCCCGCTCTCGACCGCAAGGTCCCGGTGTTCGTCATCGCGGACCGGCTCCCCCAGATCCGCGCGGCGCTCGCGTGGGCGAAAGACGAGAACCTGAAGATCGTGATCGAGGGGGGCCGCGACGCGTGGCGAGCGGCGCCGGAGCTCGCCGTGGCGGGTGTGCCGGTGGTGCTCGATCCGGTCATCGGGCTGCCGACCCGCGCCGACGAGCCTTACGACGCGCCGTACGCCGCCCCCGGTATCCTCGCGAAGGCGGGCGTCCGAATCGCGATCACCGAGGGGGATGCCCAATTCGTCCGCAACCTCGCCCACCAGGCCTCGGTCGCGATGGCCTTCGGCCTGTCGCCGGAGAAGGCCCTGGAGTCGATCACGCTCGAACCCGCACGGATCCTCGGCGTCGCCGATCGAGTTGGCTCGCTCGAGCCCGGCAAGGATGCGACTCTCTTCGTGTCGGACCGCGACGTTCTCGACTTCCGGTACACTGTCGTCGCCGCGTATGTCGACGGGCGCGCGCTCGATCTCTCGGACCGGCACAAGCGGTTGTACGAGAGGTACCGGAGCCGGCCGAAACCGGCTCGCTGACGACACCGGAATCGTCCCCGGATGGCGGGCGGCCGTTCTCGCTTCCGCGCACGACGCCGGCATCGGTAGCGGCCTGGCTTATGCTTCGCCGTGGATGAACTGGCTCTTCAAAGAGGAACCCTCCCACTACTCGTTCGACGACCTCGTGAAGGAGAAGCGCACGCAGTGGTCGGGGGTCAAGAACCCGCTGGCGCAAAAGCACCTGCGGTCGGTCAAGAAGGGCGACCTGATTTTTTACTACCACACAGGTGACGTGCGGGCGATCGTCGGGATCGCGCGGGCGCTGACCGACGCCTACGCCGACCCGAAGGACAAGACGTGGAAGGCGGGCCTGGTCGACGTGGGTCCGGTGCGGAAGCTCCGTCGCCCCGTCACGCTCGCCGAGATCAAGGCGAAGAAGGAGTTCCAGGACTTCCCGCTGGTGCGGATCTCGCGGCTGTCCGTGATGCCGGTGTCGGACCGCGAGTGGCAGGAGATCGAGCGGATGGCCGGAGAGTAGTTCGGCCGCCGCCTCAGTAGATCAGCACCTGGTCCCCGACGTTCGCCATCGCGAACAGTTTCTCGATGTCGGCGTCTCCGAGGCGCACGCAGCCGTGCGTCACGCTTCTTCCGAGCTGGTCGGGGAACATCGTCCCGTGGATCCCGTATCCGCCGCCCAGGTTCAGCCGGTATTTGCCGAGGACCTTGTCGAACTTGCGCTGCGGCGTTCCTTGCGGGGGCACGACCAGCGCGCCGCCGGCCTCGATGATCTCGCCCGGTGGAAGCTCGTGCTCGCCGCCGTCCGGCCCGACCTCCACGACCGTGTTGTGCCGGACGGTCAGGAAACGGGGGGAACGCGACGTTTCTCCCCAGGCGTGAACGCCCACCTCGGCTCCCACGAGCTGCCCGGTCGCTGCGTCGATTCTTTCCCCCGGGTCGAGCGTCACGAGGCGCTTGCCCTTCTTGCGGGCCTCCTCGATGAAGTGCCAGTCGGGCGGTGACCAGAGCGGGTTCTCCTCCTTCTTGACGATCCGGAACTTTCCGGTGGGGGTGTTGAAAACCATGCTGTGCCCGGATCCATCGGTCAAAGTCGTTCCCTTTCCGGTGGAGCAGACCGCCTCGAAGATGTTCTTCCCCGCGCGCCGGACGTAGAGCCGGTTTTCCTCGATCGAGACGATGATGATCTGGTTGCTGTCCTGGGAGTCGTCGAGTTTCATCTCGGTCTCATGCATGGCCGAGTGAAGCTTTTCGACCCGACCCTCCCGCTCCTCCGCGGTTTCCCGGAGCCCGTCGAGGCGGGGTCCCAGGCGGTCGGTGATCATGCGATCGATTCCCGTGAGCTTGCGGAGCCGCTGAGCGTCGCGGACGTTCTGCCACTCCGCGGTGGCGGTCACGGCCGCCAGGATCATTCCGACGATGAATAGCCCCCACGCGCCGAGAAAACCGAGTCTGTATTTGCTCTCCATGGGACCTCTTCAGAAAATGTATACGCGAGTTTCCGGCCCGACCCGCTTCCAGATCGCCGCGAGGTCTGCTTCCGGAACCATGAACGACCCGGGCTTCGCGCCCCGGAGCGGACTGTCCGGCGGGGGCGGGGAGTGGATGACGTACTGGTTCTCGAGGACGATGACGTACCGGCCGAGCCCGTTCCGGATCGTGGGTGGAGATTTCGGGGGGTTCGTGCCGTTCATGCGATAGACCCACTCCGGCACGGTCCAGCCGCCGCCCTCGTACTTGCTCCCGACGCTGAACGCCCCGGTGAGCGGCGCAAAGGTCCACTTCCGCTTCCCGCCCACGATCGTCCGCGGCGGACCGACTTCGACGGGCGCGTCGCGCAGGGTCTTGTCCGCGAAGTGAAAGGAGAACCCGCGCTTCTTCGTGTCGATGGCGATGTAGAACTCGTTGCGTTTCGCGGCAGCGAGGTACTTCAGCCGGGCGTCCAGCGCGTTCGCGAGCTCCTTTTCGTTCAGCGCCAGGTCCGAGAGCTCGTGCCGGATCCGCTTGATCTCGTCGGGCGCCGCCCGGCTGAGGGTCACACGCGCCGCGAAGTCGCGCTCCAACGCCTGGCGGTGGACGGCCGCCAGCGCTCCGACCACCCCAACGAGAATGAAGAGGAAGAGGAGGGTGCCGGCCCCCGGCCTCGGAAGCTTCCGCCGCGCGCCTCTCTTCTTCATGAACCGGGTGCGCACGGCGAGGATGCCCGAAGCGTCCTTTGTGCGGGGCGGCGGAGGCACGGTTCCGGAAGGAGGGATGTCCATCTACCCCGCCCGGTGCAAGGGTACCGCCATCCCGAAATGGGCGGCGCCCGACGCGTGCCGGATCAGACTCCCCGGCTCAGGCGGACGATTACGCCGACCCGGGTCCCGTCGGGAGGGAGCGCCGCCCGCCGGGTGCGAAAGCGGGTGACCTTGCGGGACCAGTCGCGGACAGTGTACCGGGCGTTGCCGACCTTCCCGCCCGGGCACGAGTAGAGGCAGACGATGCACCCCGACCTCCACTTCGGTATGTTCGCACGGTTGCCGGCCAGCCGCAGGTCGAGCCCTCTGGCCCCGGGGTCTTCGAGAACGTCGGCGAGCGGGACCGGGGCGGGCTTTCCCGGCAGCCGCAGAAGGACCTGAAGCGGCGCTCCGCCGATCACCCCGTCCGGCGCCGGATTCCGGGGATCGTTTCGCTCCTCCCACGCGTCCATCGGAAGGTTGCCGCCGGACCGGGCGCCCAGCGCCTCGAGCGCGTTCAGGATCTCGACGTCGGTGACGTCGGCCACCAGGAGCGCCGCGTGCGCCATCCGCCCGTTTTTCGAGACGACGGCGTGGTAGCCCGGCATCATCCAGCCGCGGTCGAACGGCCGCGCATGGACCGTCGCCGTGAACTCGATCTCCGCCGGGCGTCGCACGGTGATGCGTCCGGCCTCCTCCGGGCGGCAAGCGAAGGCGCCCGCCAGGAGAAGAGCGGCGGCGGCGGGGACAGCAATCCGGCGCGGGGAATGCATGGACTGAACGAGAATAGTTCTCTTGCGATGCCGATCGAGCTCGTCATCAACGCCCGCGTCCCGGTGAAGGTCTGGACGGACCGGATCGAGCCGCAGGCGATCGAGCAGCTGAAGAACGTCGCCTCGCTGCCGGTCGTCTACCCGCACGTGGCGGCGATGGCCGACGTCCACCTGGGCAAGGGGGCGACGATCGGCTCCGTGGTTCCCATGCGGGGAGCCGTGTGCCCGGCGGCCGTGGGCGTGGACATCGGTTGCGGCATGTCCGCGCAGAAAACCTCCCTGCCGGCCGAGATCCTCACCGCCGAGGACCGGAAGAAACTCCGCCACTCGATCGAGCGCGAGATTCCGGTCGGCCGCGAGTCGAAGCGGCAGCCGTTCGAGGAGGCGGTCACCTGGATGGATTCCCACGCCGCCCCCGAATCCGTCCCGGGAACGGTGGTCGAGAGGGCGCTCCATCAGCTGGGGACACTCGGCGGCGGAAACCACTTCATCGAGGTCTGCGTCGACCGCGACGACGGGATGCTCTGGACGCTGCTCCACTCCGGCAGTCGGAACGTCGGAAAGACCGTGGCCGACGTCCACATGGCCCGCGCGAAGCGGGGGATGGGAAAGAGGCTCGCGGAGCTGCCCGACCCCGACCTCGCCTGGCTGGAGGACGGAACTTCCGACTTCGAGCGATACAACGCCGACCGCGAGTGGTGCCAGGCCTACGCCCGCCAGAACCGAGCCATCATGACGTCGCGCCTGCTGCGCCAGCTCGCGTTCGCGCTCGGCTTCGGGGACGACGTCTCGAGGCTCGAGATCACGCTCTCCGTGGACTGCCACCACAACTACGTCCAGGAAGAGGTCCACTTCGGAGAGAAGCTCCTCATCACCCGGAAGGGGGCGATCCGCGCGGGCGTGGGAGACCTCGGGATCATCCCCGGATCCATGGGGACCGCCACTTACGTCGTTCGCGGCCTCGGAAACCCCGAGTCGTTTTCGAGCGCCCCGCACGGAGCGGGGCGGAAGATGTCGCGCACCGAAGCGCGGCGCCGCTTCACGGCCGAGGACCTCGTCTGCCAGACCGAGGGCGTCGAGTGCCGCAAGGACGCGCGCGTCGTGGACGAGATCCCGGGAGCTTACAAGCCGATCGAAGAGGTCATGGAGAAGTCGCGGGACTTAGTCGAGGTCGTCGCGGGACTGCGGCAGATAATTTGCGTAAAGGGATGACCGTTTCCGTTCTCTGGCGAACGAGAGGCGACTGAGCTAGGCTCGCGACAAGAAGAATTGATGGACTACGAGGCCGTCGAAGAGATCAAACGGCACTTCAACGTCGTCGCCGAAGGGCTGCGCTCCGACTTCCGGATGGTCATCGAAGGGCTGTCTGCCAACACGGAGAGGCTCGATAAGGTCGAAGTCCGGCTCGACCGGGTTGAAGGACGCCTCGAGCGAGTCGAGCTCCGCCTCGACGGAGTCGAGAGCGAGCTCGGAGGAGTCAAGGCGATGATCCGCCCGTTGATCGCCAGGAGTGACGCGTGAGGCACCGAAGGAGCGCGGAACCGCAGCGGTCGAATTTCCCGATACGCGACCGCTATACGGTCTCCGGCCTGATCCTCGACGACATTTGTTTTTCGTGCGAGTGCCGCATTCTCGAGCTCGGCGGAGACGAGGGAATGGTGCTGGCGT
This sequence comes from Acidobacteriota bacterium, assembly GCA_038327245.1. Lineage (GTDB taxonomy): Bacteria > Acidobacteriota > Thermoanaerobaculia > UBA5066 > Gp7-AA6 > Gp7-AA6. The sequence continues at coordinate 12,765 of JBBQKV010000015.1, forward strand.
GGTGCGAGTGCGCGTGGCCCGGTGACGCCGCGGAAATGGAAGTCCTCTGAAGAGAGCTATTTTCCTCGGGCGTTGATCGCCCGCAGGAACGGCTCCGCGGGCGTCAGCGGCGCGGTGCGGATCCAGTAGGGGACGTAGAGGATTTCGGGGATCGTCATCCGTCCGTCGGAAACCGAGAGGAAACCCTCCGAATCGACTTCGGTCGCCGCGACGGCCGGGTTCACCGTGACGCGCAGGGTCAGAACGCCGTCCTGCCCCGGCCCGAGAGTGATCGCCGAGGGCTCGACGGTCGGCAAAACGGCAGCATCGCCCGCCGACGCGTGGGCCGCCACCGTGTACGTCACGGTGGCGCTCGACTGATTCCGCAGGTTGAGCATTTTCGAGACGCTGAATGGCGCGGCCTCGGTCGTTACCCTCCCGAAACTCGCGCTCGTGGGCAGGACGAGACTCTCGACGGTCGCCGCCGCGGCGAGGTCGATGGCGCCGGAGCCACGCGACATGACGCGTTCGACGCCAATTTTTCCGGAATCGGCGGGTCGCGCGGCGGTCTCGGTCAGGGCGGCCTTGATGAGCGCCGGCGTCCATCCGGGGTGCTTCTGCTTGACGAGCGCGGCCGCCCCCGCGGTCCGGGGCGCGGAAAAGGACGTCCCGGCCGCAAACTCGAAGCCGCTGGCGTTGTAAATCGAGCCGGCTCCGCGATGCGGGTCCGGAAAGGGAAAGCGGTCTTCGCCGGCCGAGGAGTCGTCCTGGCACGGGGCGTAGCTGTCGAGCCCGATGGTTGTCAGGTCCGGCTTGATGCGGAGGTCCGCCGTGGGACCGCGCGAGGAGAACGACGTCAGCCGGTCGGGCGTGGCGGTTCCCGCGAAGGGCGGCGTGCCGGCAGGCGCGGCCCGCAGCTGGCCGACCGCGGTCGTTCCGGGATTCGCCGTAATGAAGCCCTTGAGAGCCAGGCCGTCGCTGCGCCGCAGGATGAGAGCCGGCACCGAAGCCGTCGCCATGCCCGGGTTGAACAGCTGTTCGCCGCTGTTGGAAACGCTCGCATCGTCCGAGTTGAAGATGACCATGCCCAGGGCGCCGGCCGCTGCAACGGTCTGACCTTTGACCACGAAGGTGCACGTCCCCCGTTGGACGAGCGCGATGCGGCCGGTCAGGGATCCTCCGGGCAGGGGAGTGCACGCGATCCCGGACAGCTGGCCATCCAGGGCGTCCACGTCCGCCATCGGGCCGGAGAGCGCCAGGCTCGGCAGGGCGCACTCGCCCCCGCACGCTCCGCCCACGATCGAAGCCAGGTTCGCCGGCACGGCGGGGCTTCCCGACGTCACCTCGAGGATGCCCAGCGCGGACAGCCCGTAGTGCGCGTTGGAGCTCGCTCCGACCGTGATGGCCCCGGGCGCGGCCCCCGGAAATCCGATCGTGGAGGGATCCGGTCCGCTGTTCCCGGCGCTGATCGTCGCGACGACCCCGGCCGCGACGGCGTTTTCGACGGCCGCGATGATCGGATCGTCCAGGGGGTTGCCCGCCGGGTCGCTGCCGAAGCTCATGTTGATGACGTCCATGCCGTCGTCGACGGCGGCTTCGATCGCCGCGATGATGTTGTCGTCGAAAGCGCGCGGCGAGAAGACCCGGTAGTCCCCGATCCAGGCCTTCGGGGCAACGCCGGCGACCGTGATCGACCGGCGGCCCGATCCCGAGAGGTCGACCCGGGAGCCCGCGGCCACGCCCGCCGAGTGGGAGCCGTGTCCGACCAGGTCCTGCGCGGTCCGGTGTCCGAGGTCCGCATTGGAGTCCCGCGAGTCGCCGAGCCCCTGGAAGAAACGGGCGACGATCACCTTTCCGTTCGCGAGAGTCGCATCTCCCTTCGGGAAACCGGGAGGAGGCGAAAGCGAGGCGTCCGAAAACATCGGGTTCGAGAAATCGACTCCGGTGTCGATGATGCCGATCTTCATTCCCGCGCCCGCCTGGTAGTCGCCGCCGAGCGCCGACCAGAACGCCGGCGCGCCCATCGCGACGTTCGACGCGTCGAGGGTCGGGAAGTACTCGCGGACCGGGTGCACCGCGGCGACGCCGGCGAGCTTCGCGAGCTGGCCCAGAGAGTCGGACGGGACAAGAAGCGCGAAACCGTTCCAGACCGTGCGGTACCGGGCGCCCATCTCCGCCTTTGGAACGCGGGCCCGGACCCGCTCGAAGAGCTCGTCCTGGCGCTCGACCAGGTGATTGCCGTAACGCGCGACCTCTTCCCGCCGCGCGGCGAGGAGACTCAGTCCCGTGGCGGCCGGGGCCGTCGCGGAGAATCCGGCGATCCCGCCGGCATAACGCGCGACCGGGGGCTCCGCGAGCTCGACGAGCACGGTCACTGTGCCGGGCGTGGTTCGGTCGGCTTCGGCGGCCGCGTCGACCTCGCGCGGAGACGCGGCCTGCACGGGAAGCGACGACAGGAGAAGAATCGCGGCGAGGCGGGTTGTCATTCCGAGCGCAGCGAGGGATCTCTTTCTATTCGAGCGAGAGATTCCTCGTCGCTCTGCTCCTCGGAATGACAGATGTTGCACGAACGATCCCCCGAAAAAAGGTTGGTGAGACGCGGAGTGTACACGAAGGCGCCGTTCGGCGGCGCCCCCGTGCTCTCCGTCCGGGCTAGGGAACGGGCGTCGGCGCGGTAGCGGGCGCGGCCGCGGGCGGCGCCGGGGCCAGGGGAACCGAGGCGTGATCCGACACGTACATCCACTTTCCGTTCTTGCGGACGGCAATCGACGAATACCGGCCCTCCATCGTCTGCGCCGCCCCACCGCCCTTCGGCGCGACCGTCATCGAGAACATCCCCGAAGACGCGGCGAGATTGCCCGAGGTGGTCGCGAAGTCCTGCGACAACGTCATTTCCGTGACGGTGCTCGATCCCAGGAACTTCTGGAAGCTCGCGCGGATCTCGGCGGTGCCCTTGGCCTTCATCTCGTCGGGCATGTAGGTCACCGCGGTCGGCGCGTAGAGTTTGACGAGCCCTTCGACATCGCCCGCCTTGGCAGCCTTCGCCCAGGCGGCGTCCAGGTCCTTGATCCCCTGGGCGAAGACCGATACCGCAAACAAACCTCCGGCAAGGAAAAGAACCACTCGTTTCATACCGTCTCCTTTCGAATCGCGGCGTGGATTCTATCGCCGCGGAAACGTCTGCTAGCCTCGACGGAATGGCCCGACGGGTCCTTGCCGTGGCGCTCTTTCTGCTCGGGACCCGCACCGTTTCGGGCCAGGCCCCTTCCGCTCCGTGGCGGACCATCGACACGCCACACTTCCGGATCCACTTTCCGGCGCCGTTCGAGCCCTGGGTGCGCCGCGCTGCGGGAGCGATCGAGGCGATCCACGACCGGGTCTCGGAGGCGGTGGGATTCCGGGTCGAGCGTCGCATCGACGTCCTCGTCGGCGACCCGCAGGCGACCGCAAACGGGATGGCGTTTCCGTTTCTCGACCGTCCCTTCGTCGTCCTCTGGACGTCGCCGCCGGAGCCCGAGTCCGAGCTCGGGCTCTGGAACGACTGGATGGAATCGCTCGTCACGCACGAGGTCGCGCACATCGTCCATCTGACGCGGCCGCGGAACCGCTCGCGCGGAATCCTGGCTCGCATCTCCCCGATTCCCCTCGGACCCCTGACGCTCAAGTCGCCGCGCTGGCTGACGGAAGGCTACGCGACCCTGCTCGAGGGCGCGCTCTCCGGGTCGGGTCGGCCGGCGTCGAGCTACCGCGCCATGGTCCTGCGGCGTTTCGCGATCGAGGGAAAGCTGCCGGGCTACGGCGCGTTGAGCGCCACGTCCGGCTGGCTCGGCGGCTCGATGGCCTACCTCGTCGGCTCGACGTACCTCGAGTGGCTCGAGGCGAAGGAAGGGAAGGGGAGCCTTCCGCGGCTGTGGAAACGGATGGCGTCCCGCCGCGGCGGCGACTTTCCGACCGCGTTCCGGGCGGTGTTCGGGGGCCTTCCGTGGGACCTCTACGACCGATTCCGCGCCGAGATCACGGCCGCGGGCATCGAGGAGGAAAAACGCCTCGTCGCCGCGGGCCTGGTCGAAGGAGAGCCCTGGCAGAAGCTGGACGGAGGGACGCTCTCGCTGGCGTTATCGCCGGACGGCAGCCGGCTGCTCGCGAGGCGCGACCCGAAGCGCGGAGAGACATACCTCGCGGTGTGGACGCTCGAGGAAAGCGGAGACGAGCGGAAAGCCGACGAGCGGCGTCGGGCCCGCGAAGCGGAGCTTCTTCGCGATCCGAACGAAGTCGGCGACCGCCCGGAGGTGCCCTGGCCGCGTCCTCCGGTGTGGCGCCTTCCGAGCGTCAACGGATTTTCCGCCTGGAATCCCCGCTGGATGCCGGACGGGCGGCAGGTGCTCTTCGCGCGGCGGGCGCCGGACGGCGACGGAGTCCTGCGGTCCGACCTCTCCCTCTGGACTCCGGAGGATGGGAGCGTCCGACGAGTGACCCGACTCGCGGACGTGATCGAGGCGGATCCCGCGCTCGGCGGCCGGTGGGCAGTGGGAGTTCGCAACCGGTACGGGACGTCGGAGCTGGTGACGGTCGACCTCGTTTCGGGCGAGACGAAGGAGATTCCCGCGGCGGGCGAGGCGGCCGACGTCTGGCGCGTCTGGAGCCACCCGCGCCTGTCGCCGGACGGGCGCACGATCGCGGCGCTCGTCCACTTCGGCGGGCGTTGGCGGGTCGTCACGCTTCCCTCGGAGGGTGGAGCGATCCGCGAAATTTCCGTTCCGGGCTCTCCCGCCGGAGAACCCGCCTGGAGCCCGGATGGCCGCCGGCTTTTCATCGCCGCAGACCGCGAGGGCATCTGGAACGTCGAGTCGGCGGACGCGCGGGGGGACGGGGCGAGCCAGCTGCTGACGCGAGTGACCGGCGGCGCCCTCGCGCCTGCGCCCTCACCCGACGGCAAGGCCCTCTTCTTTCTCGAGATCACGGCGAAAGGGGTGGACATCCGGCGCCTCGCCCTTCCGGCCGACGCGATCGTCCCGCTCGCGCACCGGCCGGTCTTTCCGCTCCTCCCTCCGGACCCGGTTCCCGCCGCGGTGTTCGCGCGCACCGGGGTTGCGCCCGACCGGCCCTACCGGATCTGGCCCAGCCACGTGATTCGGCCGCTCGCGACCTGGTCGATCGGACCCGACGGAAACGCATGGCAAATCGGTCTGGAGGGGTCCGACGTCGTCGGCCGGCTGGACTGGGTCGCCGCAGCGTCGGTGGGAAACGCCGCCGGCCCGCGCGGCGCTTCGCTCGCGGCGGCGTACCGGGGTCTTCCGTTGACGCTCTCCGCACAGCTCTTCTCGGCACGCGAGAGGCCGGGCCGCCAGAGCGTCGTACGCCGCTCGGAGTTCGACCAGGAGCGGCTGGGAGGGTTCCTCGAAGCGGCCTGGGGGAGGTCCTTTTCGGCGGGACGCCTGCGAGTCGCGGCGGGCGCTGGGACGGCGCGCGTCGACCCGCTCGCCGGCGGCGACGACTTCGACCGCGCGCTCTTTTCCCTGCGGGCCCGCGGAGACCGGCGCTGGGTCCGGGGTAAGCGCGGCTTCGCCGTCGAACTCCAGGGATTCGGTTCGAGCGGCCGCACGGAGAGCCGCTCGTGGCGGCAGTTCCTCGCGGAGGGCGGCGTGTCTGTGATCTTTCCATCAATGCGGCTGTCCGCGTTCGCGCGCTACGGCGACACCGGAGGATCTCCGACCCGGTTCGACGTCTTCTCCGTCGGCGGCGCGCCTTCGGCCGCGCTCGCGGAAGGCCTCGACCGCAACCGCGTGGAGCTCCCGGCGCTGCCCGCCTTCGTTCAGACGGGGGAGCGCGTCGAGTCCCTCCGCGGGGAGGCCGCGCTCGGCGGGCTCTTCACCGTGTACGGGGAGCGGCTGCGCGCGTGGACTCCGCCGGCGGGGAAGCCCGGCGCCGTGCGCGTCTTCGGCGCGGAGCTGCGGGTGGACGAGCGCCTGCTGCCGATCTCGGTCCCGGGCGATCTGGCGCTCTACGCGGGCGTGGCGAAGATCCGGAGCTCATCCCCGCGGTTCGACTCCACGCGCGGGTACGCGGGACTGCTTTACCGACCCTGAGCGGATCTAGTCCTCGTAGAAGCTTCTCGCCGAGACCCTTCCCTTCCGCGCCGCGAGCTTCACTTCGACGCCGTGCGCGCCGCGCGGGAGGTTCGGCTTGACGAAAACGAGCACGTAACGCCCGGAGATGGCGCGCGTCACCCGGTCGAGCGCCGCCGCGGGGAAGAGATGAGTCTTCTGGTACGTGCCGCCGGTCGCCTCCGCGACCGCTTCGAGCCGGTACTCCAGCGTGTGGTAGTCGGCATCGGTGATGTCGAGCGTGAAGATGTTGACGCGGGCGGACGAGAGCGACTGGAGCGCCCGGAGGTACTCCCTTCTCTCCTTCGGGATCGGTCCCGTGAGGCCACCGATCGTGCCGAGTCCCCACCCGAAGTAGAGCATCGACTTGCCGCCGGGGATCGGCTCGAGCGCCCGCGCGACGAGATCGAGCCCGCGCTCCGGCGTCACCGCCTTCCCCGCGGCCCGGTAGTCGAAGTTCCGCGCGAGCGAGGGAAAAGGACCCGGCTCGATCGGGGCGGGCTCCGCGGTGCGCAGGCAGGCGATCATCGCGTTACGGATCTTCTGCCGGTCGTCGGTGAAGTCCTGCCGCAGCTTGAGGTGCGAGTCGAAGGAGACCACCGCAACCCGGTCGGTCGGGAGCAGCGTCTCCAGGAAACGTCCGGTGTACTGCGCCATGCGGAAAAAGCCGTGGATGCGGAGCGGCTCGTAGTCGGTCTGGTAGAAGAGAACGATGAGCCGCCCGGGCGGGTACGCGAGGACCGGCTCGGGGAGCGCCGGCGCATCGCCCCAGGTGATCTCGCCGGGCTTCAAAGAGGCCGCGGCCTCGTTCGCGCTCGCGGGCACCCACTCGACCGACTCGAGCGGCACGCGGCGGCCGTCCACCTTCACGACGAAGTCCGTCGCGGCGAGGTCACGGATCGGCTCGCCGTCGTCGTACGTGACGTGCGCGTCGATGACGACACGGTCGACGCGGGCCTCTTCGGCGAATGCGCCATCGCGCGGAGGAGCGGCGGATCGCGGCGTCGGAACGGCGCGCGGCCGCTGGGGTAGAGCCGGGAGAGGTTTCGGGATGTCCCGGCCGCGCGGAAGCGGCGGAAGATCCTGCGCCGTCGCCGCGGCGGGGAGAAGCCCGAGCATCCCGATGAGGAGCGAAGCCGCGGCGCGCACCGGGAGAAAGGCTACAGTCGGGGGGAGAGACGAGCAAGGGCGGTCGGAGTCACAGGCGTGACGATTCCTCCCACTCGGGAGGGACCGGACCAGCTCTTCCAGGCGCCCGTGTCATACGAAAAACACCGCCTCGCCCCACTCATCCGCCGAGAGCCCTGCAGGTCGATCGCGTGCTGCCGAGAGAAATGAACCCCGCCGACCTGGTCGGGGAAGCTCGAGAGGCTTCATTCGGCCGGCTTCTCCTGGGCGCTCCACTGTTGCGGCCGGAACCCGGGAGGACGCCGAAGAAGCCGCTTTGACCCATCCAGGCGATTCCTCCATAATGGAGGAGTTTTGGAGGAACGATGGCGACGCTCAATGTGAAGAATCTGCCGGATTCGCTCTACCGCAAGCTGCAGAAGCGAGCGAAGCGCCAGCACCGCTCCGTCGCCCAGGAAGTGACGAAGATCCTGGATGACGTGCTCGAATCCCCCGACCTGCTGTCGATCCTGACGCTGCGAGGTCTGGGCAAGGAGCAGTGGAGCGGAATCGAGCCGGCGGCCCACGTCGAGGTCGAGCGCAAGTCTTGGGGCTGATCTCCGAGATTGGAAGTGGCCCGGTGGCGCTCGACACCGTCGCCTTCATCTATTTCATCGAAGAGCATCCGCGCTACTTGCCGCTCCTCGATCCGGTTTTCGACGCCATTGACAAAGGTCGTCTGCCGGCGATCGCCTCGAGCCTGACGCTGCTGGAGGTTCTCGTGGTTCCCTACCGAGCCGGGAACATCCCTCTGGCCGAACGGTACGAGCAGGTGCTCACGAGCAGCCGTGGCCTGCGTCTGCTCGACTTGGATCGTATGCAGTTGCGCGCGGCCGCCCAGCTGCGAGCCCTCCACCCCGGCCTGCGAACGCCCGATGCGATTCAGATTTCGGCGGCGCTGGCGGGCGGGTGTACGGTCTTGCTGACGAATGATCGCGAGTTTCCAGTAGTGCCGGGGTTGCGGATACTTCAACTTCGAGATTTCGCTTCGTGACTCTGCAGCGCCCGATACACCTCCCCATCCCGCCCGCGCCGAGAGGCGCGAGGACTTCGTCTGCTCGCCCGACTCGGAGTTCGCGGATGACGCTTTTGCCGGGTGTGCGGCTCGGCCCTAACGAGATCCGGTCGCGCGCGGCCCCGCAAACGCGTCGTAGACCAGGCGGGAGATCCGCGCTCCCGTGACGAGCGCGTCGCTGTCCACGCCGGGACTCTTGTCCTTCACGCGTCGGGTCAGGATCACGATCACGTAGCGGCCGCGCGGTCCCTTGACGTAGGCCGCGTCCGCCCGGACGTCGCCCTTGAAACCCGCGCGGTCCGGCAGTTTCTCCTCGTCCCAGCCGGTCTTGCTGGCGACGAAGATCCGGTCGCGCTCGAAAGGCAGCCGCCGCGGAATCATCGCGCGGTCCTGCTGCAGCGCCAGGATCGCGAGCATCTCGTCGCACGTCGCTCGGTCCACGATCTTTCCTTCGGCGATGAGCTCGAAGAGGCGCGCGGTGTCGGCGGGCGTGGTCATGCCGAGGCCGAACTCGTGCTCCAGCTCCGGGAAGACGTCCGCCTTTCCGTCGCGGAACGTGGGTCGGAAGATCTTCGTGTTGGGGAGACCGTAGCCCTCCATCCGACGGTTGGTCCGCACCGCGCCGGTCAGCCCGACGAGGAGGTTGGTGGCGGTGTTGTCGCTCCACGCGATCATGAGGCGGAGCAGGTCGGCAACCGTCAGCACGGTCCCGTCGTGCAGGACGTTCAGCGGAACCGTCTCGTCGCCGGCCCGGTCGGAATCGTGGAGTGTCACGGTCTGGTCGCGCCGCAGGCTTCCGTCCGCAATGCCGTGGAACACCTCGACCATCACCGCGACCTTGATCAGGCTCGCCGTGGGGAACCGCAGGTTCTCGTTGACCGCGATCCGTTCGCCGGTGTCGAGGTTGCGCGCGACGACCCCCATCGTGCCGGCAAACCGCGACACTTCGTCGCGGACCCGGCGCTCGAGAGAGTTCCGTTCGGCGCCGGCTGCGACGGGCGCGATGCCGCCGGCGGCGAGAAGGACGAGGAAGATTCGGATCCTCATCGGTCAATGCTAGCCTTCGCCGGATGAAAACGACCTGGATCTTTTTGACAGTTTCGTCTCTCGCGATTTCCTGCGCCCCCGCGGCGCGCCCCCCCGCGACCCCCGCGTCGGCGACCGCGGCGCCGGCTCCGGCTCCCTCCGGCGAGCGCTTCTCGAAGTTCGTGGACGACTATTTCGACGCCCGGTTCGCGTACCTTCCCTCGCAGGCGACCGAGGACGGCTTCCACCAGTACGACTCGAAGCTCGAGGACCGCTCCCGGCCGCGCATCGAGGCGCGAATCGCGCAGCTGAAGGAATTCCTCACGCGCCTGCAGGCGATGGATCGCGTCGGGCTTTCCTTCGACGACCAGGTCGACGCGGACGCGATCGAAGGCCAGATCCGGGGTCAACTTCTCGACCAGGAGACGCTCCGGAACTGGGAGCGCAACCCGATCGGCTACGCGGGCCTGCCGGGCAGCTCCGCGGACAGCCTCATCAAGCGGGACTTCGCCCCCGCGGCCGAACGCCTGCGCTCTCTGATCGCCCGCGAGAAGCTCATGCCGGCGGTCTACGCCGCGGGCAGGGCGAACGTCGCGAACCCGCCGCGAGAGTTCACCGATCTCGCCATCCGGGTCTCCAAGGGATCCGCCGGATATTTCTCGGGCACCGTGGCGGCGTGGGCGAAGGAGGCCGCGGGAAGCGATGCCGCGCTCGCGAAGGAGTTCGCGGACGCGAACGGGGCGGTCATTGCCGCGACCCGCGACTTCGCGGCGTGGCTCGAGAAAGACCTGCTGCCCCGCTCGAAGGGGAGCTACGCGATCGGAGCTGCAAACTTTCTCGCGAAGATGAAGTACGACGAGAGGGTCGACATGCCGCTCGCCGACCTGCTCGCCAAAGGCGAAGCGCAGCTCGCGAAGGACTCTGCCGCATTCGTCGAAACGGCGAAGCGGATCGATCCCTCGAAGACGCCGGCGCAGGTCATGTCGTCACTCTCCAACGACCATCCTTCCCCCGAAACGCTCATCCCGACGGTGGCCCGGTCGGTCGAGGACGCGCGCCGCTACCTCGTCCAGAAGGACCTGGTCACGATTCCCTCGGAGGTCCGGCCGCGGGTCCAGGAGACGCCGCCGTTTGCCCGCTCCGGCAGCTTCGCCTCCATGGACACGCCCGGAGCGTTCGAGACGAAGGCGACGGAGGCGTTCTATTACGTGACGCCGGTCGAGAAGGACTGGGACGCAAAGCACCAGGAGGAGCACCTTCGTCTCTACAACCCGTACGTCGTCTCGATCATCGACGTCCACGAAGTCTGGCCCGGCCACTACCTGCAGTTTCTGTACGCGCCCCGTTTTCCGACGAAGACGCGCAAGCTCGTGTTCTGCGGCACGAACGCCGAGGGCTGGGCCCACTACAGCGAGCAGATGATGGTGGACGAGGGCTTCGGCGGAGGCGATCCGAAGTACCGCCTCGCGCAGCTCCAGGAAGCGCTCCTGCGCGACTGCCGCTACGTCGTCGGGATCAAGCTCCATACGCAGGGAATGACGGTCGCGGACGGAGCGAAGGTCTTCGTCGAGCGGGGATTCCAGGAGCCCGCGAACGGCTACGAGGAGGCGCGGCGCGGGGCGTACAACCCGACGTACCTGTACTACACGCTCGGGAAGCTGCAGATCCAGGAGTTGCGGGACGAGTACCGGGCGAAGAAGGGCGCGAGCCTGAAGCAGTTCCACGACGCGTTCGTCGCGCAGGGGGGCCTGCCGATCGAGCTGGTGCGAAGGATCCTCTTCGGGCCCGCGACCAGCGCGGCCCGATGAGCCCGGAGGGGCAGCCCTTCTCGGAGACTTACGGCACCCTCGACGCGCTGCGTGTGCTCGCCGGCGCGTGGAACGCGTCTCCGCCGATGCAGCGCCTTGGAGCGCGGCTCGATTTCGAGCGGGTGGATCGGGTCCGCGCGGTGCTCGATCCGGTCGAGCCCTTCCACCGGGGCGGGATGGGAACCGATGCCGTCAACGGCGTCGTCCTGGCGGGTCTCTTCGACCTCGCGATCGGGACGGTCGGCTGGCTGACGCGTCCCGACACCCGTTCGGCGACCGTCAATCTCGCGATGACTTTCCTCCGGCCGACCCGGGGGGATCGGGTCACCGTCGAGGCCCGCCTCCTGCGATCCGGGACGAACCTCACGTTCGCGGCGGCCGAGATCTTCGACGCCGACCGGAAGGTCACGGCGCGCTGCGACGGAACGGTCGCGGTCGCGCTCGGCCGTTACGGCACGGACGACTTCTTCGCCGGAATGCGCGGGGGCCTGTAGTAGTGGCGGGGACAGGCCTAGGCAAGTCGCGGGGACAGGCCCTGCGGGCCTGCACTCGCGTCCTTACTCCCCTGCACCCGCATCCTTATTCATCGAAAGCGATTGCGCGTCGCTCGTCGCTCATCTAAGATGACCGCGACGGAGTCGTTTCCCGGACGTGGCGGAGGGCGAATGGATTTCGACCTCGCTTTGAACGCACCTGCGGTGCACCTTCTTTCCCGATGCCGTTCCCTTTGGATCCCTCGATGAAGCTCGTCTGGTCTCAGCCCTCGCGCCCCCGGAATGACCGCGCCCGCCAGGTCCTCCTGCTCTCGGTCCTCTGTCTCTTCCTCGGCGGGACCCTGGCCGGCGCCGGCGGCCGGGACCCCCGCGAGGCACCGCGCGCGTTCCGGGCGGCGGTCGCGAGCCTTCTTTCGACCGGCGGAGTGTTCCTGCTCCTGGGGGTCGCTCTCCTCGCCGTCCGGAAACCCGGGCGGCCTGCTGCCACTCTCTCGTTAGCCGAGCCCCTCGATCCGTCCGACGTCGCGGCGCGCGCGCCGCGCTTCGGACAGGAGGAAAGACGGTGAACGAATCCAACGTGGTCCCCTTCCGGATTCCGGCGCACGGCGGCATGGCGCGCCGGGGCTCTCCGGACAAGAGAGGCTTTTCGGACGAGACCGTCGAGGTGGAGTGTCCCGAGTGCGACGCGGTCCTGTACCTGGACACGGCGCTTCTGACGCTGAACCCCGAGGTGCTCTGCGCGGGGTGTGACGCGACGGTACCCCTGGCGCTGCCGCAATAGAAGCGGCGCGCGCGGGGCCCGCGGGGAAAAGGGCAGGAAAAGATCCGGCCGAGCCGTCGGGCTGGCAGGGCAATGACCGGTCGCCGCCGGGCCTTCTTCAGGTAACGATCTTTTTCGCGGCTGTCAGACCCAGGATGAGGAAGATCAGGAAGAGGACCAGGAACAGGAAGGCGAAGAACTTTGCGATCGCGAACGAAGCTCCGGCGACCGACGTGAACCCGAACAGAGCAGCAACCAGCCCGACGACCAGAAAGATCAGGGCGATTTTCAGCATCGAGATCTCCTCCCCGACGGGTGACGGTGCGAAAGACGTGCCCGGCGCGCCTACCGGCCGAGCGGTTGCACGTAGATCCACCGGTGGGTGAGATCGAGATGGCTGTGGAAGCGCAACAGCATCCCGAATCCGACCTTCCCGTCGTCGCCCCATCCGACCTCGTCGGGATGCGCGTCGCGGACGACCGACAGGTCGGGCAGCTCGAGAATTCCCCACCGCAACGCGTCGGCAGTGCCGGGCGCGGTCACCCCGATGCGATCGAGAGCTTCCGGCTTCACCGAAATGTCGGCGGATCCGAGGGGCGCGCCGACGGTCAGTCTCGCGACCTGGCTTCCGCGCCGGAGGGTCGTCACCGGCCGGTCCCCGTCGTCATCCACGACCATCCGGTTGAAACCGGCGGGGGCGACCCATCGGGCAGGGTCGTGCAGGGCGAGCCGTCGAGCGGCCGGATCGATCTCGACCACGGCCTCGCGGTAGAGGGTCCCTCCGATGACGCCGTCAACTCCTTCCGGCGGCTGCGCCGCGGCTTCCACGTGGATTCCGGAACAGGTGAAAGTTCCGACCGCCAGCGTGGCTCCGCCGGCGATGGATCGACCCCAGACGTCGGTCGAGAAAGCCAACCCAAGACGCTTCGCGACCTCCGGGGAGAGCCGGAGGGGACCGTCCAGTGTTCCATCCAGGGCGAGCCGCATCGCGATGCCGCTGACTGCGGCGGGAAAAGAGAGACCGCCCGACGCCGTTCGCTCGAAGGGGACCTGCGCCTGTCCGACGAACTTCCCGTAGCCCGCTACGACCTCGGCGTCGGCAATCTGCTCGCTCGGGAGGCCGGTCCAGGCGATCTGTCCCACGACCGGAGGCCGGATCCCGGATGCCAGGCGGAACGACCCGTCCCGCTCGAAGTCGAGGTCGAAACGCGGCGATCGCACCGCGGTCAAATGCCCGTCCCGGCGGGAAAAGTAGAGGAGCAGCGGATTCCCCCCGAGGGGCGCCAACCGGGCCGATGCGGCGGTCGAGTCCGCAGGCCCGAGCGAAAGGCGCGCCCGCTCGCGGTCCTCGAAGAGCCAGGCCCTCCGCCAGAAGTACGACCGCGTCACGAGCTCCCGGAGGACCGGCTCGGAGGCGACCCGGGTGGAGCCGTCTTCATCGATCGCGTACGCTTTGCCCCCCTGGATCCCGCGTTCGGTCGCGACTCCCGCCGAGGAGACCCTCTCACGGTAACGGTTGGGCTCCCACGCGATCTCCCCGACGCCCTCCGCGGAGTCGCCGGCTCGTTCCGGGCGGAGCTTCATCCGGATGACGTGGGAAAGAGGGAGCGGCCGGGACGACGTCGCATGCCGGTAGCGTTCGAGGAGGCGCTCCGCCATCCGGAGCTGCGAGTCCAGGCGACAGGCCGGCAGCGCGAGCAGGCCGAGGAGAAAACACGCGCGCCCTCCCGATCTTAAACCAAGCGAGCGTTGCTTTTCAGTGATGAGGTGCTCTCCCCGGGAATTCATCGAGGTCCCTTCTTTTTCTGCTTGACGCCGTACCGAGCGGACTAGAATAGCCGCCAAATTTGATTTGCCCGCAAGGGCGATTCCACAATGAAGAAGGGGTAGTGCATATGGCAGAAAAATCCGGGAAGGCGCTTTCGAAGTCTCAGATCGCGGAGAAGCTGGCGGAGTCGGCGGGCACAACCAAACGACAGGCCACTCAGTTCCTCGACGATCTCACCTCTCTCGCTTACGCGCATGCGAAGAACAGCTTCACGATTCCGGGAGTTGGAAAGCTCGTCCTGGTGAATCGGAAGGCGCGCATGGGCCGCAACCCGGCGACGGGAGAAGAGATCAAGATTCCCGCCAAGCGCGTGGTCAAGTTCCGCGTGTCGAAGAAGGCGAAGGATGCCATCCTGGGGGCGAAGAAGTAAGGGAAACCAAGCGGCACTCCGAAAAAGCGGTCCTTCGGGACCGCTTTTTCGTTTCTGCGGGCGCCCGGGATCACGGCGCCGCGAAGACCAGGCGCACCGTGTTGGTCTCGTCGGCGGTGCGCGCGATCCCGCCGGACAGGGACGCCCCGGTGAAGACCTGGAAGGCGATCCCGCCCTCGACCCGGTCCGACCGCACGATTCGCGCAACCAGCTCGACCTCCCGCAGCTTCTGAGGAATTTCGGCGCGAGCCGCGGCCGTGACGAGCTCGCGCGCCGACGACATCGCGGCGTCCACGAAATCGACCACTCCCGGGAGCGCGGCGACGTTCACCGCGGCGGTGCGCCGCGAGGGCGGCGGAAGCTCGAGGGTGAACGTCTGCGTGAAGGAGGTCTCTGTCCTTCGGGAGGCGCCGGCATCGAGAACGAGGATGCTCACGCGTCCGTCGCGCCGGCGCTCGCGCGCTACGGCGAGCTTGAGCTCGATCCGCTTCAGCACGAGACCGGTCTCCGCCATGTCCGCGTTTCGTCCATTCGCCACGTTAGCGAGCGACGCCACGAGATCCGCGGGTGAGATGAGCGGCCCCTCGGAGGCGGGAGGGGGAGCCGAGGTCGAGCACGCGAGCGCCGCGCCGAGAAGGAGGGGAGCCAGGGTCCGCGGTCGCAGATTCAAATTCCTTTTCCTCCGGAAATCCAGGCGCGTCGCACTCGACGCACGCCGTCGCTCTCCCGCGCGACGAAGTGCGATCGTCCCTCGCGATAGAGCCGGACGACGTCCGGAGGCCCGTCGGAGGCGTCGGCGATGTGATCGGATCGCGCCAGGGTCCGGACGAACTCGCGCGCGTCCTCCTCTTCTTCCATCCCCGCGATCTCGACGCGGGAGGCGGCGACGGAACCGCTCTCGTTCACGGCGACCGTGAAGGAGTCGGAGATCTCCACGGCCGCGCCGTCGGCCGGCCCGTACTCGGGACCGGAGAGGAAGAGGTCGCGCGGGCGCCGACCCTGCAGCTCTCCGCCGCCGAACGATGGCCGCACCAGCATCTCTTCGTCGCGCGACGCGCCGAGACGCTCCCGCAGCGCGTCGAGCAGGCGGGTAGTCAGCGGCTCCGGGCCGAGGCCGGCGTCCGCGAGGATCTCGGATCGATCCCGTGGAGCGTCATCGCCCGGTTGGCCAAGACCTCGGGCAGCGAGCGCCTCGTCGACCGCAGCCCGCGCGGTCTCGTCGTGTGCGGCCGCGCGGCGGAGTCCCGCCGCGAAACGGCGGAAAAAGGTGGCGCCCGAGGCCGCGCCCTCGGCGGCAGCGATCACGAGAGCGCCGACTTTGCGTGCGGCCTGCTGAACTGCGGCGAGCGGGTCCTGCCCCTCGACCGGGATCGAGAGCCGCGCGAGCACGTCCCAACAGGCCCCCGTGACCACGCGGCAGAACGAGTGCGGCTCCCGGGAAAGCGCGTCCGCGGCGGCCTCGTCCGGGAGTAAGCGGGGCGATTGATAGTGAAACGGGTTGACCGCGTCGCGGAGGGCGTCGGGCAGCGCGGCGTCCGGACCGTACCGGGCGATCACCGCCGCGGCGAGCTCTTCGGCCAGACGCGAGACGAGGTTGGAGTGATCCAGGGAGCCCTCGGTCTCGCGAATCGCGGCGCGGGTGAGGTCGGTCTCCTCGAGCGCGACGAGGATCGCGGCGATGTCGCCGAATCCTTCGTGAAAGGCGGCGACCTCGAAGTGCGGCGCGTCCCAGAGATCCGGGCGAAACGCGTCGAGCACGGCGTGCCCCTGCTCGTGCGTGACGACGTCCGGGCTGTCTCCGGACTGCACGACCTCACCCGTCGACTGGTTCACGTCGCGGAAGAAGTGGAGCGCCTTCCGGTCGTAGTAAGCATTCAGTCCGTCGCCCTCGATCGGGACCACTGGGAGGACCGCGCCCCGGACCCACGTTCCGGCGCGCGGCAGCAGCCGCGACCACAGACTGCGGCCCCGCGCGAGCGCCGCCACGATCTGCCAGTGCAGGAACTCGGGCGTGTCCGGCGGGTACAGGCGGGGCGGGGGAGCTTTTCCCTCGATGCGAAAGGCCCAGGGTCTCTGTTCCGTGTCGATCGGCGCGTCGGCAGAGACGGCGCGCTGCCCGCGCGCAGCAGGATCGTTCAGGAAGACCCGGATCCGCGCCCGCGAGACTTCGTCCATATGTCGGGATGTAGAGAGAAGTGTACTGCCCTCCTAGGTCTTTTTCTTCTGGATCGTCGTCGAGTACGTGACCTTCCGCACGACCGGGCGGGTGGCGCCGGGTCGCGTGATCGTGCGGATCACGACGGTCTTTCCGGTCGCAAAGCCGCTCGGAAGCGCCGAGCTGCCGTCGATCGTGTAGATCACGGTCTTCCCGTTCGGCTGGAGGAGGGAGATCGACTGCCCGGGCTCGTAGGCGGCGACGGTCCCGAACACCGTGGTCGTCTGGGTCTTCGTCGGGGCGGCGGGAGGAACCTCGGCGTCCGGGGTGACCGACTCCGTCGTGATGCGCGTGACGAGAACTGACCCGGCCGCCGAAGGCTCCGTCACGATGGAGACGCGACGGCCGAGAGGCATTTCGGCCGGAGCAGCGACGTCGGGCGCGATCGAATAAGTGACTTCGCGGCCGTCGGAACTCCGAATGACGATCACGTGTCCGGCCTCGTAACGCACCACGTCGCCCGTCACGGTGACCGACCGCGTCTCCACCGTCTTCTCGGACTCCCGCGTGAACGGTGCCGTAGGAGCGGCGACGGCGGGGGCCGCGTCGGGCCCGATCGGCGTCACCCGCGTGACGCGCACGACGCCGTCGGCCGCGGGCTCTGCGGAGATCGTGACGCGACGCCCGACGTGGATCTCCGGAGAAAGCGGGACCGCCGGGCTGAGCTCGTAGGTCACGACGCGATCATCCGACTGGCGGATGACGATCGTCTTGCCCGCGTCGTAGCGGACGATCTCGCCGCTCATCGTCACGGACTTCGCGGCCTCCTTCGCGGATGGAGCCGGCTTTGGAGTCGGGCTCGCCTCCTGGGACGCGGCAATCGTCGCAACGGCCGCGATCGCGGCGGCCAGAAGCATCGCGAGGGACTTCATGGCGTTCCTCCTGGGGGCACGGGCGCCCTAACCGGGATTCGGGGATCAAAAAGCGTGCCGTCCCGGTTATTCTGTATTCGTGAGACTCACGGTTGGGATCGCCCTCGGTCTCGCCGGCGCGCTCGCGGCCGCGCGTCCCCTGCCGCCGGGCAAAACGGCCTGGCCGCTTTCGCTGCGGGACGGCATTCCAGCCGAGCTCCCCGGCTACGCGGCGGCGCCGCGCGACCCCCTGCCCGACACCGACGAGAACGGGATGGGGGTCTACACCGAGGTCTCGCGTTTCTTCCAGCGGATCGAGAGCCCGACGTCGGTCCGGCAGTTCCGCCTGGTCGTCCAGGACTACGGCGACGGGAAGGACGTGACGGCCGCGATCAAGAAGGCGGTCGCCGAAGCGGGGCGGGCGGCGGGCGTCGAAACGCGCGAGGTGCCGGTGGCGGGATTTCCGGCCTTCGCCGTCACGGACCGCTCCGCCGGAAACCCGACGACGCTCGTCACGGTGATCGCGTCTCCCAGCCGCCTGGTGCTGGGGCAGGGCGCAAACGTCGAAGCGGCCGACGCGCTCAAGCTCGTCGGACTCGTGGACTTTCAGAAGGTGATCAACGCCAAATAAGGTTGTGACGGTCCGGCGCGCCAAACGCGACGACGGGGCGCGCATTCTCGAGCTCGACCGCGAGCTGGCGACGTTCGAGAAGCTGCGTCCGCCCGACGACGCCGAGGCCGCGCGGCTCCTCTCGTGGATCTTCGACACGCAGAAGCTGGAGGCGCTGGTCGCGGAAGTCGACGGCGCGATCGAGGGGATCGCGCTGTTCTACGAGACACCGGGCTCGACCTTCCGCGCGCGGCCGTTCCTCTATCTCGAAGACCTCGTCGTTTCGGAGGCCGTCCGCAGCCGGGGCGTCGGCGAAGCGTTGATGGCGGCGCTCGCAGAGGAGGCGCTGGCGCGCAACGCCTGGCGCGTCCAGTGGGCGGTGCTCGACTGGAACGAGCGCGCGATCCAGTTCTACGACCGGATCGGCGCGAAGCCCGACGACTGGCTGCACTACGGTCTGGGCGAGGGAGAGATCCGGAAGCTCGCCGGGGGGTGACCTC
>JBBQKV010000016.1:0-31285 GCA_038327245.1 Acidobacteriota bacterium
GATCCGTCGAACCTCGTCGCGGCCAAGGCGCTCGGAGACCTGCACCTCTCGCGGGGCGAACCGGTGGAGGCCCTCAAGCGGTATCTCCGCTACCGCGGGATTTCGGGGGATCGCCGGCTCGACGGCGTGATCACCCGGCTCCAGGGGGAAGTCGCCCCGGCTCCCGTCACCCCGCGCTCGGCCGACGCGGGGCCGCTGCCGCCGCCCCCGTCCTTCCGTCCCACGCCGCTCGAGGGCACCGCGCGCCCGGCGCTCCCGCCGGAGCTCGCGAGACCCTATGGATCCGACGGAAAGGGGGGCTCGGCTCCCGCGCGCGAGACGGACCCCCACGACATCTCCGGGATCACCTACGAGCGCCCCGTGGTGCACTTCCCGGCGGCCGACGAGCCGGAGGTGCCCTCCCGTGACAGGTCCCTCGACGCCATAAACGCGGCGGGTAACGAAGAGGTCGTGACCCGCAGGATCCGCCTGCCCGAAGCGACCTGGCCTCACGAGCCTTCCGGGGCCGTTCTCGCAAGTCCGGGAGCGCCCCAGTCGGAGCCCGGCCCGGCGCCGACTGCCGAACCGGGGGGACGGGCCCTGGCCGACCTGTATTTCGAGCAGGGGCACTTTTCCGAGGCGAGGTCGCTCTACGAGAGCCTTCTGGCGGCGTCGCCGGCCGACGCGGAGTTGCGCGGTCTCCGGGACGACGCAGCCCGGAAAGCGGTGGCCGAGCCTCTCCCGCTGCCGGCCGGAGATCCGCTCCGGGAGCGGCGGCTCGCCAGGGTCCGCGTTCTGAACGAGTGGATCGGCACGATCCGGGGTAACGCGGTTCCGGGACCCGATAAGCTCCCGCAATGAACGTTTTCGAGGATGCACTCGCCCGGCTCGCGGACCGGGTGACCGGTACGCGCGTGGTTTCCCTCGTCGGCGCGGACGGGATCCCGGTGGCCACGCGGGGGTTCACGGAAAGCCTTTCGATCGAGACCATTGCCGCGCAGATCGGTGGGCTCCTGCGAGCCGCGCGAACGGCCGCCTCGGCCTGGGGGTCGGGCGAAGTCCGGGAAGTCGCCACGGTGAGCGACACCGGAATCACGGTCCTGACGCAGGTGACCGGGGAGTATTATCTGCTGCTGCTGTTGGCCCGGGAGGGCAACCTCGGGCGCGGCCGCTTCGAGCTGCGCAAGGCCGCAGCGGCGCTCGAAAAGGAGCTTCTCTAGACAATGCTCTCTTTCAAGGAAATCAAGGAACTGATCGACCTGGTGACCGAGCGCGGCCTCTCGGGGCTGGAGATCGAGCGCGCCGGGTTCCGACTGCGGATCGAGGGAGGGCGCCCCGTCGTCTCGAACGGCGTCGAGGCCGCAGCGACCCCGCCGCCCGGCGCGATGCCGGGGGCCACCGGGACGCCCGCGGCCGAGGCCGAGGGAGAGGGGGTCCACGTCATCACGTCGCCCATCGTGGGGACCTTCTACCGTGCGCCGTCACCCGAAGCGGAATCTTTCGCCGAGGTCGGTTCCCGGGTGTCGAAGGGCAAGATCCTCTGCATCATCGAGTCCATGAAGCTCATGAACGAGATCGAGTCCGACGTCGAGGGCGAGATCGTCGAGGTTTACGCCCGGAACGGCCAGCCGGTCGAGTACGGGGAGAAGCTGTTCGGAATCCGGCTCGCGGCGTGAACGTCGCCCGCCCCGCTCGCCGGGCCGCGAATGTTTAAGAAGATTCTGATCGCCAACCGGGGCGAGATTGCGCTTCGCATCATTTCCGCCTGCCGTGAGCTCGACATCAAGACCGTCGCGATCTACAGCGAAGCGGACCGCGACGCCCTCCACGTCCGTTACGCGGACGAGGACGTCTGCGTCGGCCCGTACCCGTCCGCCGCGTCGTACCTGAACATTTCGGCGATCGTCTCGGCGGCCGAGATCACGGAGGCTGACGCGATCCATCCCGGCTACGGTTTTCTGTCCGAGAACGCGTACTTCGCCGAGATCCTTCAGGACTGCCACATCGCCTTCATCGGCCCGACCCCGGATGCCATGCGGAAGATGGGCGACAAGTCGCTCGCCCGGCGCACCGTTACGGCGGCGGGCGTTCCGACGGTCCCCGGCTCGCCGGGGCCGGTCGAAACGGTTGACGAAGCGCTCGCGTTCGCCC
Source organism: Acidobacteriota bacterium (assembly GCA_038327245.1). Lineage (GTDB taxonomy): Bacteria > Acidobacteriota > Thermoanaerobaculia > UBA5066 > Gp7-AA6 > Gp7-AA6. The sequence continues at coordinate 2,131 of JBBQKV010000016.1, forward strand.
GCAAGGCGGGCTACCCGATCATCTTGAAGGCTTCGGCCGGCGGGGGAGGGCGGGGGATGCGGGTCGCCCGGGACGAGCGGGAGCTCTCCGGAGCGTACGAGACCGCGCGCAACGAAGCGGACAAGGCCTTCGGCAGCTCGGACGTGTACCTGGAGAAGTACCTCGATGCTCCCCGGCACATCGAGTTCCAGATCTTCGGAGACTCGCACGGCAACGTCCAGCACCTGGGCGAGCGCGAGTGCTCGATCCAGCGCCGCCACCAGAAGCTGATCGAGGAGGCTCCCTCGCCAGCGCTCACCCCGGAGCTCCGCCGGCAGATGGGAGCCGCGGCGATCACGGCCGCGAAGGCTGTCAACTACACCAACGCCGGGACGATCGAATTCCTCCTCGACGCGCAGGACCGGTTCTACTTCATGGAGATGAACACGCGCCTCCAGGTCGAGCATCCGGTGACGGAGGAGGTCACGGGCCTCGACGTCGTCAAGGAGCAGATCGCGGTGGCGGCGGGCGCGCCGCTCTCCTTCGCCGGCCGGGAGCTCGCGCCGCGCGGACACGCCATCGAGTTCCGTGTCAATGCCGAAGACCCGGTCACCTTCGCCCCCTGTCCCGGCCGACTGACCGCCTTTCACCCGCCGGGGGGGATCGGCGTCCGCGTCGACACCGCGGCTTACCAAGGCTACGTCATCACTCCCCACTACGACTCGCTCATCGCGAAGTTGATCGTGAACGGCCGGAACCGGGCCGAGGCAATTTCCCGCGCCCGCCGGGCGCTCGATTTCTTCGTCGTCGAGGGGATCAAGACGACGATCCCGATGCACCGGCGGATCCTGGACGATCCGGATTTCGTGGGAGGGCGACTGTCGACCCGGTTCATGGAGCGGTTCGCCGCCGCGTCTTAAACCTTCCCCTGAAACTTCCTCCGATCTACGCGATCAGCCCGGGCGGAGCGACCGGGAGCGGCGAGGTCGCCGAGGTCGCCTCCCGTCTTTTCGGCGCGGGCATCCGGCTGCTCCAGGTCCGCGAGAAGGATCTGCCCGACCCGGCCCTGCTCGAGGCGGTCGAGGAGGCGGACCGCAGGGGTCGGGAGTTCGGCGCCGTCGTTCTCGTCGATGACCGGGTGGACGTGGCCCTCCTCTCGGGAGTCGGCGTTCACCTCGGGGAAGACGACCTTCCCGCGACCGTCGCCCGGGGCGTCCTCCCCGGCGGCGCGCCCGTCGGCGTCTCGACCCACGACGGCGTTGCCGCTCGAATCGCGTTTGCAGATCCGGCGGCGGACTACGTCGCTTTCGGTCCGGTGTTCGCGAGCTCGACGAAGCCGGGGCGGCCGCCGCGCGGGCTCGAGGCGCTCGCCGCGGTCGCCCGGGAAAAGACGAAACCCCTCGTCGCCGTGGGCGGGATCACGGGGAAAAACCTCGAGGCGGTCTTCGACGCCGGCGCGGACTCCGCGGCCGTGATCGGAGCGCTCTCGCGGGAGGGCCGACTGGAAGAAAACACGCGCTTCCTCCTCGACCGCGCCCGGCGGCGGGGCCGCGTGGGCCGCATCTACCTCGTGGGTTTCATGGGGAGCGGCAAGACGACGGTGGGACGCCGGGTGGCCGAGCGGCTCGGCCTTCCTTTCGTCGACCTGGACACCGAGATCGAGCGCACGTCCGGACTGACGGTCCGCGCGCTCTTCGACGAGTTCGGCGAGGCCGCGTTCCGCGAGCGCGAGTCGGTCTTCCTCGAGGGCACCGAGGCGATTCCGGACGCCGTGATCTCGACGGGCGGCGGGTCGTTCGTGTCGGACCGGAACCGGCGGACGATCGCGCGCCTCGGCACTCCCGTCCATCTCGACGTCTCTTTCGACGTCGTTCGTGCGCGCCTCGCCGGAAAAATGGACCGTCCCCTGTTCCCGAGCGTGGACTACGCGGCGGCGCTCTACGCCGAGCGGGAGCCCTTCTATAGAATGTCTCCGGTGCGGGTCGCGCTCGTGGGGAGCGAGTCCATCGAACAGACCACCGACAGGGTGCTTTCCGCGGTCTTTGACCCGCGGGAACGGGGAGCGAAGCTGAAGACCTGACGCGAGCGTCCGGTCGGAACCATTTTCATGCGATATCTCATCCTTTCGGATATCCACTCGAACGAGGAAGCCCTCGGGGCGGTGATGGCGCGCGTCGCCCGCCGGAAATACGACCGCGTCGCGATCCTCGGCGACTTCGTCGGATACGGCGCCGATCCCAACGAGGTCATCGATCGCATCCGCAAGATCCGCAAGCGGAAGGCCATGATCCGCGGCAACCACGACAAGGTCGTCTGCGGGCTCGACTCCGGCGAGCTGTTCAACCCGGTCGCGCTCCGGGCGGCCCGCTGGACCACCGAGCAGCTCTCGGCCATGAGCCGCGCGTTTCTGGAGGAGCTTCCGATCGGTCCGATCGACGTGGACGGCGCTTTCGTGATCTGCCACGGGTCGCCGCGAGACGAGGACGCGTACATCTTCTCGGACTACGACGCATACCTGAACTTCACGTTCTCCGACGCGAGCGTCTGCTTCTTCGGCCACAGCCACATTCCGTCGGTGTTCTCGCTCGAGCCGCACGGGATCCGCGTCGACGTCGTCCGGGGAGACCGGGTCCGGATGCGCCTCAAGAAGAACTGCCGCTACCTGATCAACCCGGGCTCGATCGGACAGCCGCGCGACCGCAACCCCGCCGCGTCCTTCGCGCTGTACGACAGCGAAGCCCGCGCGGTCACCTTCGAGCGCGTGACGTACGACGTCGAGAAAACGCGCGCGAAGATCCACCGCGCCGGACTGCCGGGCATGCTGGGCGACCGGCTCGTCATCGGCGCGTAAGAGGGGTCAGGTCTCCACTTGCCACTTTGGCAAAGTCGGTCTAAGTGGGGTCCGGACTCCAACCGTTGGGTTCCGGCCTGGCGTCAGGTCTCCACGGGCGTCTCGGCAGAATGATCGGCGTCGGTGATCCGTGTAGACCGGACCCCTTCAGGACCTGACCCCTTATAATCCCCGCAATTTTCCCGGGTGGAGAGAAAGGACTCACTATGACTTCTCGACGCACGTGGGCTCTCTGTTCGGCGGTCGCCGCCGGTCTCCTGGCGCTGGTCGGCTGCGGAAGCGCCCCGGCTACTCCGGGCGCCCCGGCCTCGCCGCCGGTGGCCATCCGGTCTTTCGCGGGCGCGGCGGAGGCCGAGGCCGCTCTTCTCGACATCGAGGACCGGCGCGCGTTCGACGCTTCGGTCCTGCATTCGGCGGCCCGATCCACCGACCCGGGGATCCGCGCGCGCGCGGCGCTCGCCATCGGCCGCATCGGCGACGCGCGGGGACGCCCGCTTCTGGCGGAGCTCCTGAACGATCCGACGCCGGACGTCCAGGCGGCGGCTGCTTTCGGAGCCCAGGTCCTCGCGGATCCCACGCTGACCGACGAGCTCGTTCCGCTCCTGTCCGGTCGCCCCGCCACCGTCGTGTCCGCGGCCGCGAAGGCGATCGGGTTTCTCGCCCGTGGGGACGGCCAGGACGCGCTGGTGGCCGCGGTCGACAAGGCCCCGGCGCCTGAGCCCCGCGCCACGATTCTCCGGTCCCTCTGGCGGTTCGCGGCTCCCGCGACGGAAGCGGCCGCGCTCCGCTACGTCAATGACCCCGACGATCGGGTCCGTTTCGGGGCGGTGTACGCCATCGCGCGCAAGCCGCTCGAGTCCTCTCTTCCCGCGCTGACGGCCGCGCTGGGCGATCGGAACGCGGACACCGCCGCCTACGGCGCGAGGGCGCTCGGAATCCTCGCGAAAAAAGAGTCGATGGAGCCCCTGTTCGCGGTGCTCGACAGCGGCAAGCCGCCCCTCGTCACCAACGCGCTCGTCGGGCTCGAAGGCGTGCTGGAGAAAAACCCGGGCGCCTCCGCGGGCAAGGATCACGTCGCGCGCGTGGTGATCCTGGCGGGAGACTCGAACCCCAACATTGCGATTCCGGCCCTCACGCTGCTCCGCCAGTTCGCGGGCGCGGATCGCGAAGTCTTCCGCCGCCTCTGGTCGATCGCGACGACCGGCACCGGCCGCCGCCGCCAGGTCGCCCTTCTCTCGGCGACCGCCGTCCTGCGGGACAACGCGTACCCCGCGATCGAGACGGCGGCCCGGTCGCCCGAACCCGCCCTCCGCGCCACCGCGGCGGAGGCTCAGGGATATCTCACCTTCGCGAAAGCGGCGCCCCTGCGGGCGACTCTCGCCACGGATCGCGACCCTCTCGTCCGGGGCGCCGTTCTCGGCAGCCTGCGGACGGCCGAGGCCGTCACGCAGAACCGGGCGCTCGTGCTCGCGTCCCTGAACGATCCGGACGCCGGCGTGGCCGCCGCGGCCATCGACGCGCTGACGCGCACCGGCGACCGGTCGGATCTTCCCGTGATCCTGGACGCGGTCTCGAAGTCTTCCGCGAGACGGGAGCCGGACGTCGCAATTTCCGCAATCGCGGCGGCCGAGAAGCTCCGCAACGATCCGCGGGCGAGGGCGATCGTCGAGGCGGCGTACCGCAACCCGAACCCGGTCGTGTCGCGCATCGCGCGGCGCTCCCTCCTGCAGAACTTCCGAGCGGAACCGGCGACCTTTCCGCCGGTGGAGTACAAGCCGAACCGGAGCGCGGCGGACTACGCCGCTCTCCTCGCGGAGGCGCGGAAGCCCTGGACCGCGGCGGTCGAGACCGCACGGGGCGCGTTCCGCATCCGGCTGGCCGGGGCCGCGGCGCCGATGACCGTGATGAACTTTGTCACGCTCGCCCGGCGCGGATATTTCGACGGCTCCACGTTCCACCGGGTCGTCCCCAACTTCGTCGACCAGGACGGCGATCCCACCGGGACCGGCAACGGCGGCCCGGGTTACGAGATCCGCGACGAGCTGAACCCGATCGAGTACGGAGAAGGGACGGTCGGGATGGCTCTCTCCGGGCCGGACACCGGAGGAAGTCAGTGGTTCGCGACGCATGCGCCGCAGCCCCACCTGGACGGCATCTACACGGTGTTCGGACAGGTGACCACGGGCCAAGACGTCGTCGAGAGGATCGAGCAGGGAGACCGGATCACGCGGGTGACTGTCGCCGAAACGCCGTAGAAGCCGTGTATTCGGTAGCGCGCGCGCTCCAGTTCGTGGCTCTGCTCGTCACGGGGGCCGCATTCTTCGACGGCGTGCTCGGCGGAAACGTCCGGCGCGAGCTCGTCCTGCTCGTCGCCGGCGGACTCATCTTCCTCGTCGGGCGGTGGCTGCAGACCCGCGCGTAGTTCTCGCCGGGTGCTAGACTCGCGCGCTCCCCACGACTCGACAGGAGGCATCTTGGAAACCCGCTTGGGCGAAGATCTCGTGACCGGCAATCCCGTCGAACCGACTCCGGAGCGTTCGGTCGCCGCCGGCGTCGTGCTCGCGACGCGCGCACTCCCGGAGCCGTCGCTCTCGACGCTGCTTCCCGACTTCGACGTGCGCGTTCTCGGCTACAACCCGAACGAGTACGAGCTCGCCGCGGAAGTCGCCGACGTGGACGCGTTGATCACGCTCGTGTCCGATCCCGTGACGGCAGCGGTGATCGCGGCGGCGCCGAAGCTGCGGATCGTGGCGAACTACGCGGTCGGGGTGAACAACATCGACCGGGTCGCCGCAGCCGCGCGGGGCATCGTCGTCACCAACACGCCGGGCGTCCTGACCGACTCGACGGCGGACCTGACGATGGCCCTCATCCTCTCGCTCGCCCGACGGGTCGTCGAGGGAGATCGGCTGGTCCGCGCGGGCGGTTTCGCCGGCTGGTCACCCGACCTGCTGCTCGGTAAAGAGCTGAAAGGAAAGATACTTGGAGTCGTCGGCCCGGGACGCATCGGAAAGGCCGTGGCCCGGCGCGCGCGCGCCTTCGGGATGACCGTGATCGCGTCCGGGCGGTCCGCCCGCGGCGAAGACGATCCGAACGACCCGGCCCGCGTCTCGTTCGAGGACCTGCTCCGGCGGTCGGACGTCGTTTCGCTCCACGTCCCGCTCACGGACGAGACCCGGCATCTGTTCGACCGGGATGCGCTGCTACGGATGAAGCCCGGCAGTCTCCTGATCAACACGGCGCGCGGGGGACTGATCGACGAGTCCGCGCTGGTGGTGGCGCTCGAGTCGGGACATCTGGGCGGAGCGGCGCTCGACGTCTACGAGAACGAACCCGCCGTGCTGCCGGCCCTTCTCGACAACGACCGGGTCGTACTCATGCCTCACGCCGGAAGCGCGACGGTGGAGACGCGCCGCGAAATGGCCCGGATGGTCGTGGAGGACGTTCGCCGCGTCCTTTCCGGAGAGAAGCCGCTGCATCCCGTTTCTCCGGAGTCGGCGAAGCGATGAGGCGCCGGCCGCCGGAAGGATTCACTTCGCTTCAGACTGCGGCCGATGGAGTCCTGCGGAGAATGTCCTCCGGAGACAGCGCGCTCCTCTGGATCCAGGCCCGGTGGCCTCGCCTCGTGGGAGAGCCGCTCGCCCGCAAGATTTCTCCGGCCTCACTGTCGGGCCGCCGCCTGACGCTCGACCTTCTCGATCCGGCGTGGAGGAAGCCCGTCGAGTCCGCGATCCCCGAGATCGAACGGAAGCTCGCCTATGAGGTGCCCCAGATCCGCCCCCGGGTTTCCTTGAAGTAACGATGACCGGGCTCCGGCCCCCGAAAACCGCGGTTTTCTTTCCAGTCGCGGGAGCGGTTGCCGCCGCGCTTCCCGCGTTCTTCCTCCTCTTTCTGGTCTGGCCCGAGGTCGTCGTCCCCGCTTACTTCGTCAGCCGGGGAGGGCTCCTTTACGATGCGGTCACTCCGGGAGGACCCCACACCCCACTGCTGATTCTGATTCTCGCGGGCGCCGGAAAGGCATTCGGTTTCTCGGCTCTGCTGTTCCGCTCGGTTGCGGCCGTCTCCCTGGCGGCGTGCGGTGTTCTGGTCGTCCTCGGAGTTCGACGGTCACGCGGCGGCGCGTCCGGTCCTCTCGCCGGTCTCCTCGTCGGGGTTCCCCTCCTCGTCCTGTGGATGGTTTACATGGAGGGACCGATGATCTGGCCGGAGCCCTTCATGGCGCCGCTCCTTCTCGGAGCGGTTCTCGCGCTGGAGCGCTTCGAGATCACCGGGAGAAAGAGTTTTCTGGTCGGCGCGGCTCTGCTGCTGGGGACTGCGATCCTCGTCAAGCAAACGGCGGCGTGGACAGTGCTCTCCGCCCTCATCTGGACTCTCCTGGTGAGTCGCCGGCGATCGGTTGGGGCCGCGGTAACTCTCTTCGGAGTTGCCGCCACACCTTACGTGGTCTTCGCGGTCGGGTGGGCAGCTCTTTTTCAGACTCTTTCCCACATCCGATGGACCCTCGTGATTCCGGTCTGGGGAGGGTTCGCCGGCGACGTTGCGACCGGCATGCAGGGCAAAGACCTCCTGCAGAGCGTCCCCATCTTCCTGGTCTTTCCGGCGATTCTCGTTCTCGCGCGAAATCTGCCGGGCAGCCGAATCCCTCGCTCCCCGGCTCCCTGGGTCGCGATCGGAGTATTTGGAATGGCGTGGCCCCGCTGGGGCCTGCTCCACCTGGCCGGGGCCGCCGGGATCGTGGCGTTGACCGCGGCGCGGGCCGCTCTCGTCGCGGTCGCGGCCAATCGGCGCAGTCGGAAATCCCGATCGTCGCGGAAGTCCGCTTCGTTCCTTCTCGGAAGCGCGCTCCTCGCGGTCCACGTGGTCGTGGCGGCCGTCGGGGGAGGCGCGTTGGCCTGGAACGGCCTTTCGGGGCCGGCCTTCTGGTGGGACGACGCCGGCACCGCGGCTCTCGCCGACCGCGTGCGGGAGCGGGTCCGGGGAGGAGCTTTTCTGAACTTCTCTCTCGGCTCCGAGAATCTCTATGCGATCACGGGCTCGACGACTCCGGATGGAACCTACGTCAACACGAGCTTCTGGTACCTGCTCAAGCAGGATGGGATCGGCGACCGGCTGGTCGCGTCGCTCTCCCGGCGCCCCGGCACACTTGTTCTCTTCCGGGAGCCCGGACCTCCGGACTGGCCGCTCCGGGAAACCTCGCTCTACCGATACCTCAGCACGCGAACGAGGGTGATCGAAGAGATCGAGCCGGGCCTCACGTGGCGCGTCGTTCGGTAGCCATGCGAACGGGGAGCCGCGCTCTTCCTGATCCGGAAGGCGTAGAGCCGGTCGGCGGGTTCTTCGCTAGCGCGGTTCAGGCGTACAGGCCGCGCACCATCGTGTCGTGCGCGACCCGGGAGATCCCGAGCATGTAGGCGGCAATGCGGAAGCTCACGCCGTATTTTTCGGCCATCGCCGCCACATCGCGGAACGACTGGACCATGATGTCTTCCAGTCTTTCGTTGACCTCGGACTCGCGCCAGAAGAAGCCGGCGCGGTCCTGGACCCACTCGAAGTAGGACACGGTCACGCCACCCGCGTTGGCGAGGATGTCCGGAACCACGAGAATGCCGTTCTCGTGCAGGATTTCGTCGGCGCGCTGGGTCGTCGGGCCGTTGGCGCCTTCCACGATGATCTTCGCGCGGATGTTTCCGGCATTCCGGCCGCGAATCTGGTTCTCGTTGGCGGCGGGGATCAGGATGTCGCAGTCGAGCTCGAGGAGCTCGGCGTTGCCGACCTTCGTCACGCCCTCGATCCCTTCGAACGTCCGCTTCTTCTCGTAGTGCGCCAGGATCGCGGGCATGTCGAGTCCGCTCTCGAGCGTGATGCCGCCGTTGATGTCGGAGACCGCGATCACCCGGGCCCCCGCCTCGTGGCACATCCGGGCCGCGATCGATCCGACGTTTCCGAAGCCCTGGACGACGACGCGGCTGCCCGCCAGGGTAAATCCCCGGAGCGGCGCCGCTTCCCGCGCGATGAGCATGAGGCCGCGCCCGGTCGCCTCGACGCGCCCGCGGGAGCCGCCGAGCGTCAGGGGCTTCCCGGTCACGACCGACGTGACCGTGTGGCGCGCGTGCATCGAGTAGGTGTCCATGATCCACGCCATCGTCTGGGGGTTGGTTCCCATGTCCGGCGCGGGCACGTCTTTTTCGGGGCCGATCAGGTCCATGATCTCGGCGGTGTATCGCCTCGTGATCCGTTCGAGCTCGCCGCGCGTCAGGCTCGTGGGGTCGCAGATGACGCCGCCCTTGGCGCCTCCGAAGGGGATGTTCACGACGGCGCACTTCCACGTCATCCAGGCCGAAAGGGCCCGCACCTCGTCGAGCGTGACGTTCTTGTCGAACCGGATCCCGCCCTTGCCCGGTCCGCGGGCGATGTTGTGGAGGACCCGATAGCCCACGAAGACCTCGATGTGGCCGTCGTCCATCACGATGGGGATCGAGACCTTGGTCTCGCGGACCGGCTCCCGCAGCACCTTGTAGAGGCCCGGATCGAGTCCGAGCTTCTGCGCGGCGACGTCGAACCGCGACATCATCTCGTCGAAGGGGCTCGCCGAGTCGATGCCCTGGGGCTGGGTCGAGGTTGTGAGCCGGGGAAGATCGGAGTCGGTTTCGACGACCTGGTCCATGGCGCTCCTCGGCCGGCTGTCCGCCCGCCTTCGCTAGAATGGTCAGCGGATTGTATCCGAGCCTTTCCCGCCGCCGACGCCCGTGAACGGAGAAAGCCAGAGCCCGGGGGCCATCTCCGCAAAGCTCCAGCGGGAGGCCGACGGCCTCGGGCCCGACCCGGATCTGGTCCGCCGGATCGTGGGCGGCGACGAGTCCCTCTTCGAGGCCCTGGTGCGCCGCTACCAGGCGCGCGTGGTAGCCCACGTCGCGCGGATGGTCGGCAGCCGGGAGGATGCGCTGGACCTGGCGCAGGAGATCTTTCTGAAGGTCTTCGGCGCGCTCGACCGGTACAACCCCGAATTCAAGTTCTCCACGTGGCTCTTCCGGATCGCGGGCAATGCCGCCATCGACCATCTCCGCAAGCGGCGGCCGCGGACCGTGCCGCTCGAGATCCCGGACCCCGACAGCCGGTCGGGAGTGTCGGCGGTCGAGCACGAGAGCCCCGGCCTCGACCCTTACGCCGAGCTCCGCAACGTCGAGCGGGGAAGGGCCATCTCCCGGGCGATCGCGGACCTGCCCTTCGAGTTCCGGGAGCTGATCACCCTCCGCCATTTTGGCGGCCTGTCCTACGAAGAGATCGCCCAGCTCAAGAACATGCCCCTGGGGACGGTCAAGAACAAACTCTTTCGGGCCAGAGTCGTATTGAAGGAACGGTTAGCTGGTGAATGGTGAATTGACGTGAGTGACTGTGTCCGCCCCCTGGACCCGATCGACGCCGAGGCGCTGGCGGCGGGCGCCGAACCCCCCTTCGCACCCGACGCGGCCGGTCATGCCGCGGCCTGTGCGGCCTGCGGGGCCACCGTCGAACGCGCCGCGAGCCTGACCCGGGAGCTCGAGGGCCTCCCGCCGGACGGGTCGCCGTGGCCGGACCTCGCTCCCCGGGTCATCCGGCTTCGGGAGTTCTCCCGGCGCGAGCGCCGGACTTACGCCCTCTGGAATGCCCCCGTTCTTCTGGCGGGTGCTCTCGGGGTCGGCGGGTTCGCGCTCGTCCTGGCGCCGTCGCTCTCCGGATCCGACCAGGCCGGCCTGGGCGCCGCCCTGATGGTGCCGACCCTGGCTTTTTTCCGCGCAGTGACCCGCTTCGTCCCCGAGCTCCTCCGCGTCGCCCCGACCGGGCTCGCGGCGCTCTCCGACGCTTTCCGCGCGGAGCGCGGCCTCGGCCTCGCGGCGCTCCTTCTCCTGCTGCCGGCGGGAGCCGGCCTTCGTCGGGTCCTGGCGCGGGAGCGGAGCCGTCGTTGAAGTCGGCGCTCGCGGCTCTTCTCTTCGTTCACGCCGCCGCCTCTTCCGCCTCTCCTCCCGCGGTCGCCTCGGTCGGGCGCGACCTCGTGATTTCCCGAAGCGTTCCGGGACGGGTGGTCGCGGTCGCCTCCGACGTGCGCATCGAGGCGCCGGTCGCCGGCGACGTCGTGATCTGGGGGGGCGCGGCGAGCTTCGGTCCGGGCGGATCCGTCGCGGGCAACCTCGTCGTCTTCGGCGGGGAGATCCAACCCATTCCGGGGCGCCCGCTCCCGGTGGCGGGAACCGTCTCCACTCCGGGCACGCTCCTCCAGCTCTATCTCGCGGAGATGAGGCGGGCGCCATGGGACGTGACGTCGCCGAACGCGCTCTCCCCGCTCTTCTGGGGGCTGCGGCTTCTCGCTCTCGCGGCCTGGCTCATCGTCGCCGTCGCCCTGCTCTACTTCTTCAGCTCTCCTCTCTCCCGCGCCGCGGACCGCGCCGAATCCGACTGGGTTGGCGCGCTCACCGCCGGCTCCCTCGGCGTTCTGACGATCTTCCTCGCTGCGGCCGCGACGCTCACGCTGCTGCCCCCGGCGCTCGGAATCCCGATCGCGCTCGCGCTCGGCGCCGCCGCGGTCGCCGCGAAGATCTTCGGAATGGGGGCGCTCTTTCTGCTCGTGGGACAGAAGATTCTCGCGACGTTCTCTCCCTCGCGCCGCCCGCTGGCGCTCGCCCTCGGCTTCGCGGTGCTCGGCGGCATCTCGCTTCTTCCGGTCGCGGGCGCGATCGTTTGGAGCGCGGCGTCGATCGCCGCGGTCGGGATCGCGTTCGTGTCCCGGTTCGGGGCGCCGCGATTCCGAGTGGCCTTGCCCGCCTGACGTCCGGTTGATTCCTCGAGCGCCGCGGCCATAGAGTCGGGGCGTGCTCCCCCGAACCATCGGAGTCGTCGGCGCGGGCCAGATGGGCAACGGCATCGCCCACGCCGCCGCGGCCGCGGGTTTCGACGTCCTGCTGACCGACCTCGAGGCGAGGTTCCTGGAGAAGGCGCGGGGCACGATCGAAAAGAACTTCGACCGCGAGGTCTCGAAGGGAAAACGCTCGGCCGGCGAGAAGGAGGGGGCGCTCGCCCGCCTCTCGACGGCGACAGGGCTCGAAGGGCTCTCGGCGGCGGACCTCGTCATCGAGGCGATCGTGGAGGACGAGGCCGCCAAGAAGGACCTGTTCGGCCGCCTCGACGGAATCTGCCCGGCGACCACGATCCTCGCCTCGAACACGTCGTCAATCTCGATCACGCGGCTGGCCGCCTCGACCGGGCGCCCGGACCGCTTCATCGGGATGCACTTCATGAACCCGGTGCCGGTGATGCCGCTCGTCGAGGTGATCCGGGGCATCGCCACCTCGGACGAGACCGCCGCGGCGGTGGACGGGGTCGCCCGGAAGATGGGAAAGACTCCGATCGTCTGCAACGACTCGCCCGGCTTCGTCTCGAATCGGATTCTCATGCCGATGCTGAACGAGGCGATCGAGGCGCTGCGGGAGGGCGTGGGCACGCGGGAGGCGATCGACGGCATCATGAAGCTCGGAATGAATCACCCGATGGGCCCCCTGACCCTCGCCGATTTCATCGGCCTGGACACCTGCCTCTCGATCCTCCGCGTCCTCCAGCAGGGATTCGGCGACCCGCGGTACCGACCGAGTCCCCTCCTGGTGCGAATGGTCGATGCCGGCTGGCTCGGCCGCAAGAGCGGCAAGGGTTTCTACGACTACCCGGCGGCGGCGTCCTGATGTTCTGCCAGGTCTGCGGCACCCGAAATCCGGACGACGAAGAGCTCTGCGTCCGGTGTCAGTCGAAGCTCCTCGTCCTGTCCGGGGTCGGCGTGGTGGAGGAGGGGAGGGAGGCCCAGGAAGAGATTCCGTTCGACGAACACCTCCTGGAGCGCATTTCGACGCTCGAGGAGGTCGTCAAGCGGACGGGCGACGCGATCAAGTCGGTCTTCGAGTCGCTCGGAAATCTCGAAAAGAACCTCTTCGTGGCGCACACCGGGGTCATCGCCCTCCAGGAGACACTGGAGCGGCGGGGAGTCATCCGCACCGAGGAGGTGCGCGACCTCTGGGAGACCAAGCTCGACGACCGCATGCAGGCGGTCGAGAAGAAGGACCGCTTTCTCGAGCGCCGCGACCGGATCATGGCGCGATTCAGCGGTGACCACCGCGACCAGTTCGAGAAGCGATTGAGGGAGGCGGAGTTCGCTCTGCTCGCGCTCGACTCGGACCGGGGAGTCCGCGCGCTCGAGGAGCTCTACAAGGTGGACCGCGCGAACGCGGAGCTCGGCTTCTACCTGGCGGAGACCTTCTTCTCGGCGGGCGACATGGACCGCGCGTCCGGTTACCTGCGAAAAGTTCTCGCGGTTCAGCCCACGCATTTCGAGTCCCTCGTCTATTCCGGGATCATCGCGGGGGAAGCGGGGGAGATCGAGGTCGCGGAGTCGTTTCACAAGCAGGCCATCCGCCGCCGCTCCGATGCCTTCCTGCCTCACTTCGCGCTCGGAGCGCTCTACGCCCACGCGTCGCGGTGGGCCGACGCCGAGGCCGAGCTGCTGAAGGCTCTGGACGTTGCGTCGCAGCCGTCCGCGCACGTGCTCCTCGGAACCGTCCTGCGGGAAAAGGGCGAGGTCCCGCGCGCGATCCGCCACTTCGAAGAGGCGCTGAAGCTCCAGCCCGATTCGGAGGAGGCCGTGTTCCAGCTCGGCCTCTGCCACCTCGAGAAGAACCGCCTGAAGCGGGCCCTCGAGTGCTTCCACGAGGCGCTCGAGAAGAATCCCCGGCGGCTGGAATACCAGGAAGCCGTCCGGATCCTGGAGCGGAGAAAGCTCTACCCGCTCCCGGACGTCGCGGGGCCGGGCGGCGAGGCCTTCCGGCGCGGCGAGGAGGCGCTCGCGCGCGGAATGCTGCGCCGCGCCCACGACCTGTACCGCCAGGCCCTGCTCGCGGAGCCCGACAACTCGACCATCCGTATCTCCTACGCGCTGCTCTCGGCGTCGCTCGGCCTCTGGAAGGAGGCGATCGCGGCCTGCCGCGAGGTGCTGACCGGGAGTCCGGAGGAAGTCGTCGCGGCCGCGGCGTGCTCGATCCTTTCGGAGGCGCTGCGCGCGGAGGGGCGGCCCGACGAGGCGGCCCAGGTCGTTCGGGAGTTCCTGGACGGGCACGACTCCCCGACCGCGCGGGCCGTCGGTTACTACGAGCTCGCGATCAACCTCGCGGAGGCGGGGGACGACCTGGACGCGGCGCTCGAGTACGCCGGCAAGTCGCTCTCGACCGCGCCGGAGGAACTCAAGCCCTATCCCCTCGCGGCGCTCGGGTGGGTGCACTACAAGCGGCAGGAGTACGAACGGTCCATCGACTGCCTGCGGAAGTCGAGCGAGCGGGCCGCGGCTCCGACCACTTTCCACCACCTCGGCATGGCGTATCTCGCCACGGGCCGCCTGGAGGAGGCGAAGACCGCCTTCCACAAGGCGAAGACGGCCGGACGCGGCGGAAAGCTCGAGGACCGCGTGGTGCAGCAGGTCCGGAGCAACCTGCGCCTGCTGGAGAAGGCCGGCCCGAAGAAGAAGCCGGCGGCGAGGCCGAAAGCGAAACTCCAGGCAAAGTAGCCGGGACGCTGCCGGCCGCCGCTGACAGCCGAAAGCGGACAGCTGATAGCTTTCCCCCGAAATGCGCTGGTCTCGATATTTCCTCCAGACGGTCCGGGAAGTGCCGGGCGACGCGGAGGCGGTCTCCCACGTCCTTCTCGCTCGCGCGGGGATGATGCGGCGGATCGCCGCCGGCATCTACGCGCTCACGCCGCTCGGGCTTCGCGCTCACCGCAAGACGGAGTCGATAGTCCGCGAGGAGATGGATCGCTCGGGCGCCCTGGAGCTCGAGCTGCCGATCCTCCAGCCCCGGGAGCTCTGGGAGGAAAGCGGCCGCTGGGCGCGCTACACAGCGGAGTCGATCCTCTTTCATCTGACGGACCGACGGGAGGGTGAGTACTGCCTCGCACCCACCGCCGAGGAGGCGGTCACCTCCCTCGTGCGCGCGGGGGTCACGTCGTACCGGCAGCTCCCGATCACGCTCTACCAGATCCGCACCAAGTTCCGCGACGAGATCCGTCCGCGCTTTGGCCTGATGCGCGGGCGCGAGTTCCTCATGTACGACGGCTACTCCTTCGACGCGGACGGCGCGGGGCTCGACCGGTCCTACGCGACCCAGGACGCGACCTACCGCCGCATCTTCGAGCGCTGCGGGCTCGACTACACCGTGGTCGAGGCGGACTCCGGCGCCATCGGCGGCAGCGCGTCCCAGGAGTTCATGGTTCTCGCCGACACCGGCGAGGACGCCGTGGCGCGCTGCGCGGCGTGCGGCTACGGCGCCAACGTGGAGAAGGCGGTGACCAGCCGCCGGCCGGCGCCCTGGGACGGGGAAACCGTCGGCGCTCTCGAAGACGTCGAAACTCCCGGGAAGGGCGGGATCGACGACGTCGTCCAGTTCCTCGGCATCACGGCCTCCCGGATGATCAAGTGCCTCGTATACGACACCGAGAAAGGATTCGTGGTCGCTCTCCTGCGGGGCGACCTCGACGCGAACGAGGTCGCGCTCAAGAACGCGCTCGACGTCGAGCACCTGACGCTCGCCGCGGAGGAGAAAGTCGAGGCCGCGACCGGCGCCCCCGTCGGGTACGTGGGACCGCACCACCTGGCGGGGTTGGGGCTGCGCGTCGTCGCGGACGAGTCGGTGCGCGGAGCCGTGAACGCGGTCACCGGGGCCGGTCGAAAGGACTGGCACGTGCGCGGCCTCTCGCTCGACCGCGACGCGGAGGTGGGCGAGTGGCTCTCCTTCGCGGCGGCGCGCGCCGGAGACCCCTGCCCGCGCTGCGGGAAACCGCTCTCGATCGCCCGAGGGATCGAGGTCGGCCACATCTTCAAGCTCGGCACGAAGTACTCGACCGCCATGAAGTGCGAGTTCACCGACGAAAAAGGGGAGTCGCGGCCGGTGGTCATGGGGACGTACGGCATCGGGGTCGGCCGGACGATGGCCGCGGCGGTGGAGCAGCACCACGACGCCGACGGAATCGTGTGGCCGCTCGCTCTCGCGCCGTTCGAGATCGAGATCGTTTCGCTCAACCCGACCGACGAGGCGGCGCGGAAGCACGCCGACGCGCTCTACGAGGAGCTCGCGGCGAAGGGCGGAGACGTCTTCTACGACGACCGCGACGAGCGGCCGGGCGTGAAGTTCAAGGACGCCGACCTCCTCGGGTTTCCGATCCGCGTCAACGTCGGCGGGCGGGCCTTGAAGGACGGGAACGTCGAGATCGTGACCCGCCGCGACCGGAAGTCCCGCCCCGTGCCGGTCGCCGACGCGGCAGATACGGTCCGGGCTCTCCGGGAAGAGCTGGCGGGCGGCCGGTGAGGAAGATCACCCGCGAGGAGGCGCTCGAGTACCACTCGCGCGGCCGCAAGGGGAAGATCGAGGTCGTCCCGTCGAAGCCGTGCCGGACGCAGGAGGACTTGTCCCTCGCGTACAGCCCCGGCGTCGCCGAGCCCTGTCTCGAGATCGCGCGCGACCCGGAGACCGTCTACGACTACACCGCGAAAGGGAACCTCGTCGCAGTCATCTCCAACGGGACGGCGGTGCTCGGCCTGGGCGACATCGGACCGCTCGCCGCAAAGCCCGTTATGGAAGGCAAGGGCGTCCTCTTCAAACGCTTTGCGGACATCGACGTCTTCGACATCGAGGTGGACACGAAGGACCCCGCGGACTTCATCGACACGGTCGCGCGGATCGCCCCGACGTTCGGCGGCATCAACCTGGAAGACGTCAAGGCGCCGGAGTGCTTCGTGATCGAGGAAGAGCTCAAGAAGCTTCTCAAGATCCCGGTGTTCCACGACGACCAGCACGGCACCGCGATCATCTCGGCCGCGGCTCTCCTGAACGCCCTGCAGATCGCCGAAAAAAAGATCTCCGATGTCAAGGTCGTCTTTCTCGGAGCGGGCGCGTCCGCGATCGCCTGCGCGAAGCTCTACCTCGCGTACGGCGTGAAGCGGGAGAACCTCCGGATGGTGGACAAGTCGGGCGTCATCCGGACGGGGCGCAGCGAGGACATGAACCCCTACAAGGCGCAGTTCGCGGTCGAGACCGACGAGCGGACGCTCACCGAGGCGCTCGACGGCGCGGACGTGCTCGTCGGGCTGTCCGGGAAGGGGCTCGTCCAGGGCGAGATGCTGAAGAAGATGGCGCGCGACCCGATCGTGTTCGCGCTCGCGAACCCCGAGCCCGAGATCACGCCGGAAGAGGCGCGGGCGGCCCGGCCCGACGTCATCATGGCGACGGGCCGGAGCGACTACCCGAACCAGGTCAACAACGTGCTCGGCTTTCCGTTCATCTTCCGGGGCGCGCTCGACGTCCGCGCGACCGAGATCAACGAACTGATGAAAAAAGCGGCTTCACAGGCGCTCGCCGCGCTCGCGAAGATGGACGTGCCCGACTCGGTCTCGAAGGCCTACGGCGGGCAGGAGTTCCGGTTCGGCCGGGAGTACCTGATTCCCAAGCCGTTCGACTTCCGGGTGCTGCTCTGGGTCGCGCCCGCCGTCGCCGAGGCCGCGATGAGGTCCGGCGTCGCCCGGCGGCCCATCACGGACATGTCCGCCTACCTGCGGCGGCTCGAGGCGATGCTCTCGCGCGCCCGCGAGGTGATGGGGGTCGTCCTCCGCAAGGCCCGCCAGGACCCGAAGCGGATCGTTTTCCCGGAAGGGGAGCACCCGAAGATCCTGCGCGCCGCGAAGATCCTCGCGGAGGAGGGGATCTGCCATCCCATCCTCCTCGCACGGGAGGAAGAGGTGGGCGCGCTCGCGAAAGAACTCCAGCTTCCGATGGACAAAATCGAGTTCGTCAACGCGCGAGCGTCTCCGCGCCTGGTGGAGTACGGCCGCCTGCTGGAGGAGAGACGCCGGCGCCGGGGGATGAGCTCGGCCGACGCCGCGAAGGCCGCCCGGGCCCGGAACGTCTTCGGGCCGCTCATGCTCGTGGCGGGCGACGCCGACGGCGTGATCTCGGGTCTCACCCAGGAGTATCCCGACACGATCCGGCCGGCGTTGCAGATCGTCGGGACCGCTCCCGGAGTCCGGCGCGTCTCCGGGCTCTACGCCCTCGTCTTCAAGGACCGGACGTTCTTTTTCGCCGACACGACGGTCAACATCGAGCCGACCGCGGAGGACCTCGCCGAGATCGCGCTGCTCGCCGCGGACGCAGTGCGCCGCTTCGACATGGAGCCGCGGATCGCGATGATCTCGTTCTCGAACTTCGGCTCGAACACGCATCCCAACGCGCAGAAGGTCAAGCGAGCGGTCGAGATCGTGAAGGCGGCGCGGCCCGACCTGCCGATCGACGGCGAGATGCAGGCCGATTACGCCGTGGTGCCGGAGATGCTGGAGGCCGAATACCCTTGGGCGAACGTGCGCCGACCGAACATCTTCATCTTCCCGGACCTCCAGTCGGCCAACGCCGCGTACAAGCTGGTGTGGCGGCTGGCCGGCGCCGAGGCGATCGGTCCCATCCTCATGGGCATGCGCAAGCCCGTGCACGTCCTCCAGAAAGGTGTCGAGGTCGCGGACATCGTGAACATGGCCGCGATCGCGGTCGTGGACGCGCAGGAGAAGGCAAAGACCGAGCGGCCGGTCCAGCCGCAGGCGGCACCTACCGCTTGAACGGCGACGGCTTCTTCGCGTACCCCGCGGGGAGGTCGAACGTCGACGCGGGAATCGGCCCCTTCCGGACCTCTGTCGCTTCGGTCGTGGAGGAGATCTTCGCCATGCCCATGTCGACGTCCATGTCGAGCGCGATGGGGTAACCCTTCACCTTCCTCATCTCGTCGAACATCATCGCGAAGCGCCGACCCATCGGGCCCATGGACGCGTAAGCCAGCTTCTTGCCCTCGTAGTACTTCGGCGGGGTCTGCAGGCCCGGCGCGGCGCAGACGTCGAACCGGAACGAATCTCCCATCTTGAGCGTGTACTCGTCGCAGTCGTATCCGGCGACCTTCCGGGAACGCTTGCCGCGCTCGACCGAGACCTCGCCCGACCCGCCGAACATCTTTTCGAGCATGGGGTTTCCCTTCATGTCCCGTTCGAGCTTCTCCATGAAGGCTGCCATCTCCTCCAGCGTCGTCTCCCAGTAGGTCTTCGCCTTGTGGTCGATGAAGGTGAGCTTCCCGGTCAAGAAGTCGATGATCGAGTCGGCCTGCCCGTCCGTGGATCGGGACTTCGTCGACGTCATGTACTGCGTCGACGTCCCGGAGTGATCGCCCACCGTGACCTTCGAAACGATCGTGAGGTCTTCGGCGGCGAGCGGGAGCGCGGCGGTGAACGCCAGGGCGAGAGCCAGAGTTCGGTGACTCGTCATGGAAAAAGCCTCCTCGCGTGCAGTCGTTTCGAGGGTATCACCGGGAATTCGGAGAGGGAGCCCCGTCCACTGGCTCGCACAGGGAGAGCTTGCCGGCGGTCACGTTTTTCAGGTTCGAGACTTTCCCGGAAGGCCACCGGATCGTGACTCGGTCCGCGCTCGGCCGGTCGCCCAGCCCGAAGAACAGAGTCTTCGAGCCGGAGGACAGGAAGGAATACCCGGCGGAGACCAACTGCGTCCGCTGGAGGCTGCCCGCCTCGACCGTGACGACGGCGCCCAGGGCATCGCGCGTCGAGCGATATCGGGTCTTCGCGGCCGGCAGGCCCTGGAGGGTGATCGCCAGAGATCGCGCGGCCGAAGGATTCCGGTTGATCCAGAGCGCCGGCCTCGAGAGGAACCCGGTCGCGAAGAGGTCGGGGACTCCGTCGGAGTCCGCGTCCAGGACGACCAGGCCGCGCTGGTTCGCGTCGGATTCGAGGCCCGTGACCGCGGCGAGCTCTGCGAAACGGCGGCCGTCGAGGTTGCGGTAGAACCGCTTCGGGGGATGGCCCCAGAGCGAGTCTTCCCCGAAGTCCGCGGTCTCGACGCCCTTCTCGAACTTCTTGTACTCCGAGCTCATCCGGTTCCAGAAGTCGACCTCCCGCTCCCGCGCGTTCTTCCCGGTCACCATGCCGTTCACGACGAACAGGTCCGCCCGCCCGTCCAGGTCGGCGTCGACGAACAGGCAGCCCCACGACCACGACGTGTCCCACACGTCCGCGTCCTCGGAGGTCCGCTCGAAGCGGCCCTCGGACGTGGGTCGGAAGAGCGAGGAGCCCCGGGACATCGCCTTCAGGCGGCGCCACACGAGCGGACGGAAGAGCGAGTACGGGAACCCGGGCATGGGGTAGCGCCGGTCGCGCAGGAACCAGTTCAGCGGGAACGAGTAGTTCGAGACGTAGAAGTCGAGACGCCCGTCGCCGTCGTAGTCGTCCACGGTGACGCCCATCCCGAAACCGGCGTCTTTCACGCCCGCCCGGCCGGCGACGTTCGTGAAGGTTCCGTTCCGGTTGTTGCGGTAGTAGGTGTTGACGCCGAAGTCGTTGGCGACGTAGATGTCGCTCCACCCGTCGCCGTCGAGGTCCGCCGCCTGGAGCGCCAGCCCCCAGCGGGTGTCGGCGGTGCCCGACTCCTTCGAGACGTCCGTGAACTTCCCGTTCCCGTCGTTGCGGTACAGGTGGTTCGGCGGCGCGTTGTTCGCCGGGACGTTCGGGCCGTGATCCGGCGGACCGTAGACCAGCACGTAGAGGTCGGCGTCGCCGTCCCGGTCGTAGTCGAGCGCGGCCGCCGACGTGGAATAGTCGTTCAACGCCACGCCGGCCCGCGCGCCGACCTCCTCGAAGGTTCCGTCCCCCCGGTTGCGGTAGAGGAGGTTGGGGGCAAAGAGGTACGTGACGTAAAGGTCGGGGTCGCCGTCGTTGTCGAAGTCGAACGCGAGCGCGCCGATGCCCTCTCCCTTCTGGCCGGCAACGCCGGCTTTCTCCGCGAGGTCTTCGAAGCGGCCATCCCCCATGTTTCGATACAGCCGGTTGCCGTCGCCCCCCGGCACGAAGATGTCCTCGCGGCCGTCGCCGTCGAAGTCGAGAACGGCGGCGCCCGGCGGCATGTGCTCGCCGGGGATCGGAACGTTCCGGCTTGCGTTCGGAAGAAAAGCCCGGTGGACCCGCGCCAGGCCCGCGGCGTCCGTGACGTCTTCGTACAGCGGGCGCTTCGCCGAGGCCGACAGCCACTCGAGAAGGCGGGCGGACTCCATCCCCCACGAGCCGTCCGGCTCCGGCGAGAGGATCGCGCGGACCTTGCCCCCCTCCTGCCGGAGGTCACCGTGGCGGTCCCGGCCCGTGAGCAGAAGTCCGAGCACGACCTCGCGTTTCGCGCCGCGACGCCGGAAGTCGAAGAGAACGTTCTCGCAGCGCCCGAGCGTCGCGAACTGCGAGCGGATCTCCCCGAGGCGGCGCCGGAAGACGTCCGCATTTCCGGTCGACGTCGGCGGATCCGCGGCGCGAAAAATCCGGATCGAGAGCGGCCGCCGCGAGGGCACCGTCGCGAGCGCGTCGCCGGGCAGCGGACCTTCCCAGCGAAATCCGGCCGCATAGAGCGCCGCGTCGGGCGCGCCCTTCTTCCAGTCTTCGAGGAATCGCTCCGCCCACGTCGAGACGCGATCGGAGTAGTCCTCGAGAGTCGGGAGCGGAACGCTCTCCGACGCGCAGCCCGGAAAACAGACGGTGACCGCAAGCGCGAAGAGGAAAAGTCGGAGGTTCTTCACTCCGAAAATATAATGCGAGCGCCGTGCCCCCAGACCTCGCGGAGCGATTGCGCGACCGCATCCGGCGCGAAGGCCCCATCTCGTTCGCCGACTTCATGGAAGCGGCCCTCTACGATCCGGAGGCGGGCTACTACTCCCGCGGAGCTGCGATCGGAGAGGGAGGCGACTTCGTCACCTCGCCATCGGTCTCGCCGGCTTTCGCCGCGACGCTCGCCCGGCGGTTCGCGGACGACGCGGAGGTCCTCGACGGCCCGCTCGACCTCGTGGAGGTGGGCGCGGGGGAAGGGAGATTCCTCGCGGACTTCCGGACGGCGCTCGAGAGGGACCATCCGGCCGTCGCCACACGCACGCGGCTGACGGCAGTCGAGCGGAGCCCGGCGGCCCGGAAGAAGCTCTCCGACCTGGGTTTCGACGTCCGGGGGAGCGCCGACGAAGTCCCCGCGCGGTCCGTGAACGGCTGGATTTTCGCGAACGAGCTCTACGACGCGCTCCCCGTGGCGCGCGTGCGCGGGGCTGCAGGCGGCCTGGAAGAGCTCCGCGTCGGGACGGAGGCCGACCGCTTCGTCTGGGTCGCCGCGCCGGCCCCCGCCGGATGGATGGATCGCTTCGCGCGCGGCGGCGCCGCGCTCCAGCCCGGCCAGATCGCCGAGGTCCGACTCCTCGCGGCCGGTCTCCACCGGCGTCTCGCGCGCGCTCTCGCCCGCGGGCGGCTCGTCGTCTTCGACTACGGGCACCGGACGCGAACGCTCTTCCATCCCCTCGCGCGACCCGCCGGCACTCTGGCCGCGCATCGGGGCGGGCGCCGCGGCGGAGATCCTCTCGAGGATCCCGGCGAAGGGGACCTGACGGCGCACGTCGACTGGGACGAGCTCGTCGCGGCGGGCGAGGCGGAAGGACTCGAGAGCGACGGACCGATTCGCCAGGGACGGTTTCTGTCGGAAGCCGGAGTCTTCGACTTCGCCCGCGACCAAGCGGAGAAGTGGCGCGCGTATCGTCTCGTCGATCCGGCGGGAATGGGGGACGAGATTTCGGTTCTCGTTCAGTCTCGTGGGATGTGATCGGAATACGAATACACGGTTGACCCCACCGTCCGATACAATGCCGGCCCGGTGTCGGAATACCTCCCGATCCTGGTCTTCGCGCTGCTCGCCGCGGCCCTCCCGCTGGCGACGATCGTTCTCGCACGGGTCCTCCAGAAGCAGAACCCCAACGCCGCCAAGCTCGAACCCTACGAGTGCGGAATCGAGGCGACGACGTTCGCGCACGACACGCGCTTCTCGGTCCGCTACTTCCTGATCGCGGTCCTCTTCGTGGTCTTCGACGTCGAGACCATCTTCCTCTTCCCGTGGGCCGTCATGTTCAACCGCCTGGGTTTCTTCGGGCTCGTCGAGATGCTCGTATTCCTGGTCATCCTGGTGGTCGGCTACTTCTACGTGTGGAAGCGCAAGGCGCTGGACTGGGCCTGATGGGCGGCATCGTCGATCGCTTCGAGGACAACATCGTGACGACGTCGGTGGACTCCGTGATCAACTGGGCCCGCCGTTCCTCCATCTGGCCGATGCAGTTCGGCCTGGCTTGCTGCGCGATCGAGATGATGGCCGTCATGGACTCGCGCCACGACCTGTCGCGCTTCGGGGCCGAAGTCTTCCGGGGGACCCCCCGCCAGTCGGACCTGATGATCGTCGCGGGGACCGTGGTCGAGAAGATGGCCCCGATCGTCAAGCGCCTCTACGACCAGATGCCCGAACCCAAGTGGGTCATCGCGATGGGCTCCTGCGCGACGTGCGGCGGCCCCTACCGGACCTACGCGGTCACTCAGGGCGTCGACCGGATCGTTCCGGTGGACGTGTACGTCCCGGGCTGCCCTCCGCGGCCGGAAGCGCTCATCTACGGGATCATGGCGCTCCAGAAGAAGATCGACCGGATGAAAGTGATCCGGAAGGCCTCGTAGGAGTCCCGGTGGCCGACGAGACCACGCCCCCGCCCGAGGCGGCGCCAACCCCGGAGGCCCCCGCCGCGCCCGCGCCCAGAGCCGCGCCGCCGAAGAAGGTCGAGGCGACCGACGCCGGTTCCCACCCCTGGGTGGAGTCGGTCCGCCGGGCGGTCCCGGACTCGGTCCTCTCCGCAAAGGAGTTCGCCCGGCAGGTCACGGTGGTCGTGGAGCGCGAGAAGGTCGCGGAGGTCGCCCGGCACCTGAAGGATGGGGAGGACTTCCGCTACTGCGTGGACGTCACCGCGGTCGACTGGCGGGATCGCCAGCCGCGCTTCGACGTCGTCTACCATTTCTACTCGTTCTCGAAGAACGACCGCATCCGCGTCAAGTGCGCGGTCGGCGACGGCGAGGAAGTGCCCTCGATCTCGGAGGTGTTCCTCGCGGCGAACTGGCCGGAGCGGGAGACGTTCGACATGTTCGGAATCCGCTTCGCCGGGCACCCGGACCTTCGCCGCATCCTGACCTGGGACGGATTCCACGGGTATCCGCTCCGCAAGGACTTCCCGGTGGAAGGCATCGACACCGGCGCGGCGGTCTATCCCGAGGAGTGGCCCGAAGGGGGCGGTCCGTCGCCGGACGATCCGAA
Organism: Acidobacteriota bacterium; assembly: GCA_038327245.1. Lineage (GTDB taxonomy): Bacteria > Acidobacteriota > Thermoanaerobaculia > UBA5066 > Gp7-AA6 > Gp7-AA6. The sequence goes on from JBBQKV010000016.1 coordinate 26,197, forward strand.
CCAGAAGGTGGTGTCGTGAGCGACGAAAGACCACCCGCCGCTGATCTCGAGGCCGCGGCCCTCGCGGCCGCGGAATCGGTCCCGTTCTCCCCCCAGGTGCCGACGCTGTTCGAGGTCCAGGAGATGGAGTTGAACTTCGGGCCGCAGCATCCGTCGACGCACGGGGTCCTTCGGCTCGTGGTCCGGGTCGACGGCGAAAAGATTCTGGAGACGAAGCCGGACGTCGGATACCTGCACCGCGGCACCGAGAAGCTCTTCGAGACCGAGACCTACCCGATGGGGATCCCGCACACCGACCGGCTCGACTACGTCGCGGCCGCCACGAACAACCACGCCTTCTGCCTGACGATCGAGAAGCTTCTGGGGGTCGAGATCCCGCGCCGCGCGCAGCTCATCCGCGTGATCCTGGACGAGCTCCAGCGGCTGTCCTCCCACCTCGTGTGGCTGGGAACGTCCGGGATCGACCTCGGCGCGGTGACGCCCTTCTGGTACGCCTTCCGGGAGCGCGAGCAGATCCTCGACTTCTTCGAGGAGTACTGCGGAGCGCGGCTGACCCTGAACTGCATGCGCATCGGCGGGCTGCCGTTCGACCTGACCGCCGGGTGGGTGGAGCGGCTCATGGAGTTCTTAGACGACCTGCCGGCGCGCATCGACGACTACGAGCAGATGCTGACGGAGAACCGCATCTGGAAGAAGCGCACCGTCGGGATCGGCGTGATCTCGGGGGAGGAGTGCATCGAGTGGGGGGTCACCGGGCCGGTCCTGCGCGCGTCCGGCGTCGAGTGGGACCTCCGGCGGGCCCAGCCCTACGAGTGCTACGACGAGCTCGACTTCGCGATCCCGACGCGGGTCAACGGCGACACGTACGATCGCTACATCGTCCGGGTCCAGGAGATGCGCCAGAGCGCCCGCATCCTCCGGCAGTGCATCGACCGCCTCGAGCCGGGCGAGATCCGGGGCAAGGTCCCGCGCGTGATCAAGCCGATCGCCGAGGAGGTCTACGCGTCGATCGAGTCGCCCAAGGGGGAGCTCGGCTTCTACTGCGTGTCGAACGGATCGAACCGGCCGTACCGCATGCACGTGCGGCCCCCCTCCTTCATCAACCTCCAGGCGCTGCCGCGGCTTGCGAAGGGCCACCTCGTGTCGGACCTCGTGGCCCTGATCGGGACGATCGACATCGTGCTCGGGGAGGTGGACCGGTGAAGAGGACGGGACACGGGACACGGGACACGGGACACGAATGAAAGTTCTGACTCCGACGGTCCTGACCTACATCAAGGTCGTCCTCCTCGTGGCGCTCGTTCCGGCGATCGTGGGCTTCGTGGTCGTGCTCGCGGAGCGCCGGATCATGGGCTTCATGCAGGCGCGCCTGGGTCCCAACCGCGTCGGACCCAAGGGCCTCCTCCAGGGGGTCGCCGACCTCCTCAAGCTCGTGACGAAGGAGGACATCACGCCGGCGCGGGCCGAGAAGGCGGTGTACTTCCTCGCGCCCGTCCTTGCGGTCATTCCCGCGCTGACGGCGCTCGCCGTGATCCCGTTCGGACCCGCCGTCCGGATCGGGAAGGTCGTAACGCCGCTCTGGGTGACCGACGTGAACATCGGGCTGCTCTTCCTGCTCGCGATCACGTCGATCGGCGTCTACGGGATCATCCTCGGCGGCTGGGCGTCGAACAACAAGTACTCGCTGCTCGGGGGGCTGCGGTCCGCGGCGCAGCTCGTCTCGTACGAGGTCCCGATGGGCCTCGCGCTGGTGTCGGTCCTCCTCATGAGCCGGTCGCTCTCGATGGTCGAGATCGTCCACCGGCAGCAGCGACTCCACCTCTGGTTCGTCTTTCCGGGTCTCATCGCCTTCTTTCTCTACTTCGTCTCGGGGGTCGCCGAGACCAACCGCAATCCGTTCGACCTGCCGGAGGCGGAATCCGAGCTCGTGTCGGGTTTCAACACCGAGTACTCCGGCGTCAAGTTCGCCTTCTTCTTCCTGGGCGAGTACGCCGCGATGATCGTGATCTCCTGCGTCGCGGTGACGGTGTTCTTCGGCGGCTGGCTGCCGCCGTTTCCGCACGTCGCGGCGCTCAAGTTCCTCCACCTCGTGCCGCCGTTCGCGTGGTTCCTGATCAAGACGGGGTTCTTCCTCTTCTGCTACATCTGGTTCCGGTCCACTTTTCCGCGGTACCGGTTCGACCAGCTCATGGCCCTCGGCTGGAAGTGGATGATCCCGATCGCGCTCGCGAACATCGTCGTGGTGGCGGTTGCGATCCTCGCCACTCCCGGCCGCAGCAACGGCCTCTTCTTCCTCTCGTATATCTTCGGGGGCCTGTTCGTCCTGATGTACCTCCTGGCGAAGCTTCGCCAGAAACTCACCCGCCGCGAGAGGCTCGCGGCGATACCCGCGTCGGCGTCGGAGTAAGAGAGATGGCGCTCAAGAAGTGGCTGGACAAGCTCACGCTGCTCGACCTGTTCGACGGCCTTTCCGTCACGGGCCGGCACTTCTTCCAAAAGAAGGTGACGATCCAGTACCCCGAGCAGAAGAAGCTGCCGTCCGACCGCTTCCGGGGGATGTTCCGCCTGGACGAGGAGCGCTGCATCAAGTGCACGCTGTGCGCGATCGAGTGCCCGATCAACATCATCTATATCGACTGGCACAACGAGAAGACCCCGGCGGGCAAGTCGGCGAAGGTTCTGGACCGATTCGACGTGGACCTGAAGCGGTGCATGTTCTGCCAGCTCTGCGAGGAGGCGTGCCCGACCAACCCCAAGTCGATCTGGTTGACGACCAAGACCTACGAGATGGCGGCGTACGACCGGAACGACTCGCTCTACCTCGACATCCGCAAGCTGACCGACTGGAGAGCGGCGGAGAACGTAAAGCCGTTCACGGTCGTCGAACAGGGATGAAGTGACCGGGGCGCAAAACGTCCCCGGCGCCCTTTTGAGCGGCGGAGCCGGCTGGGCTTTCGTCGTTTTCGCTCTGCTCGCGCTGGCGATGGCGGTCGCCGTCGTCGTGGCCCGCAACCCGATCCACTCCGCGCTCTTCCTGCTCTCTTCGTTCCTTCTCGTCGCCTGCATCTTCATCCTGCAGCAGGCGGAGTTCGTGGGCGCCGTGCAGATCCTGGTCTACGCCGGCGGGATCATGGTGCTCTTCCTCTTCGTCATCATGCTCGTGCACCAGCGCGGAGTGCAGGAGCGGCTCACGTTCCAGCACCAGTGGGACGTCGCGCTCCTCTTCCTGCTCGTCTTCCTGGTGCCCTTCCTCTACGTCCTCTGGACCGAGCGCTTCCCGGATCTGCCGCAGAACCTGGACTCCTTCCGGACGGTCCGCGGCCGGATCGTCGGGAACACGGAGGCCGTCGCGTGGGTGCTCTACCGCGACTACCTCCTGCCCTTCGAGGTGGCCTCGGTCTTCCTGCTCGTCGCGATGGTCGGAGCGGTCGTGCTCGGGAAACGCTCGGTGGAGAAGGTCGACTGATGAACGTCACCATCAACCACTACCTGGTGGTGTCGTTCCTGCTGTTCGCGATCGGCCTCCTCGGCGTGCTCGTGCGCCGGAATTTCCTGACTGTCCTTATGTCGGTCGAGCTCATGCTGAATGCGGTCAACCTCAACCTCATCGCGTTTTCGCGTCGGCTCTCGGACCTGACCGGGCAGGTGTTCTCTATATTCGTCATTACCATAGCGGCGGGTGAGGCCGCGATCGGCCTGGCGCTGACGATCTCCCTCTTCCGGCAGCGCAAGACGCTGAACGTCGAAGAGGCGAGCTCGATGAGCGGATAGGCGGGACCGGCATGAAGGACCTCCTCTGGCTCGTGCCGGTCTTTCCGCTGGCGGGATTCCTCGTCAACGGGCTCGTGCATCTTTTCTCCCACCGGACGCGCGGAGCCCCGGTGCATCCTCCGGCGGATCAACCGGCCGCCGAGTCGAGCGTCGGGGCGGGCCATCCCCACGCCCACGTCCACCTGGAGGCGGAGCCGAAGTGGAAGACCCTCCACACGATCGTCGGTACGGGCAGCGTCGGGCTCTCGTGCCTCGTGGCCTTCGCTGCCATCTTCGACGTCGGGATCGGCCCGCTGGCGCAGGGCGCCCACCACCTCTTGACGCTGTGGCGCTGGATCCCGCTCGGCGTGAACCAGTCGACGGGGCAGGTCCTGGGGCCGCCGGCGGAATGGGTGGTCGACGCCGCGCTCCGGCTCGACGCGCTGTCGGCGCTGATGCTCGCCTTCGTGACGTTCGTCGGGTTTCTCATCCACGTCTACTCCGTGGGTTACATGGGGCACGACTCCGGGTACGGCCGCTACTTCGCGTACCTGAATCTCTTCATGTTCTCCATGCTGACGCTCGTTCTCGCCGGAAACTTCCTCCTCATGTTCGTGGGGTGGGAGGGCGTGGGCCTCTGCTCCTACCTGCTGATCGGCTACGACTACCACAAGAAGTTCGCGGCGGACGCCGGCAAGAAGGCCTTCGTCGTCAACCGCATCGGGGACTTCGGTTTCATCCTCGGGATCTTCGGGATCTTCTGCCTCTTCGGGACGCTCGACTTCGGGAACGTCTTCGCGGCGGCCGCGGCCAACCCCGGGGCGTACGCCCCGTACATGACGCTCGTCTGCCTCTGCCTCTTCCTCGGCGCGGTCGGCAAGTCGGCGCAGTTCCCTCTCTACGTCTGGCTCCCCGACGCAATGGCCGGACCGACGCCGGTCTCCGCGCTCATCCATGCCGCCACGATGGTGACGGCCGGCGTGTACATGGTGGCGCGGTGCAACGTGCTTTTTCGCCTGTCGCCCGACGCGCTGCTCGTCGTGGCCGTGGTCGGCGGGTTCACGGCGCTCTTCGCCGCGACGATCGGCCTCGTCCAGAACGACATCAAGAAGGTCCTCGCCTACTCGACGGTGTCGCAGCTCGGCTATATGTTTCTGGCCTGCGGCGTGGGCGCCTTCGCCGCGGGGATGTTCCACGTCGTCACCCACGCCTTCTTCAAGGCGTGCCTCTTCCTCGGGTCCGGCTCCGTCATCCACGCGCTCGGCGGCGAGCAGGACCTGCGCCGGATGGGCGGCCTCTCCCGGAAGATCCCCATCACCTACGCCACGTTCCTCGTCGC
>JBBQKV010000017.1:0-30445 GCA_038327245.1 Acidobacteriota bacterium
GGCAGGGGAGGAGGGGGCCGCTGGCCGCTAGAACGCGAGGGCGAGGCCGCCCATGATCCGGCTCGTCGAGGTGGGATCTTCGCGATCGCTCGCCGCGGTCGAGCGGGCGGACTCCAGGGCGAGCAGGAGCTTCCAGTCGGACCCGAATGGCGTCACGCCGATGATCGAAAGATCCTGCGCGATGGAGACCGCGAGCTTATCGGAGTCGTTCGTGTGACTCGCCGACGGGCTCTCGAGTGACTGACGGACTCCGCGAACGAGGATCGCGACGCCGGTCCGCGTCGGCAGGATTTCGACTGCCGCGCGTGCCGACCAGAAATGCCCTTCGCTCCCGGAGATCCCGAAGCTCGACGCGGTGTCGGGGGAGACCGCGCCGTGGATGTCGCCGTAACGGACGGAGACGCTTCCCGAGAGCGTGTCGGACAGGCGGTGGCGCGCGGACGCCTGCATCTGCCGGACGGTATTGCCGTCGAAGAAGTAGACGCTGTCGAAATCGGTCAGGAGATCGCCGCCGAAGAAGGCGCGCACGACTTCGTCCATGCGCTGCGAAGAAGCTTCGAAGCGGACCGAGGAATCGCCCGAGCGGCGCTCGATCCCGACCGCGTAACCCTGGCGGGCAGCTGGCTCCGAGTTGTCCTCGATCGACGCGACGCGGGGCAGGAAGGTTCCGGTGACGGAGCCAGACCCGGATTCCGCCACGCGGTAGAGGCCGCTCACGAACACGACCGTGCCGTTGCCCAGGTCGTAACGCACCGTCGCTTTTGGCGCGAGTCCGTATCCGCCGGCGAGATACCGGGCGACGACGCCGCCTTCGACCTCGGCTCTCGGAAACAACTTGAGGGAGGTCGAAGCGGAAAGGTCTGCGTCCGGCGCCGACAGGAAGAACGCGCCTTCGGAGCCGACGCCGGAGGGGCCGACCGTCGCGTCGCGGTGGCGGTACGTCATTGCGACCGACACCCCCGGCGTTTCTGCGGCCGGGCGGGCGTAGCGGGCGTTGACCTCCCACGTGCGCGACGCGATCGGGAAGAACGACGTCCCGAGCGCCGTCGCGCGATAGAGATTCGTTTCCTCGATGTAGCGAGCTCCCACCGACTCGACGCTGCCCTCGGCGGCGCCGTGACTCCAGCTCACGTTGTGGCTCTGGAGACTGGCCGGATGGTCCTCGCCGAAGTTGATCGTGTGGCGGTGGGTCGAGAGCCGGACGCGCGCGAGCGGAGAGGTTGAAACGTCGAGCGCCAGCCCGGCCGCGTTCCCGCTGGCGTTGTCGACGGCGCTCTCCGGCGAGTCCGAGACCGCCGAGTATTCCCCGCGCAGGTCGTACTTCCAGCCGTTGGGCAACCCGCCCTGAACTCCCACGTTCGTGCGCGAGAGCGAGTTGTCTCCGCCGCCCACGTCCGTGACCGTCCGAAGCTCGCCCGCGATCAGGCGGTCCAGCCGGATCCGGTCGAGCGAAGCCGCCGGCGCCTCCGAAATCTCTTCCAGGGCGATCTCACGCAGGACGTCACTCGGCAGCCGGTCGCGCAGATCCCACAGAGTCGAGGGGGTCGAGGGCGCGTCGGGCCCGCGGCCGGCGGCCGCGAGCTTGATCTCGACCGTGCTCACGCGTTCCGGAATGGCCTGGTGCCAGAACCTCACGAGTGCCGGGAGAAAGCCCTTCTTGTAGGCGATCAGGTCGTACACGCCGACGGGCGCGGTCGCCAGGACGAACGTGCCGTCGGGGGCGGAACGGGATCTCGTCAGCGTCGTGTCGCCGAGGTTGTAGAAGATGACGAGCGCGCCCGCGATCGGCTGCTCGAGGTGCCGGACGACCCCCGAAATCGGAGGGGCCGGAGGAGGTGCGGCGGTGGCGATCCCGCTCGCTCCGAGGAGCGGCAGGATCGCGGCGAGAAGGGTGGTTGCGCTCTGTCGCATAGTCGGACCCGAGGGTCCAGTTCGAAGTATAGAATTCCTTGGAGTCAATAGCTATTCCCCGACGGTCGCCGAGGGCCGGACGCCGGGACCTCCTAAGCGTCGGTCCTGGAAGCCGTTACGGGAGCGCGGCCACGGTCATCCCCGTCCGAACAGGCCTTTGAGGACGTGCCCCGCGATCGCCGGGTTTTCCTTCAGCCGCCGGAGCGAATAAGCCTCCCACGCCTCGCCATAGGGCACGTAGACCCGCAGGCGGTGCCCCGACGAAACCAGGCGACGCCGCAGCTCTCCCGCGACTCCCAGGAGCATCTGGAACTCGTACGCCTCGCGCGGGAGGCGGAGCCGCGCGATCGTGGCGAGCGCGCCGCGCACGACGAGCGGGTCGTGCGTCGCGATTGCGACGTAACCGCCGGCGCCCTGCAGCCGGTCCACGACGGATGCGAAGCTCGCGCGGATTTCGTCCGGGTCCTGGAAGGCGATCTCGGGAGGCTCGACGTAGATGCCCTTGCACACGCGGATGTTCGCGCGCGTCTCCGCCGCCCGCCGCGCGTCTTCCGCGGTGCGCCGCAGATAGGCCTGCAGGACGAGGCCCACCCTTTCATAACTCTTTCGCGCCTCGGAATAGATCTCGATCGTCTCCGACGTGACCGACGAGTCCTCCATGTCGATCCGCACGAAGTTGTCGTGCCGGCGCGCGCCCTCCACGATCCGCGCGAACTCTCGGCGGCAGTGGGCCGGGTCGATCTTCAGCCCCAGCGCCGTCAACTTGACGGAGACGTTCGAGTTGAGTCCGCGGGCCGCGATCCCGTCGAGCGCCCGCACGTATTCCGCGACCGTCCGTTCCGTCTCCCCGGTTTCCGAGACATCTTCCCCCAGCACGTCGAGGGTCGCCATGCAGCCTTCGGCGTTCAGCGCCCGGACCGTCTCGAGCGCGTGCGCGAGGGTTTCCCCGGCGACGTACCGGTGGGCGACCCGGCGCACGATCGCCCGCGGAACGAGCGGCATCGCCGCGACGACCAGGCGATTCAGCGCTTTCATTCCGTCCGCTCGAAGTCGTCGCGCGACGCGCGCGCAAAACACCACACGTCGACCTGTTCCGCTCCGGCGGCGAGGATTGCCGCGGAACACTCCCGCGCGGTCTGACCCGACGTCGCCACGTCGTCGACGAGGAGGACCGTCCGCGCAGCCTGGCCGTTCGCCCGGAACGCACCGCGGACGTTCTGCCGCCGTCGCGCCAGGGTGAGCCCGCTCTGGCGCTCGGTTTCCCGGACTTTCCGGAGACGCGAGACGAACGGGATCGCGAGGTGGCGCGAGATCGCGCGGGCGAGCAGCTCGGCGGGATGGTATCCGCGGCGCCGAATGGCCCTCGCCGTCGCGGGAACGGCCGCGACCTCCCCGATCTGCGGGTCCCGGTCGCCGGGAATCGGGAGCCTCCCGACGGCGACCTCCGCGAGACGCTCGCCGAGGTAGTCGGCGCCGCGAAACTTGAACGCGAGAAGGATCGTCCGGGCCGAGCCTCGATAGGGCGCCGCGGCTCGAAGCGATCGGTAGGGCGGAGGGTCGATCATGCATCGGCCGCATCGGGAAGCACCCTCCGCCGACAACGGCTCGTCGCAGATCTCGCAGCGGGAAGCGGGCGGGCGGGGGACCGTGCTCCAGCATTCCTCGCAGACTCCGCCGCGGAAGATCCCTTCGACCGCGCGGGCGTCGCAGGCGAGGCACCGCGACGGCAGAAAGTAAGCCGCCGCGGCCCGGCCGATTCGCTGGAGCGCCGTCGCCGCCGGCATGGACGCCTCCTTTCGCCGCGCGGATTCTAGACCGCCGGACGCGCTCGAGACATCTCGTCTAGACCGCCGAGCCCTGGCCTCCGTACATCGTGTAGAGTCGAAGCGCGTCGCAACGGGAGGTGTTCGTGCCGATCCGGAAGAGCCTCGCAACCGCAATCCTGCTCCTGGGAATTGTCACGGCCCCCGCGGTCGCCGAAGACTGGGCGGTCGGCGCGTCCATCGGCGTGGCCAACGACGTCGAGCGGAGCTTCCGCCTGGACGAGTTCCACCCGCGGGACGCAAATGCGTGGGTGGATTTCCAACTCGAGGACCGGGTCCTGCTTCGCGGCACGTTCGGCTCGCTTAAGGTCAACGGCGACAACGCGGGTTCGACGACCGTCGTCGGCGGAAGCGCCGTCACCCTCCCGGACCTGAAGACCCGCATGGACTACGCCACGGTCGGTGTTTCCTACCAGTTCTGGGAAGGCGACTACACGTCCGGGATCTTCGGCGGAATCGGCGGATACAAGGTCAACCCGGACCCGGTCGCTTCGGAGATCACGAACTTCCGCGACCGCAACGAGACCGTCTTCGGCTGGCACTTCGGCGTGGATGGCGACCTTCGCGTGTTTTCGCGGCTCTCGATCGTGGGCCGACTGACGTACCACTACGTCGTTTCCGAGTCGAAGCGCTCGCTCCTGACCGCGAACGCGGGCGCGGTTTTTCGGTTCTAGCGCCACAATCCCGGACCCGCCCCGGCTCCGGCCGTGGCATTCGCTTTGCACTTCGGGACGGACAACGGTTATGCAGTCAAACGGCCCCGCCCCATACTCCCTCTGCTCCGACCGCAGGCAGAACCTTGCGGCCCGGCCCCAAACTTTCCGCTTTTAGCAGGGTCCCACCAGTCAGGCCATCGGGCCGATCCGTCCGGCGAAAGCCGGGCGGAGACCCTCCATTTGAGAATGTCGCGGGGACAGGTCCTGCGGACCTGCACCCGCATCCTTATTCAAGTCGCGGGGACAGGTCCTGCGGACCTGCACCCGCATCCTTATTCAAGTCGCGGGGACAGGGCCCCCGGCCCTGCACCCGCCGCAGTCCAAGCTAGCAGCCGGGAGCTACTTCCCCTTCTCTTCCTCGATGAGAGGCAGGAGGGTCGAGTCTTTCTTCGACGAGAGCGACAGGCACGCCCGCGCCCGAACGACTCCGCGGATGGAGAGCAGACGGTTCTGGATGAAATCGGCGAGCGACCCCGGAGTGGATGCCTTCACTTTGAGGCGGTAGGCGAAGTCTCCGGCGAGGTAGTGGCACTCCTGAACCGCGAGAAGCTTCTCGAGGTCGTCGATGAAGCTCTTCTCGAACCGCGGATGCTCGAGAGCGACATCGACGTAGGCGGTGAGCGGAAGACCCATCTTGTCGTGATCGAGCAGCGCCACGAATCCCTTGATCATTCCGTGGCGTTCCATCTTCTTGATGCGCTCGTTGACCGAGGGAGTCGTGAGCCCGACAGCGCCGGCAATCTTGGCCTGCGACAGCTTTCCGTTTCGCTGCAGCATGTCGAGGATCCGGAGATCGATGTCGTCGATAGCCATCCGTCCCCGCCTTATAGAATTAGATAGCAGAAGAGTTGCGTCTAATAATATTAGACTCTCGTCGAGTGTCAATCGCGGATTAGATGGGTCGCTATAATCGCGCGAAAGCGATGAAAAAGCGCGATTACTACGAGGTTTTGGGGGTCTCGAAAGGGGCTCCCGAAGCCGAGATAAAGAAGGCGTACCGCCGCCTCGCCCGAAAGCTCCATCCGGACGTCAACCCCGGCGACAAGACCTCCCAGAAGCGCTTCCAGGAAATTCAGGAGGCCTACGAAGTCCTGAAGGACGGCGAGAAGAGGCGCGCCTATGACCGGTTCGGACACGCCGCGGCGTCTCCCGGATTCGATGCCGAGGCCGCGGCCGGCTACGGGCCCGGCCGGGGACCGTTCCCCGGCGGCGGCGGCTCACCGTTTCCGAACGGGGCCTTCGAGTCGACCGACTTCTCCGAGATCTTCGGCAACATTTTCGGCGGAGCGTCGCGCCGCACCGGACCGGAGAAAGGGGAATCGTCGACGGGCACGATCGGGGTTCCGTTCCGCGACGCGGTTCTCGGCGGGACGGCGTCGCTCTCGCTCCGCCGGGAGAAGGAGTGCCCGACGTGCGGCGGGACCGGCCGGGTCGGCAAGAACGTCTGTTCGACCTGCCGGGGAGCGGGACGTGTCGCTGAAGAGGAGCGGGTTCGCATCCGGATTCCGGAAGGCACCGCCGACGGCGGAACGATCCGCATCCCGGGGAAGGGAGGGACGGGGCTGCGCGGAGGCGAGGCCGGCGACCTCTTCGTCACGGTGCGCGTGACCCCGCACGCCTATTTCGAGAGAGCCGGCAGCGACATCCACGGCATCGTCCCGATCACCGTGAAGGAGGCGTACGCGGGGGCGGAGATCGACGTGCCCACGATTCACGGGACGGTGCGGGCAAGGATTCCGGCCGGGACGCAGGGACGCCAGAAGTTCCGGCTCCGCGGCAAGGGCGTGAAGAATCCGCGCACCGGGGAGACCGGCGATCACCTCTACACCGTGCGCATCGCGACCCCGACGACGGTCGCGCCGGCGGGTGTCGATGCGGCCACTCTTCTCGACTCGCTGTATGACGGGCCGGTGAGGAAAGATCTGCCGAAGGGGCTTTAGCCGCTGGTCATCCTGAGCCGCCGAAGGCGGCGAAGGATCTCTGGCTGATTGGGAGGGATCCCTCGGCGCGGTGCGCCTCGGGATGACCGATCAATTCGACGCGGCCATCCCGATGACGAGCGCGAGCGCTCTCTCGTAGGACATCGTCTCGGAGAGCTGGATCGCCTTGACCGATGCCCACTCGTGCCCGTCGAAGCGCGTGTAGAGAACGCGGTCCTGGTCGCGCCAGTAGAACGTGGGGCGATAGCCGCTTCCGAGCGCGGTGCCCATCGAGGTGACGTGGATCGGCGAGGTCGGAGCCAGCGGCGACTCGCCCACCACCCCCACGATCGGGATGTGACGGCGCATCCACGTGACGTTGCCCTGTTCGGGAACTCCGAGGTCGGTCGGGAACGTGATCTTCACGACCTTGTTCCGGCGACCGTTCAGGTCGGCGAAGCTCGCGAGAATCGCGCCCGACGGGCCGTCGGAGTGGAGCGCGGGGAACACGTACGCCGAGGCCGGAACGTCCTCGTACGCCGTGGGCCCGCCGCCTCCGGCGAGCACCGGCAGGTCGTAGACCGCGACGTTGCCGACGTCGAAATTGTCCTCGTCGAGGAAAATCGGAGCGTAGCGCGCCTGGGCGTACTGCGACTCTTCCCACCACACGATCGAGAGGATCGAGCGATTCCGCTCGGCCGGCTGACCGTCGGCATCCGTCCATCGGACCGTCGAGTGGGACAGGCGCATCTGCGGGTTGTAGGCCTTGGAGAAGCCGAGGTTCGGAAGGAGGACCGACGTCTTCCACGCCCCTCCGCGCAGAACGCCGAGCTGGAGCACGCTGACCGGAACGAGCTCCTCCTTCCACAGGAGGAGCAGCGAGCCGCTCGGTTCGTCGAAGGCGAGGTCGAGGTTGCGTTTGACGTTGCGACTCTGCGTCCCGGGAACGACGCCGATGTGGACGGATCCGTCCTGTTCGCGCGCCGTCCACTCGATCACGTAATCGTCGGGCGCGAGCCCTTCGGCGAGACCCAGATCGACCGCCAGCCCGGCCTGAACCTCGTAGAGAGTTCCGTCCGCGGCGAGTAGCGACTTCTCCTCGGCGGCCGCGGGCAGGGCGACCGCCGCGACGAACGCCGCCGCGAGCAGCAGGGACCGGAGAGAAGGGCGGCGCGTCATTCTCGTCAGGCTCTCAGGTTCAGCATGCCCATCACGCTGATCTGCTGGAGGTAGTGTTTCAGCGCGGGGAAGTCGGGGTAGTAGTTCGAGAGTGCTTCGTAGTGGTCGTCGGCGGTCTCCGGGCGACCCATCGTCGAATAGATTTCGGCCAGCAGATAGTGCGAGTTCTTGACGACGTCTTCGCGGCCGAACTCTTTTCCGAGGCCGAGCGCGCGGATGCCCCAGCTCTCGCCCTGCTCCAGCTTTTCGAGCTTCAGCATCGCGAAGCACAGGTCGAGGCAGGGATAGTCCATCGCCTGCCGGGCGCCCAGGCTGTCGAGCAGCGAGAGCGCCTTCTGCACGTAGGGCAGTCCGATCTCGACGCGATCCATCGCGATGTGGCAGTAGCCGAGGTTGTCCGAGACGACGGCGCCCTCGCGGGAGAGACCTTCGCCGCGGACTTCGAGACGCTCGAGCGCTTCCTCGAACAGGGTCTTCGCCGATTCGAAGCGGCTCTCGTGCAGCTCCAGGTTCGCGAGGAGATTCATGGAGGCCGCGGTCCATTCGTCGAGCCGGAGGTCCCGGCTCTTCTGGAGGGCCGTCTGGGCGTAAAACGTGGCGCGGCCGAACTCACCCCGCACTTCGTGCGCGTGGGCCGAGGCGTATGCGGCGAGCACGCCGTTGGGGCTCATCGGACTCCGGAGGAGGATCTCCTTCAACGCCGACAGGTCGAAGTCCTGGCGGTCCATTTCGAGGAGGGTCGTCGCCCGGTTGCAGGTGAAGAGATCCTCGAGGTCCCGGTCCTTCCACGAGCGCGCGAGCCCGAGCCCGTCCTCGTAGAGCGAGAGGGCGCGGTCGTAGTCGCCGGCCCAGATCGCATCCCGGGCGGTTTTACGCAGAAACTCCAGATGTTTACGACGTTCGGTCATTCAGACTCGAGGTTCGGAAAAAAGAGGCTCGGACGATCTTAACCTCCCGGCAGGGGGATCTCACTCTTTTTCTTCCCCGGAGGGGTCCGCCGGCTCCTCCCGCGCTTCCTCCAACATCTTCTTGAAGCGCACGAAGTCGCGGACTTCCTGGCGCGCCTCGTCCGAAAGCCCGCGATACTCGGTGACCAGCTGACGGTCCTCCGGTCCCGCGGTGTCGCTCTCGCCGAAGAACTCCCCGATCTTCAGATCGAAGACCTGCAGCAGCTTGAAAAGCGTATCCAGGCCGACCTTGTACTCGCCCTGCTCCATGCGGGACAGATCCGACTGGGCGACGCCGATTTTTTCCGAGAGCTCGGTCTGCGTGAGATGGCGTCCCTTGCGAAGCTCACGGATCCGTGAGCCGACGAGGTTCACCTTGCGGGGGGAGGGGTAAGGCGCCATTTTCCTGGGATGCTATTGTGCCATAAAAGCGCGCTACTATAATCGCCCCTCGCTCCGAAATGTCAAGAGACATCCGCCGTCTTTCCGCCAAGCTTTTCCTGCTCAAGGAGATGGTCGTCCGGGACATCCGGTCCCGTTACGCCGGATCGGGCCTGGGAGTGGCGTGGGTCTTCGTGAACCCGATCCTGTGGATGCTCCTGTACACCGCGGTCTTCTCGGTGATCCTGCGGGTCCCGGTGGAGCGCGGTTTCGCGAGCTTTCCGGAGTTCCTGATGGCCGGCCTGCTTCCCTGGATGGCGATCCAGGAGGGAATCTCCCGCTCCGCCTCGGCGCTGCCGGACAACGCCGTGATGGTCAAGAAAGCGGTATTTCCAATTGAAACCCTCGTCGGCTCGGTCGTCGTCGCCGCGGTCGTCAACCAGCTCGTCGCCTTCGCCATCTTCAGCGTCTACCTGCTCTGGGTGGGGCATCTGTCGGCCTGGGCCCTCCTCGCCGTGCCCGCCCTCGCCGTCCAGGTGCTGCTGACCTACGGCATCGGTTGCCTCGCCGCGACCATCACCGTCTTCGTGCGCGACGCCGGTCACGCCATCGGAATTCTCCTGTCGGTCGTCTTTTTCGCGACGCCGATCGTCTATCCGGCATCGATGGTGCCGGCCCGGTTCCGCCCGATCCTCGACGCGAATCCGGTGGCTCACCTGGTGGCGTGGTATCGGGACGCCTTCACCCTGCACGTCTGGCCCGAGCCCGCTTCCGTCCTTTATTTACTGCTGTTTTCCTCGTTTGCTGCCGTTCTCGGATCGCTCCTTTTCGTCCGCGCGCGGCCGCACTTCGCCGACCTGATCTGAGGGGGGACAGGGGACACGGGACACGGGACGCGACCCGGGACGGAAATACCACCCGGCCGTTTCGGATTGTCCTGCCCGGTTTCAATCGCTATCGAGGAGGTTTCGTGAAAAGAACTCGGCTTCTTCCCGGTCTGCTCGCAGTGGGGATCGCCCTCGGTTGTTCGTCGTCGTCGTCCTCCTCGAGGACCCGCGGCGCGGCGCCGACTCCCACTCCCGCGGCCAGCAATCTCGCCCGCATCAATCCGTACGTCATCGAGGAAACCGATACCTACACCATCCAGCGCTATCCCAAAGCCGAGTACATCCGGCTCGACGACCACCACATCAAACACCCCATCCTCGGCGTGAAGATCGAGTTCTTCCGCGAGGACGAGAACTACTACTACGTCTCGGTCCCCAAATTCCTCGCGGAGGAGGACGCTTTGAAGCGCGCGACGCAGGCGCCGGAAAAGCCGCGTGTGCGACAGACGGAGGACTCGGGCGCGCCCGGGCCGCCGCTCACCGACTTCACGGACCTGCTACCGCCGAGAAAGCCGTCGCGGATCCGCCTGGAAAAGGCCTCCTCCGGGCTGCCCGCCGAGGGCCTCTGGCGCTCCTCCTTCGAGGTCGCGGACGTCAACGGGGACGGCATCCCGGACATCGTTTCGCCCCCCTCCCGGATCGGGGGGAACCCGGTCCTCCACATCTTCATCGGGGATGGAAAGGGGGGCTTTACCCGGTGGCCCCTCAAGTTCACCGAAGCCGGCAAGGACGAGGCGGATCCGGGCCTGGACTACGGGGGGGTGGCGGTCGCCGACATCGACGGGGACGGGCATGCGGACGTGGCTGCCGCTTCCCACAACGGGGGCCTGGTCACGTTCTTCGGCGATGGGAAAGGCGGCTTCACGGTCGTCCGCGGCGGGCTGCCGGGGCGCGAGTTCTCCGCCCAGGCGATCGTGCTGCTCGACGTGACCCGCGACGGTCATCCCGACATCGTGGCGGCCCGGGACATCGTCGAATCGGAGAACGTTCAGGAAGTGGACAGGCAGCAGGTCCGCGTCTACGTCTACCGAAACCCACGGGCGTGGCAGTTCCGCCAGGACGGCATCGTGGGCGGCTTCTACTCGAACAGCCTCAACGCCTGGGATTACGACGGAGACGGGCTGAAGGACGTCCTGACCGGAAGCCACTACAACGGCGCTCTGACGCTCCTCTGGAAGAACGCCGGGGACGGCAGCTTCACGCCGGTTTCGTTCCCGGCGATCGAGATCTACGCCTTCCACTTCGCCACGGCCCCGGGCACCTTCGGCCGCGACCGCGCGCCGGCTTTCGCGGATTCCTACTACATGTCCACGAACGAGCCCCAGAACGCCAAGGCCGGCGGAATCACGCTGTACACGCTCCGGAAGAGCGTCTGGGAGCGGCGGCGCATCTGGCGCAAGGCGAACGGAAAGTCGCTCCAGTACGGCCTCGCGATGGGGGACCTCGACGGGGACGGGCTGGACGACATCGTCTTTCCGGACAGCGAAGAGCGCCGCCTCCGGATCTTCTTCCAGCAGGCCGACGGCAGCTTCGCCGAGGCGAACGAGAAGGACGAGCCCGCCCTCGACTCACCCGGGCAATGCGTGCGGCTGGCCGACATCGATCGAGACGGGCGACCGGACCTCGTTCTATCGAAGACGGTGTCGTCGCTGCGGCCTGACGACGTCGGCGGCTGGGACGTCTACCTGAATAAGAAGTAAGTGCCCGTGGGCGAGCGGCTTTCCCCCGGAAAGATGACCCTGGAGCATATTTTCCGGTTTTTCCGCTTGACACCCGCAGTTGGAGGGCCGAAGATGCCTTCAAGACAGGGGTGGAAACGCTCCAAATCTTAGAGACAAAGCCCTTTTATCGAGCCCATTTTAGTTGGATAAAAATCTGAAATACGGGAGGTGATGGGATCGCGAGGAACGGACCCTCACAGCGTCTTTTTTCTAGTAGCTAAATGTGATGAGGAGATCTCAATGAAGAAAACCCTGATGACGTGTTTGGCAATCGCCACACTCTTCGCTATTGCGGGGAGCGCGAGCGCCATCACGTGCACCATCGACCAGCACCCCGCGGCGACGCTGCTGGTTCCGTACTTCGAGGCGACGTTCGCACCGGACGGCAATCCTCTGGGTTCGGGGCCGGACGCCCGCGACACGCTGGTCACGATCTGCAACGCCTCCTCGGCGCCGATGATCGCCCACGTCAACGTATTCAACGAGCGCACCGAGCTCGTTCTCGACTTCAACATCGCTCTGACGGGCTTTGACTGTCAATCGATGTCGATGGCCCGGGTCCTCTCCGGCTTCCTGCCGGCGACCCCGGTGACGACCGCCCATGCGGCGTCCGCGAACGATGCCTGCCAGCGCAACCCGAACGCGGGCGTCTACAGCCCGCCGGTCGTGACGGGCGAGTACCTCCGGATCCGTCCGGTCGATACGGCGACCCCGCTCGACAACACTCTCGCAACGACGCTCTATCCGCAGCCCTCGTGGCCGGCGGGAAGCTCGTTCGCCCAGGGTGTCCTCGACTCCCTCGACGAGACCGATGACTCCATCGGTTGCGGCGGTGTGGACGGCACGATCACGAACCCGATCCGCGGGTACATGACGATCGACCACGCGAACTACTGCAACCTCTCCAATCCGTCCGACCCGCTTTACTACTCGCGGGATGCGATCGGTATGGAGAACAACCTCTTCGGCGAAGTGATCTTCACCTCCGGCTCCGGCATCCCGACGATGGGCGGTTCCACCGTCAACATCGAAGCGGATCCGTCGCTGGCCGGTGACGTCACTTCCGACCCGCGCGTCCGGACGTTCTACGCCCGGTACGTCGGCGTCGACACCGCCTGCTCGCCCGGCAACTGCCCCCTGTTCGTGGACAACCCCTGGAACGAGGGGATCGGCGACCAGCGTGAGCCGCTCGGCCTGAAGTACGCCGCCCGCTGGTTCTCCACCACCGGGGTAACGTCGAACTTCAACGTGTGGCGTGCTTCTTCCGGCAGTCTGACGGACCTCCTGGATGGCGGCGACTGCGACACGATCGAGCCGGTCGTGACTCTCAGCTTCTTCGACGAAGACGAGAACACGGTCACCTCGGGCGTGTGCCCCTCGCCCTGCACCCAGCCGACGTTCAACTTCCCGCTCGAGACCCAGCGCAAGAACATCTCCGGGTTCTCCGGTGGGATCCCGGCGTTCGCAGCCGGGTGGGTCAGCATGAACTTCTACAACCCGGGTGCGCCGAACGGCGGCAGGCTCGATCAGGCCTGGGTCGAGTACGACTTCCAGGGTCCGGGAGCGTTCCTCTCGGCTTCCACTCCGGCGACGCAGCTCGATCCGTCCAGCTGCACGCCGCTGGGAATTTGCCCGGCTCCGGGTCAGGGAGTCTGCACGGCAGTTTCCCCGACTCAGCCGGCTATCCCGTCGGTCGTCGGTACCGGCCCATAGGTCCAGGTTTCATCGGTGGGCGGGACGAAAGTCCCGCCCACTTTTTTACGGTCTCGGAAGGTTCAGTTCGGTCTGGTTCGCAAGGCCTCGTTTCAAATTTTCTGACGACAAATTGGAGAATCTGAAATCGGACCTCTAACCTGGCCGGAGTAATCGCCTGTCTAATTCCTCTTCGGAAAGGAACTTCCATCCCATGAAAGTGACCGCCCGCGCCCTCTCCTTGCTCGCTGCAGCAGCACTTCTCTGGCTGGACGCTACCGCCGCTCGCGCGCAGTCCGGGTGCGGTCCTCAGGGGACTCCCGCTTCGACGTCCCTGCCCCAGTTTGCCGGGTCTCTCACCGGCGGAAATCTCTCTGTCGCGGGGTCCTCGAGCTACCTGTACGTCGCTACTCAGTGGGGCTTCGCACGGGCGAGTCTCGCGAATCCCGCGGCGCCGTCGAACTTCAGCCAGGTCATCATCGCCAACGAGCCGGGGTCCGGGAACGGCGGCCTGATCGCGCTCTCGTGCGACTGTCACCAGGGTGCCACGGCATTCGCGGCCGCCGAGGCTCCGGACGGCAGCTCCCGCATGATCTCGGACTTCAACGCCGCGAAGCAGGCCGGCACGATCCTCGCGCCGGCCCAGGCGGCCCGCACGGACGGGTCGGCGGGTGTCCGCTTCGGGCAGCAGGTCAAGCTCGGGAATGGCAACTCGGATGGAAGCTTTCCGCTCGGCGCCAAGATAGGAGCGATCTATCTCGCCTCGTCCGGAAAGTATTTCGGCTACGTCCCGACGGAAGCCGGGATCGCGGTCATCGACCTGTCGAGCACGAGCGGACAGACCGGCAAGGGCTCGGCGCTCCAGCCCACGTCGATCTTCGGAGCCTGGGTGTCCTCCTCGCCGGCGAAGGTCTCGGCCTTCAAGGTCAACTTCTCGGGCGCTGATCTCTACCTTCTGGCCGGGGTGATCGGCCCGACCGTGCGGATCGCCACGATCAATCCGTCCAACGGCCAACTGAGCGAAACCGCCTCGACCGCGACCTCTGGAAGCAGTCGTTCGCTGGCGGTCGCGGCCGTCAACGGTCGGATCTTCGTCTTCTCCGCGGAGGGGACCGCCGGCCTTCGCGTCTACGAGTACCAACCGTCGCAGTTCGGCGGCTCGCTCGCTCCGGTCGCGACGTCGATCCCGGGCAATTTCGACCGGGTGATCGTCCGCGGCTCGCAGTTCCCGGCCGTCTTCGCCAACAACAAGCTGACGGCGACCACCGCCGCTATCGAGATCTACGACACCAAATGGCTCACCCAGGGTGGGGCTCCGCGGCTGGCCTATTCGCTGCCGCAGGCGGGTCCCGGCCTTCTGTACTTCGACAACAGCTACGAGGTCGTCGTGAAGACGAACGGCTCCGCGGTGACGTCGTACATCTATCGCTTGAAGTCGCCGGGCGTCGCCAATGCGGAAGCCCTCGTCGAAACCAACACGATCGACATCTCGTGCATCTCGGCGGACCTTTCCGCCCCTCCGACCTCCGGCTTGACGTTGACGAACGTCTCCGCGGCCCAGCGCTCCGGCGCCGAGGCCGGCAAGAACTACTTCGGAGACCGGTGGCGCGTGCAGGACAGCTCTTCGACGGGCGCGGCGCTGACGCAGATCAGCTGGGACTGGAACGTCGCAACGATCGGGACGACCCCCACCTTTTCGCCGGACGCGGCCGTCTCCGGAACTCTGCCCAATGCGAGCCTGACGGACTTCAGTCCGGCCTACTTTCCGTGCGATCCGAGCGGCTCACCCGCAGGCGATCCCCGGAGCGGCTCGACCTGTTACGGCAGTGTGGGCTCGCCGGCGAGTGGATCGAGCTTCCGGATCGGGGTCCAGTCCACGAACGCGAACGGAGCGAGCCCCGCGCCTTTCATTTCGGGGCCGGTCACCTTGACCGCCCCGCTTGCCGACATCGTGGGGCTCGATCGGACCACCAACCCTTTTACACTCCGGGTTCTCCGCGGAGGGTCCTCGAGCGCGAGCGCCTCGCAGGGGAACCTGACCGACGCGACCTTCTTCTGGACCTTCAGCACTCCCTCGGGACCCCTGACCGGTGGGGACATCTCGACCACGAATCCCGTGGTCTCGATTCCCACGGCGGCGTCGGGCTTCCGGATGCGGATCACGTATCGGGGCGGCTACGTCAGCCCCGACGTCAGCGGTAACGTCAGCCAGGTCGATCTCGTGCCGGCTTTCGCAGCCGCGCCCGCGACGGTCGTCAAGAACGGCAGCGTCACGCTGACCAACCAGATGCAGATCGCTCCGGCGGCGAGCCTGACGTCGGTCGACTCCGCGATCACGAGCTCGTCCACGCCGCCCGCGTCCTTCGCGGCGGCGCTTCCCTCGAGCTTCCTGGCGGTGAACGGGACGGCGCCTCTCGGCGTCCCGGCGACCGCCGGAAGCTACTTCGTGCACCTGCGCTACAACTACACGGTATCGGGGGGCGCGCAGACGCCCATCGTCGTGACCCGGCCGATCACCGTCATCGACCAGATCATCCTTTCGCTGGGTGCCAACCCGACGAGCGCGAACACCGGCACGCCGATCAGCTTCACCGCGACCGGCGGGAACTCGAGCTCCGCCTACGGCTGGAACTTCGGAGACAACCCCTTCGCCGCGACGCTCTCGCCGGGCGGCGCGACGAACTCGCACTCCTATACGAGCGCGGGGTCCTTCCTGGCCATCGCGTGCGTCACGAATGTTTCGCCGCAGTCCTGCGCGACCGCCAACGTGACGATCACCGGTGTGACGCCGCCGCCTCCTCCTCCTCCTCCTCCCCCGCCGCCGCCTCCGGGAAACCTGACCGCAAGCCTCTCGTGTCCGTCGGGGACCGCGGGAACCTCGCTGACCTGCACGGCGACCGCGACCGGTGGGAGCTCCTACTCGTACTCCTGGAACTGGGGAGATAACCCGTTCGGCGGCTTCTCGGCCGGTCAGGCATCGAATAGCCACACCTACTCCGCCGCCGGCGGCTATGTCGTGACCGTTCAGGTCACGAGCGGGAGCTCGTCGGCTTCCGCCAACGCCAACGTGAACGTCGTCCGGGGCGGACCTCCGCCGCCGAGCGCCGGCTACACGATCGTCGGAGCGACGCAGAACCAGTTCAACGGGAACTGGGAGGCCGAGGCCGGGCGCCCCCTGACGCTGACCGCGACGGAACCGGATGCGGCGGCCACGTTCGCGTGGGCGCCCTCGGGCTCGACGAGCCCGGCTGGTCCCTTCAACTCGCGAGCTGCGACGTTCGCGTTCACGAGCCCGGGCAACAAGTCGATCAACCTGACCGTCACCGGCGGCGGAACCGCGACGACGGGGGTCACCTCCACGCAGATCCGTATCCTCGTCGCGCCCCCGAGATTCCAGGCGCTCATGATCCCCGGCGCGGGCCACATCGACCCGGTTCCGCCGGCCACTGACGGAACGTGGGCCACGGATGTCTCGATTGCGAATCCGGGCACGACTCCAATGACGCTCACGCTCGACTACGAGCCCTTCGGGACGACCTTCCCGGCCGATCTTTCGCAGATCGCCTTCAACTCGCTCAACAGCGTGCCGCTCGCCGCCGGCCAGTCCTGGTCGGCAACCGACGTCGTGAAGAGCCGCCTCGCGAAGGATGGCCGCGGCGTCCTGATCCTCAAGTACGAGGGGGGCAACGCGGATCCCATCGCGACGGCCACGGTCTACTACACGCAGCAGGGCCGCGCCTTCGGGTCTTCGCTCCCGACGTTCAAGGTCGGCCCGTACGGCACGACGACCCAGTCGCCGGACGCCACGGGCGACCAGACCCTCGTGGGGCTGCGAAACGACGGCAGCTACCGCTTCAACGTGTCTCTCTTCAACGCCTCCGGCACGAGCGGGGTCTTCCAGCTCTCGGCCTTCGGCGACGACGGGGCTCCGGTCTCGATGCTCGATGAGACCGGTGCTTCCGTCGCGAGCCGGCAGTTCCCGATCGGTCCCTTCCAGCAGGCTCTCCTGCAGTCCGGGGAGCTCGGATTGAACGATTCGACGAAGCGCTATGTCCTCAAGGCCTCGGGAGGCGGGCTCGTCGCCGCGGCCTCGGCCCTGGACCGGCGCAACAACGACCTCGTGCAGGTTTCGGACGACACACCCCGTATCGCCGCGGCCGCCGACGCGGTCGTCGACTACTTCATCCCGGGCGTGGGCCGCATCGGACGCGACGAAGTCACGGACGGGCCGCACTGGAAGACCGACCTCACGATCTACAGCAACAGCGCCCTGCCACGCGACCTGACTTTCGAGTACCGCTACACCGATAGCCTCGGCGTGGAGCAGCGGGTGCTGGCGCCGGTCAACGTCGGTTCGGGTAAGTCCGTCATCCTGGACGACGTCGTCGGTCAGATCTTCGCGCGCTACGCTCCGGCCGGCATCGATCTCAAGCAGGAGTCCACTCTCGGACTGCTCCGCATTTCCTACCGAGCCGCGAGCGATTCGTCGACCGCGCCGCTTCTCATCGGCGGGCGGATCTACGACGACCGGGGCAGCTCCGGAACCGCCGGAATGCAGCTCTTCGTGTATTCCAACGGAGAGAGCGTGGCGGTCGGCAGCCCGCTCGTCCTTCCCGGCGCGCAGCAGAACCTCCGGTTCCGGACGAACATCGGGTTCTTCGCGATGGGCGATCTGCCGACCCGCGTCCGCGTCACGGCCGTCAAGCCGGACGGAGCAGAGGGCGGCAGGTTCGAGTTCATGCTGAACGACTCCACCCGCTCCGGACACTACGTCCAGGTCCCGATGTCTGCGATCCCCGGAATCGTCGGGGAGCCCATGACGGTGAAGGTCGAAGTCCTGGAGGGAAGCCGGGTCGGCGCCTATGTCGTCACGGTGGACCAGATCAGCTCCGACAGCATCTTCGTTCAGGGTCGGCCAACACGGCTGGCAAACTGAGACGGGTTTCAAAGCGTTCGAAAGAGCCCCGGCCCGCCGGGGCTCTTTTTTTTCTTGAACGAGAGGACGAACGAGCGCGCGTGAACGTAGAACCGACGACGCCGACGGTTAGAATGACCCGTCGGCCGATCCGATGACCGAACGCGAAGTCCAAACGGGTTTTCCGGTCCCGGCCGGGGGTCAGTCCGCCGTCCTGGAGGCGGATGCCGTTTCGCCTTACCTGCACGACCGGGGCACCCTGCTGTACAACCCGACGACCGGGCAGTCGCTCCCGAAAGACGCGCCCGGATTCCGGGCGCTGTCGAACATCCGGCAGGGGCTGCCGGCCGGGGTGGACGCGGGAGTCGTCGAGCACCTGCGCGCCGCGCGGTTCCTGATCGACGACCTCGACTCGGAAACCCGCCGCACGCACCTCCTCTTCGTCTCGCTGGAGACGTGTACGACCTGCAACCACCGTTGCCCGTTCTGCCCGGTCTCCGTGGACCCCCGGGAGCGCGAGGTCATGAGCCAGGAACTCTTCGAGTCGATCGCGGACCAGGTCGTCGAGATCGGCGAGCGGGGGGTAGTCGTCTTCCTCTCGAACTACAACGAGCCGACCATCGATCCTCTTTTCGAGGAGAGGTGCCTGGCGCTCTTCGCCCGCGGTCTTCCGGTTTCCCTTCTGACGAACGCCTCGCATTTCGGACCCGACCGCGCCGACCGGCTCGCCCGCGTCGGGCGTTTTCGTTACATCGGCATCAATCTGCCGACGCTCGACCCGGTGCGCTACGAGCAGATGCACGGAACGCGCGACCTCGCCCGGGTCCTCACGAACGTGGACGCGCTCGCCGCGCGGCAGATCGCGGAGGAGACGGCGATCGTCGTCCTGGGTCACAACGACGACGCGCACCGGCGCGACGTGGCCGAAATCCGCGAACGATTCGGTCCCCGGGGCTGGGAGGTGAAGTCCTTCCGCATCCGGAGCCGGCCGGCGAGCGGAACGTTCGTGCCGGAGCCGCCCCCGGTCCAGGATCTGCGCGGCTGCGAGCTGATGGGCTCGCGTCCCTTCGAGCACCTGCACATCACGGCGACCGCGAAGGCCGTGCTCTGCTGCCAGGACTACTACGAAAAGCTCACGGTCGGCGACCTGAAAACCCAGACTGTGGCGGAGATTCTGGGCGGCGACGTGATGGCGCGTCTCCGCCGCTGGACCTACGGAGTCGAGGAGGCGCCCGCCGACTTCCTCTGCCGCCGCTGCGAGTTCGCGCTCGGACGGTGACCGACGGCATCGCGGTCCGCGCGGATTCGGTTTCGAAGGTCTACCGCCTCTACGACAGCCCCTTCGACCGCTTGCGCGAGCTCCTTTTCCGCTCGCCGCGGCACCGGCCGTTCCACGCCCTGCGCGGGGTTTCCTTCGAGCTCCCGGCGGGCAAGGCTCTCGGCCTGATCGGAGAGAACGGCGCCGGCAAATCCACCCTGCTGAAGGTCATCGCGGGAACCGCGCACGCCACCTCCGGCACGATCGAACGGCACGGCGTCGTCGCGTCGATCCTCGAGCTCGGAATGGGATTTCACCCCGAGTTCACGGGCCGTGAGAACGCCCGGATGAATGCCGCGCTCCTCGGACTGTCGGGCAGCGAGATCCGTCGCCGCCTTCCGGAGATCCGCGCGTTCGCGGAGCTCGGAGACTTCTTCGACCGACCGGTGCGGACCTACTCCTCCGGGATGGCGCTGCGGCTGGCGTTCTCGGTGGCCACGCACGCCGACGCCGACGTTCTCATCGTGGACGAGGCTCTTGCGGTCGGCGACGGATATTTCCAGAAGAAGTCGATCGACCGCATCACCGACTTCCAGAAGAGGGGCGGGACCCTGCTCTTCTGTTCGCACGCCCTGTACTACGTGGCCCTCCTCTGCGACAGCGCCATCTGGCTCAAGCAGGGGGAGGTCGCTGCGGCGGGCGCGGCTCTGCCCGTGGTGCGCGCGTACGAAGCGTTTCTCCAGCAGAAGGAGCAGGATCGGAGCGAGGCGGAGAACCCGGACGCCGCGCCGCCGGCGGGGACGGACGGGCGGCGACCCGCCCGCTTCACCGACGTGATGGTGCACGACGGGTCGGGGTATCCCCGCGCGGAGTTCGGCTCCGGAGAGACGGTCGCGGTGGATCTCTCCTTCGAGACCGACGATCCTTCACTCCTCTTCCAGCTCCGCGTCGGCGCGGATCGCGAGGACGGCGTTCAGGCGTTCGCGGTCGATACGCGGGCGGAGGACTTCGCTCCGCTGACCGGACGGCGGCACTACCGCCTCCGCCTGCTCCTTCCCCAGCTTCCGATCGCGCAGGGACAGTTCCGGCTCTACGCGTTCCTGGGGGACGAGAGCGCTCTCCACGTTCATGACCTGCGCGTGCTGCGCCCCGGCTTCACGGTCGTCTCTCCGGACTACGCCGTGGGCCTCGTGAAGCCGGTCCACCTCTGGACCGTCGTCGAAGGAAGCGGCGATGCGCACCTGCCCGTCGCCGCGGGCTCCTCGACCGCGTCCTCTTGACCGCCGGCTCGGAATTCGTTGGTTTCCTCGAGGCTCGGCTCGACTACGGCCGGCGCCTGGCCCGCCTCCGCTGGAGGCGGCGGCTTCCGGCCTGCCTCGCCGTCGACCTTTCGCCGGCCGCGAACGCGGCGGACGCCTTTGCCCCGGCGACGAGCTGGATCGTGGTCCTCGACGAAACCGCGCTGCCGGTGCCGGGGGCGGACGTGCCGGATACGGCGGAGTCGCCGCGTCGCGTCCTCGTGGCCGCGCCGCTCTCGCCGGTAACGTCTCCCGTCGTGCACACGCTCCGCGAGCTGGAAGAGTCGTCCGAGGCCCTGGGCCGGACGGCGCCTGCGCGGGAAGAAGTCGCGCTGGCGATCGTCTTCCGGACTTCCGACTTCCCTCCGCGGTCCCCGGAGACGGTGGAGGAGTACGTTCGGCGTCTGGCGTCGGCGCCCACGCCGCGCGCCTTCGCGCCAGGTCTGACCGCGATGGTCTTCGAGGACTCGCCCGGCGGAGATCGCGCCGACGTGACGCGCCGATTCCCGGCGACCATCCGGCGCCTCCTGGACGTGGGCTGCGGAGGGGGCGAGGCCGCCTCCGCGCTCTGCCGGGCGCGTCCCGGGCTCGCCGCAGTCGGAATCGAGCGCGACTCCGCGGCCTCGGCGCTCGCGCGGCAGCGTCTGGCCGACGTGCGGCAGGGGGACGCGGGAGCTGTGCTCCGGGACCTGGCCGCAGCGGGGGAGCGCTTCGACTCTCTGCTCTTCGCGGACGTTCTCGAGCACTTCGACGACCCGATCGGTGTCCTCGGACTGGCCCGCAAGGTCGCTCTCCCGGAGGCGACCCTGGTCGCGAGTGTTCCGAACGTCGGTCACCTGTCGCTCGCACGGGACCTCCTGCTCGGGCGGTTCGATCCGCTGCCGGCCGGCCTCGCCGACTCCGGCCACCTGCGGTGGTTCACGCGGACGTCTCTCCTCGAGGCTCTCGAGGAGGCGGGTTGGAAGGACGTGACGGTCGAGGCAACTCCCGGCGCGCCCGCGCCGCAAGCGGAGGCGTTCCTCCGGTGGGCCGGGGATGGCCCGGAAGCGGACCGCGAGAGCCTGACGACTTACCAGTGGATCGCGGTTGCCCGGGCTTCGTCGCCGTGAGTCTGGAGATCGCGTACCTCCTGGAATCCACGGCGCTCTCGGGCGGCGTGAAGGTTGCCCTCCTCCAGGCTGAGGCCCTCGCGCGCCGCGGCCATCGCGTCGCGGTCGTCTCGCCGGAGGGCCGGCCCGACTGGTTCCCGCTCTCGCGGGCCCGCTTCGAGCGTTCCGCATTCCGCGACTCCGCCGAGCTTCCCCGGGCCGGCGTTCGGGTGGCAACGTTCTGGACGACGGTCGCGCCGGCACTCGAAGGGGCCCGGGGAGCCGTGTTCCACCTGTGCCAGGGCTACGAGGGAGACTTCTCTTTCTACGCGTCGTCGCGCGGCTCGATCGAAGAGGCCTACCGCGCTCCAACGCGGAAGCTCGTGGTGTCGGAAACGCTCCGCCTCCGGCTGGAGGAGAAGGGATTCGGTCCGGCGACGAACGTCGGGCAGGCGTTCGAGCGAAACGGATTCTCGCCCGCGGCTCTGCGGCCGCCGGGAGATCCGCCGGTGGTGCTCGTGGTGGGCGCCTGGGAAGCCGACGTCAAGGGAATCGCAATTGCGCTGGCGGGACTGTCCCTCTGGCGCCGCCGCGGCGGCAGGTTCCGTCTCCGCCGGATCTCGCCCCTGCCGGCGCGGGAAGAGGAGCGCGGGTCCGGCCTCGTGGACGAGTACCACCACGGCCTCGCCCCGGACCGGATGCCCCTCGCATACCGCGCTTCCGACGTTTTCGTCGGTCCCTCCCGCCGCGAGGAGGGGTTCGGCCTGCCCGCGCTCGAAGCCCTGGCCTGCGGCGTTCCCAGCCTCCTCTCGGATACTCCGACCCATCGCGAGTTCGCGGGCGACGCCGCGAGCTACTTCGCGGACGGCGACCCGAACGCGCTCGCAGACGCGATCCCGCTGCTCCTCTCGGAGGAGGCGCGCGAACGCGCCCGACGGACGGGTCCGGCGGCGGCCGCTGCGTTCGATACGGCGAAGGTCGCGGAGCGGCTGGAGACGGCTTTCCGCGAAGCGGACCCGTCCCGGTAGATGTCTCCCGACGTCTCCGCCATCGTCGTGAGCCACCGCAGCTCCCGCGAGGCGCGCGATTGCGTGGCGTCGCTCTCCGCGGCGTTCCGGGCGGAGGGAGTCCGCGGAGAAATCGTGCTCGTCGACTGCGGGTCCGGTGCGGCTCAAGCCGCGGAGCTCGCGACCGCCGGCGCGGACATCTTCCTGCCGCTCGCCGAGAACCGCGGATACGCCGGCGGCGTCAACGCGGGTCTGGCGGGGGCGAGCTCCTCTCGCATCCTCCTCTGCAACTCCGACGTGCTCTTCGCGGCCGGCTCGATCGCCCCGCTCCTCGAAGCCGTGGACGACCGTTCTGTCGGGGCCGCCGCTCCGCTCGCTTTCTGGGACGCGGCCGGCCACGTTCTCCTTCCGGCCGGCTGGGCTCCCGGGTTTTTCTCGGACCTCGCGCAGCTCTCGGCGGGACGGCGACCGGCGCGCGACGCGGCGCGGTTCGCGAGATTCGCGCGGCAGTCCCTGCGTCTCTGGGAGGAGGGCGGCTTCGCCCCGCACCTGACGGGGGCGGTCCTCGCGGCGCGCCGGGACGTCTTCGACCGGGTGGGCCGCTTCGACGAGCGGTTTCCCTTCGAGTACGAGGAGACGGAGTGGGAAGACCGCGTCCGAGCCCGCGGTCTCCGCCTCCGGCTGGTTCCCCGATCCCGGGTCCGACACCTCTGGGGAGCGAGCGCCGCCGCGAACCCCGATGTCGCCGCGCGCCGGGCGAAGTCGCGTCGCGTCTACCGGACCCGACGGTACGGCTGGCTCGGGCGCGCGATCCTCGACCGCGCCGACCGGCGCCGGGCTGGACCGGGCTTTCCCGCTCTCTCCTCCCCGGCATTCCCGGCGCAGAGCGGTGCGTGGCTCGCCATCTCTCCGAACCCGTCGCTGCTTCCCTTTGCAGCGGCGCCGCTCGACGCGGGGTTTTCTCTGCCGGAGGAGATCGTGAGCCGCCTGGACTGCACCCGGCTCTACTTGCGCGTGTTCCGCGCGGTGGACGGGCGTCCCCTGGAGACATGGGCGTGGGAGAAGAAGTGAGCGGCTTCCGGGTCCGCGAGGCGACCGCGGCCGATGCTCCGGGAGTGCGGAACCTCTTCCGGCGCGTTTTCGGCCGGGAGCTGGCGGAAGACGAGTGGTCATGGAAGTTCGAAAAAAATCCGGACGGGTGGTACGGGGTCGTGGCGCTCATCGGGGAAGAGATAGTGGGCAACTACGCGGGCTGGGGGGCGCAGATGATCCTCGACGGCGCGCCCGCGCTCTGCTACTCGGTCGGGGACGTCGCGACGGACCCGTCGGTGCGGGGGCTGGGAGGCCGCCGGGGGATCTACCGGTCGATGACGGAAGCTTTCTACGAGGAGGTGGGCTCGCGCGGGGTGCCCTTCTGCTACGGATTTCCCAACCCGCGCGCGCTCGAGATCAGCAACGCGATCGCGGGAACGCGCACGCTCTTCCCGATCAGCGAAGTCCACGTCGCGTGCTCCTCCTTCTCCGGACCGCCGCCGGACGCGCGGGCCGGCGACTTCGTCGGCGAGAGCTACGACCCGCTCTGGACCGCGGCGCTCCGGGTCGCGACGCACTCCCCGGTGCGCGACCGCGCGCGCGCGAACTGGAGGTTTCACGCCCGGCCCGGGCGGTGGTACCGGATGGTCTGGAGAGAGGCTGCGGGCGAAACCCGGGCTTGGGCGGTCCTCTCGGTCGCCGGAGAGACCGCCCTCGTCGCGGACTTCCTGGGCCGCGAGGGAGACGGGTCGGACCTCCCGCTGCTCTTCTCCGCGGCAGCGGCCGAGGCGGCGCGGCTCGGGGCCTCGCGGCTGGTTTTCTGGGAGCCTCCCGGAGGACCCGCCGCGCATCTGCTGCGCTCGCTCCCCGGCGAACGGCGGGACGCCGGGTTTCCCTTCGTCGCGCGGAGCTTCGACGACGCCGCAACCGACGGATTCGCCCGGAACGCCCACCTCGTTCCCTCCCTTTACGACCTGGTCTAGGAGCCTGCCGGACAGACTCCTGGCCGCTCCGCAAAGCGAATAAACTCGCCCGCACGTAAAAGATGGCATCCGGGTGAAGGAAGAAGAGCTCATCCCCTACCAGGCGAGCGATCTGGTCGCCGACCGCATCCTCGTCCTCGCCGCCCATCCGGATGACGAGGTGCTCGGCGCGGGAGGCTCTCTCGCGCTCGCGTCGTCCCGGGGCAGCGCCGTCCGGATCTGGATCGCGACCGACGGAGCCGCCCAGGAGGGCGCGGCCGAGGAGGGACCCGAGACGTACGGGGCTCGCCGACGCCGGGAGGCGCGCCAGGCCGCCGCCGTGCTCGGTCTGCCCGAGCCGGTCTTCGGGGGGTTGGCCGACCGGTCGCTCCCGGATGGCACGGAAGGCCTGGAGCTTGCGGTCCGGGAGCAGCTCCTCGAGTTCCGGCCGGATCTCGTTCTGTGCCCGTCCCCCGCGGAGATCCACCCCGACCATCGCGCGCTTTCCGAGGCCCTTTACGGCGCGGTCGCGTCGTCGCGGCCCGAGGACCCGGACCACGACCGCTTCCGCTTTCTCCGCCTCGCGTTCTACGAGATCTCCCAGCCCTTTCTCCCGAACGCGCTGGTGGACATCGCCGGCGTGTCCGGCCGCAAGAACGCGGCGCTCCGGGAGTACGCATCCCAGCAGAACGTGCGCGACTACGCCGGGGCGCTCCAGGGCCTGAACGCGTACCGCCGTCTGACGCTGGCGGGCTCCGGCCCGGTCGAGGCGTTTCGCGTGGTGCCGTGGTCGGAAGTCTCCACGCGTTCCCTGGAGGAGTTCCGGCGCGCGATCGGGCCCGCGGTCATTGGAGACGGAACGCGCGGGCCCGCGCCGGTCGCGGTCGTGGTCCGCACGCGGAACCGCCCGGCTCTCCTGGCCGAAGCGCTCGCCAGCCTGCGGGCGCAGACCGCGCGCCCGACTCGCGTCGTCATCGTCAACGATGGAGGCGGTTCGGTGTGCTCGGTGGCGGAGCCCTTTCGGGACGCGTTCGAGATCTCTCTCGAAGAGCTTCCGGAGCGCCGGGGACGCTCCGCGGCCGCGAACCTCGGCGTGGAGACGGCCCGCGAGGACCTCGTCGGATTCCTGGACGACGACGATCGCTGCTTCCCGGATCACTTCGAACGGCTGATCGCGGCGGAGCGGTCGGGTCCCCAGCCCGTGGTCTATTCGGACGCGGTCACGGTTCTCTACCGATTCGAAGCGGGGGAGTGGAAGGCGGGTCCCCGGACACTCCAGTACTCGCTCGACTTCGACCCCGACTACCTTCTCCTCGCCAACTACATTCCGCTGCACACGCTGCTGATGCCCCGGGCGCTCTATCGGAAGCTCGGTGGTTTCGACGCCTCCCTCGACTTTTCGGAGGATTGGGATTTCCTGATCCGAGCGTCCTTCGAAACCGCGTTCCGTCACGTCCGCGCCGTGACCTGCGAGTATCGCGTGTTCGAAGAGCAGGGCGAGGCCTCTCACGCAAAGGCGGGGTCCGCCGGATTCCAGGCCGCGCGCCGCCAGATCTACGAGCGCTACGCCTCGCACCGTACGGAGGACGGGGTCGCGCGCGTCCTGGACCGCCTCCGTTCCCAGATCGCGTTCTGGTACGAGCGCGACACGGTCTCTCGGGGCGAGCTCCTCTATCACCGCGAGAACCACCAGCAGCTGGCGGACGCGCTCGCCCACGCCGAGGCCCGGATTCTGACGACCGCGAAGCTCGAGCTGCTCACGACGGAGCTGCAGACCGAACGCGCGCGCCTGCTCGCCGAGAACGAGCTGGTCCACGACCGCCTCGCCGAGGTCTTCGCGAAGAACGAGGAGTACGACCGGCAGTTGACCGACACCTATGCCGAGATCGACCGGCTGAATGCCATCCTCGGGCAGATCTACTCGTCGCGGAGCTGGAAGCTGCACCTCCTGCTGGACCGGATCCGGGGCCGGAGCTGATGCGCCGGCGGACGACCGTTTCCGTGCTCGCTCCGGAGCCGATCCGCCCGCGCATGGCGGGGATGGGGATCCGGGCGCTGGAGCTCGCCCGCGCGATCGGCCGCGAGTTCGACGTGCGCCTCCTGGTCCCGAACGATCCGGCCGAGGCGGAGGAAGTGTCCGGCGGCGTTCCGGTCGTCGCCGCGACCGATCTGGGGCGCGCGGCCGGGGGCTCGCAGGTCGCGGTCGTGTCGGGGCACGCCGCGAACTCCTGGTTCCACCAGGTTCCCGACGTCCCGGTCGTCGCGGACCTCTACGATCCCTTCCCCATCGAGAACCTCCACTACGCGCGGACGCTCGGCGAGGAAACCGCGCGGCACGACCGGGAGACTCTGCAGCTGGCTCTGGCGCGCGCCGACTTCTTCCTCTGCGCTTCGCCGGAGCAGCGGCTCTTCTATGCCGGCGCCCTGTTCGCGGCGGGGCGCATCGGTCCCGCGAACTATCCGGACGACCCGTCTCTCGCGGACCTGCTCGCGCTCGTCCCCTTCGGCGCTCCGGACGCTGACGCCGCGGGAGACCGGGCGGCCGGCCGCCGCGCGGTGCTCGTCCCGGACGGGGGACCGCTCGTTCTCTTCGGCGGAATCTACGACTGGAGCGACCCCGCCCTGCTCCTGGAAGCCTGGCCCGCCGTGCTGCGCGCGGTGCCGGGAGCGAGCCTGCTGTTTCTCGAAAGCCCGAATCCCGAGACCACGCCGCAGCGCGTCTACGGCGAGACTCTGCGGCGCGCCCATGAGCTCGATCCGGCGGGCGCCTCCATCCGCTTCTCGCCGTGGGTGCCGTACGACCGCCGCGCGGACCTCTACGCCGCGGCAGACCTGCTCGTTTCGATTTCGTCGAACGGCCTCGAGTCGGACGTGGCGTACCGAACGCGCCTTCTCGACGCGGCGTGGGGGGGGCTCACCTCCGTCTCGATCGCCGGAGGAACCCTCGCCCGCGAGCTCGAGGACGCCGGCGGCGGACGCCGGGTCGAGCGATCGAGCGAGGCGCTCGGGTCCGCGATCGTCGACGCGCTCCGGGACCCGGAACGACGCGCGGCGCGTGGGCGGGATGCCCGGCGGTTCGCCGCGGAGCGGAAGTGGGAGGTCGTGGCGCAACCTCTTCTCTCCTGGTGCCGGCGCGCGCGGATCGACCCGCTCCGGCTGCCGCTCCCGGAACCCGCGGAGCCCCCATTCTGGCGCCGCTTCGGCCGACGCGCATGAAGCGGCCCGACGCCTCCATCGTCGTCGTCCACCATCGGGGGCCGAAGCAGCTCTTCGAGGCGCTCGCGGCGCTCGACGAGGCTTGCCGCGGCCGGCTGGCCGCCGAAGTGATCGTCGTGGACAACGCGTCGGGCCTCTCGGTCGACGAGCTGCTGCGGCGCCATCCCGCGACCCGCCGGGTCGTCGCCGGCGCGAACGTCGGTTTCGCGGCGGGGTGCCGTCTGGGCGCCGAGGCCGCGCGGGCGCCGGTTCTCCTGTTCGTGAACGACGACGCGGTCGTCCTGCCGGAAGCGCCGCTCCTGCTGGCCGAGGCGCTGTCCCGCGCCGAGCCCGACGTCGTCGCCGTGGCCGGCCGGCTGACCGACCTCGCCGGCGAGCGCAACGACTTCTCCGACGGTTTCTTGACGTTCGACGGCCACGCGTTCCAGAAGGAGGTGGGCCGTCCGGTTGAAGCCCTCGCGGGCTCGGCCCCGGGGGAGGAGCGGCTCTTCGCCTGCGGAGGCCTGATGGCGGTCCGCCGCGACGAGTTCCTTGCCTCGGGCGGATTCGACGAGGACTACTTCGCCTACCTCGAAGACGTCGACTTCGGCTGGAGGCAGTGGATCTTCGGGCGCCGGATCGTGGCCGAGCCGCGCGCCCGCGCCCGCCACCGCGGCGGAGCGACAGGGGAGGCCCTCGGGGTCTTTTCGAGAGGCTACCTCTTCGAGAAGAACGCGTTCGCCACGGCATACAAGAACTTCGACCGCGACTACTTCGCGGCACTCATGCCGTCGGTGCTCGCGGCCTTCCTGACGCGCATCTCCGAAATGATCGCGGCCCGGAACCCGGGCGCGGCCGAGCTCGCGAGGGATCCCTACGAGGAACGGGAAACTCCGTCGTTCGCGCGCCGTCTGTTCGGGATCGCGGAGCGGACCGGCTCGTCCGCGCGGCTCGACGATCCCCTGACGCTCGCTCACCTGAGAGCCCTTCTCTGGATCCACCGCAGCCAGGAGTCGCTCGCCGCGAAGCGGCGGGCCGTGCAGTCGAAGCGGCGGCGACCCGACTCCGAGATCTTCGCGAAGTTCCCGCTCCGGCTCGTGCCGACCTATCCGGGAGACGAGCGGTTCGATTCCGAGTTCTTCCGGGAGTTCCTCGCGTCCGCGCCGCGGCTCCTGCGGACGACCCTCGATGAGATCTTCGTGGGAGGGGGAACGTGACGACTCCGTACTCCGTCGTCATCCCCACCCACCGGCGCCCCGAAACGCTCTTCCGGGTTCTCGAGGCGCTCGGCCGGCAGGAGGGCCCGCCCGCCTTCGAGGTCGTCGTCGTGGACGACGGGTCCGGCGACTCGACCTCCGAGCGGCTGCGGGCGTTTCGATCGGCCTACCCGCTGCGTTCCTTTACCCAGGCGAACTCGGGGCCGGCGCGGGCGCGCAACCGTGGGGTGGCGGAATCGCGCGGCGATGTGGTGGTCTTCCTGGGCGACGATACGGTGCCCGAGCCGGCGTTCCTCGCGGTGCATGCGCGGGCCCACGCCCTGCACGGCGCGGACCCCGTCGCCGTTCTCGGTTACACCACCTGGCCGGCGGAGCGGAGCGTGTCCCCGTTTCTCCACCACATCAACGAGTTCGGACTCCAGTTCGGATACGCCCTGATCGAGGATCCGGACTCGGTTCCGTTCAACTTCTTCTACACGTCGAACATCTCGCTGCCGCGGCGGCTTCTCGAAGAGGCGGGCCTCTTCGACACGACATTTCCGCATGCGGCGTGGGAGGACATCGAGCTCGCGTACCGGCTGTCGAAGCGGGGCATGAAAATCCTCTACCGTCCGGAAGCCGTCGCGCGCCACCATCACGACGTCACGTTCTCCTCCTTCCGGCGGCGGCAGGAACGATCCGGCGAGGCCGCCTCGATCTTCTTCGAGAAACATCCGGAGCTGGGCGATTTTCTGGGCGTCCCCCAGGCCCTCGCTTTTTTGAACGGGGCTGGCGCGACGGACCGCCTCCGCGCGGCGTTCGCTTCGCTCGCCGAGCGGTGGGAGGTACCGGGGGCGCGGCGGGCGCTCGACCGGGTTCTCCGGGACGACTACCTGCGCGGACTCGGCCGCGGTCTCCGCGCGCGCGGCTGGACCACGACCTCGGGGCCCGCGCGGGCGGAAAGGACCACCGGCGTTTCCTCGAGATGACGGTTTGGCCTTCCGGGAGGTCAGGCGGTCTTTGCCGCAAACTTGCCGACCACCGGTAACCCCATGGGGGTGCGCAACTTGCGGATCCGACGGCGCGAATCAAAGGTGGCGTCGGCTTTGCTCCTGCAGAGGTGGGAGGCACTGTCCATGAAGAGGCTCACATTACTCGCCGTCGGTCTGGTCGCGCTCTCGCTTTCGGCGGCGCCCGCGCTCGCGCAGAGGCGGGGCGGTTCACACTCCGGCGGCGGGTCGCATTTCCGGGGCGGCTCACACCACGGCGGCGGTGGTTCACACTGGGGCGGCCGTTCCCGCATCCGGGTCGGCGTCGG
>JBBQKV010000018.1:0-30094 GCA_038327245.1 Acidobacteriota bacterium
GTCCTCGTCTCCGACTTTCTCGCCGAGAGCCCGGAGCGCAACTACTTCGCACACTCTGTTTCCAAGGCCGCGGTCGAGGGTCTCGTCCGCGCGCTCGCGGTCGCCCTCGCCCCCGACGTCTCGGTCAACGGCGTCGCTCCCGGAACGGTGCTGCCGCCGGAGGGCACGTCCGCGGAGGACGTCGAACGCCTGGCCCGACGCCTGCCCGCGAAGCGGATCGGCTCGGCCGACGACGTCGCGGCAACCGTGGTGTTCCTCTGCGCGGGTCCGGAGTTCCTGACCGGCCAGGTCATCCGCGTGGACGGCGGGCGATCGATCGTCTGACTCCGGCTAGGGCGCGAACTCCCGGTATTCCTCCCGGAGTCGCTGCGAGAACTCCTTCATCGCCGCGATCCTCGGGGCGGCGAGACTCCGGCCGGCGTCCGTTCGCAGCGGAACCTTCGACGCTTCGTCGATCGCGTCGGCGGTCTCGCCGAAGTCGAGCCGCTCGCGGTAGCCCTCGAGGAGCATGCGGCTGATCCCGTAAGCGCCCAGGCTCTCCAGGGTCACGGCGTCGTGGACGATCTCCTCTTCCGGCGTGCGGGGGTCGCGCTCGAGGCGTCCGAGACCCCGCCACAGCGCGGCGACGGTCCGGGCATCGATTCCGACCGAGTGGAGAAAGATTTCGGTTCGGCTCCTGTGTCCGAATCGGGACACCCACTTCTCCTGGCCCGAGAAGACCGCCAGCAGGTACAGAAGGTCCCGGTCCAGGTCGTCCCGGCCGGCGGCGATTTTCTCGCATGCGGCGCCCACCCGTTCGACGTCGCCGTAGTACGTTACCCCGTCCAGGCCCACGGCCAGGGGCTTGACGTACTCGATGACGCGAGCCCGTGCGGTGGGGTCCACGGCTCGATCGTAACCCGCGGTTCATGAAGGAGGCTGGAGACTTGCAGGACGTGGCAGGCGTGAAGGCCGTGGCGGTCGTTCTGATGGCGAGCCTGATCGGGTCCGCCGTCTTTGCCGAAGTTCCGGCCCCGGCCGCGCCCGAAGACGCGCCGGCCGTGGCGGCGGAAACGGTCGCCCCACCAGCGATCCTCCAGGAGGCTCCTCCGCAGGAGACTCCGCCGCAGGAGGCTCCGCCGCCCGAGCCGACTCCGCCGCCGACGTCGGAACCGCCGCAGAAGCCGGAGCCGCCCAGAGAGCCGCCGCCGACCCGTCCCTCGCTGCGCCCCCGGGACTTCTGGCGTGACGTGAAGGTCGAGGCGAAGCGCTACGTCGCCGACTCGTACGCGATCGTGACCGCTCCCGCTCACTGGGCCGCCCCCGACTGGGAGAGGTTCGGCGGCGTCGTCCTGGTCGTCGGCGGGCTGATGCTCGCCGACAAGAAGATCGACCAGGAGATGCAGCAGAACCGGTCGCATTTCACAGACCGCGTGTCCAATGCGACGACCCGCTTCGGCGGGGGGTTGGGACCCCAGGTCGGAGTGGGCTTCCTCCTGACCGGCTACGTCATTCGCGACTGGAACGTCCGGGAGATCGGGCGGGAGACGCTGGAGGCGGGTTTCCTGGCCGGCCTTCTGGGACGCGTCTTCAAGCAGGGGTTCGGGCGCGAGCGGCCATTCGAGTCCAACGGCGAGACCCGCTTCCGCTTTGGCTCGTCCCACGACTCCTTCCCGTCCGGGCACGCGACGGAGGCGTTCTCCGTGGCGTCGGTGATCGCGATGCGGTCGAAGGGGTGGGTGCTGCCGACCGTCGCCTATGCCGCGGCGACTCTCGTCTGCTTCGACCGCGTGAACGACCACGTGCACTTCGCGAGCGACGTCGTCGCGGGAGCGGTCCTCGGGACGGCGATCGGACGGTTCATCGTGGCGCGGCACCGCCGGGCGCGGGAAGAGAAACCCACCGCCGAATTCGACGTCGTGCCGATCCCGGGAGGGCTCGCCGCGCGGCTGACGTTCTAGGGGGTTCGGGGGATTTCTAATCAGCGCGGGCGGTCGCCGCCGCGCCGCCGTTCCAGGAACCTGCCGAAACGTTCCCGGCGCTGCTGCCGCATCTCCTGCCGCAACCGCTGCAATCGCTCCCACTGCTCCGGCCTCAGGACCTGCTTCATGTCGAGCAGCATCAGGATACGGGTCTTCTGAAGCTCCGTCCGGGCCGCCTCGGTGGCCTCGACCCTCGCCGCGATCTCCCGGCGGTCGGCATTCGAATCGATGGCGTCCTGGAGGTCTCCCCCTCTCTTTTCGAGCTCCGCCTTTCTATCGACCAGCTTCGGCCGGGCGTGGGCAAAGATGGCGTCGATTTCCCGGACCTGGTCGGAAGTCAGGTTGATCTCGGCCGCGACGCGCGGATGCTTCCACCACTTGCCCTGCGGCAGGTCCGCGCCCCGAACGGTCGCGGGAACGGCCAGCGCCGCGAGCAGCAAGGCCGCCGCGAGCGCCCTCACGAGCGGTCCTCCGCGGCCGGAACCGGATCCGGGGTTGCCGGGTCGGGGGCGAGCGAGCCCCAATCAGCCGACCCGTCGTCTCCGCTCGCCATCGAGTCGACGTCGCGCAGCAGGGCTTCGTCCGCCTGGTCCTGCGCCGAGAGTTGTGCGGTGTCGTCGAGGGCGTCGGGGACACGCGGCGGCTCCTGCATTCCGCTCACGAGCAGCCCGAAGACGAGAAGGGTTGCGGCCACGGGAAGCGCCCAGCGCAGCGTCTGCGGCCGTCCCCGCCCCGGTGCGCCCTCGCCGCGGATGGCCGACAGCGTCGCCTCCTCGACCGCGTTCCAGTCCTCGGCGGTGCGCCGATCGAGAACGTCCTCGTCCCTCTCACCCAGGTCCCGAACCGCGCTCTTCCAGTCGGCGAGAGCACGCGCGCAGCGGGGACACTCCAGGAGGTGTGCGGGGAGCGCCTCCGGGATGCCCGCCGCCGGGAGTGCGAGCGCGAAGAGGGCATCGTCGGTCAGGTGACTGTCCGAGCTGGTCCGGTTCTCGAGCTCCACGTCAGGCCTTCCTTCGAAGGTCGCGGAGGCGCTCCCGGATCTTGTGCGCCGCGCGGAACAGGTGAGACTTCACCGTTCCGCTGTCGAGCCCGGTGAGCTCGGCGATCTCCGGGATCGAGAGCTGCTCGAAGTGCTTCAGCGTGAACACGGTTTTCTGGCGGGGGGACAGCGTCTCGATCGCATCGCGCAGCCGCTCGCGGATCTCCCGCGACATCGCGCGGCGCTCCGGAGACGGATCGGGGTGCGGCGCCGTGTCGCGCGGGCCGATCTCGTCGCCGCCGTCGTCCGCGACCTGGTGGAAGTAGACCACCAGCCGACGCCGCTTCAGCCGGTCCTTGCACCAGTTGATGCAGATGCGGGTCAGCCAGGTCTCGAACGTGGATCCTTCGCGGAACTCGCCCAGGTTCTGCCAGGCCCGGAGAAAGCTTTCCTGGGCGGCGCAGTCGGCCTCGCCCATGTCGCGGAGGAGCCGGTAGGCGACGCGCGTGATCTTGCGCTGGTACTGGCGGACGAAGTACTCGAACCCCTCCGTGTTGCCGGCGCGGATCTCCTCGATCCGGCGCGCTTCATCGACGCCCGGGTCCGTCTCGCGCGGGATCATGGCCAGAACCGGCACAACCGATAGACGATCGGCCGAGGCCGGGGTTTACCGGGGAGAGGGGCGGGCGACGGCGCGGCTCTCACTCTCACAGCGACTTCAGAATTTCCTCGCGTTTCCGGGCGTACTCCTCGGTCGACAACAGCCCGCGGGTGCGCAGGTCTTCCAGGTCCGCGAGCCTCTGCGCGGCCGGAGGCGACGCGACCGCCGCTGCCGGGGCCGGGATTGCGCCGGGGACGCCGGGCGTCACGGTCCCCTGTCCCCAGATGGCGTTGCGGAACGCCTCGGGACGGGCGATGTCCGGAAACACGATGCGTCCCCGCTCCGACGCGGTCTCGAGAGCAACCGTCCCGTAGCCGAGGAGCCGGGCCGTCATTCCCTGGTCGATCGTGATGTCCTGGATCTTCTCGATAGGCGCGTGCTCCGCCTCGCGCGCGAAGAGGCCGAGCTTCCGGAGGACGCGCCGGTTCGTCACCACAAACTCGTCAGCGGCGTTGCGGACCCGGCGGACGAGGAACGCCGCGACCGCGGCGCCGAGGAAGAGCAGCGCGCCGTACCTGGAGAACGAGGAGGTCGACGCCGATCCGAGTCGGCTCCCGAGCCACCACCACAGCGCGAACACGGCCGCTACGAGCAGGAGCGCGAGGGCCGTCCGGTAATAGATCCAGTGGTACCGGGCGCGGTAGACGATCGTTTCGCCGGGAGCGAGGTTCTTTTCCGCGTAGGACATGGACGCGCCGCCCGAAGGGTAACATCCCCGACGGGCAAGCCATGAAGCCACAGGTGATTCTCGTGACCGGCTGTTCCACCGGGATCGGGCGGGCGACCGCGGTCGAAGCCGCCGCCCGGGGACACCGCGTCTTCGCGTCGGGTCGCCGCCGGGAAGACCTCACCGACCTCGCGGCGCGCGGCATCGACACCCTCGCGATCGACGTGACCGACGAGACGTCCGTGGCCGAAGGGGTCGCCGCCGTGCTCTCCAGAGCCGGCCGGATCGACGCGCTCGTGAACAACGCCGGATACGGCCAGTACGGCGCGATCGAGGACGTCTCCGCGGCGGAGTGGCGGCGCCAGTTCGACGTCAATCTTTTCGGATCCGTCGCCGTCTTACGGGCGGTCCTGCCGGCGATGCGCGAGGCGCGGGCGGGGACTGTCGTCAACGTGTCGTCCGTCGCCGGGAAGATTTCGATCCCATTCGCCGGGCCCTACTGCGCCTCCAAGCACGCGCTCGAGGCGGTTTCCGACGCGCTCCGGGTGGAGGTCGCCCCCTGGAAGATCCGTGTGGTGGTGATCGAGCCGGGCCCGATCGGCACCCGCTTCGGGGACCGCACCCGGGAGGCCAGGGCGAGGATTCTCGGGACGGCCGGGCCGTACTCCTCCTTCTACGCGAACGCGGAGCGCGCCAGTGAAAAGGAGTTCCAGCGGGGCAAGCGCAGCCCGGAGCTCGTCGCCCGGGTCATCGTGCGGGCGATCGAGTCCCGGCGTCCGCGCACCCGCTACCGTGTCGCGCCGCTCGCGAAGATCCTGATTCCGCTGAAGGCCCTGGCGTCGGACCGCTTTCTCGATCGGCGGCTGAAGCGAATGCTCAAGCTGCCGAGCAACATCTGAGTGAGTCGCGGGGACAGGCCTGAGCAAGTCGCGGGGACAGGGCCGACGGCCCTGCACCCGCAACAGTTCAGAAACCTGCACCCGCAGCAGTCCAAGAAGGAGGAGTCATGGCGGTAAGCGTCAAGCAGGTCACTTTGTGGCGGAGCGAGGTCGCGAACCGGCCGGGTGCGCTGGCCGGAGCGCTCGTCCCGCTCGCCCGCGCCGGAGCGAACCTCCGGGTCGTCATGGGTTATCGGATCCCGGGCGACGAGAACCGCGCGGCGATCGAGGTCTACCCGGTCTCCGGACGGAAGGCGGCCGACGCCGCGCGCGGCGCCGGGCTCTCGAACTCCGGCATCCCGGCCCTTCTGGTCGACGGCGACGACCGGCCCGGCCTGGGCGCCGCAATCGCCTCCGGAATCGCGGAAGCCCGGATCAACCTGATCTTCCTGATGGCGCAGGTCGTGGGCCGGCGCTATTCGGCGGTGTTGGGCTTCGAGTCCGCGGCCGACGCGAAGAAAGCGGCCGCCGTGATCCGGAAAGCGAAGCCGTCCCAGAAGTAGAGGACTCCGCTGCGCGAGTAGACTCGGTGCCCCTGTGGGGCCGTAGCTCAGTTTGGATAGAGCGAAGGTTTCCTAAACCTTAGGTCGGCAGTTCGAGTCTGCCCGGCCCCAGTACCGTCGCGCTCGCGCTCCCGCGGCGAGAGCCTCCTCCCTCGATTACCTCGGGAGACTTCTCGCGCCGCGACCAGAGCGGGCCCCAGTACCGTCGCGCTCCGCTCGCTTCGCTCGCTCGCGCGACCAGAGCGGGGACGGCCAGACACGTCGCGCGCGCGACGTGCTACTCGCGCTCGGATTTCCGGGGCCGAGCGAAGCTGAAATCGCGGGCGGGCTGAAGCGCCGGCACTTCTTCGGGCACGCCGATGTAGAAACCCTGGCCGTACGGAATCCCGAGTCGGCGACACTCTTCCAGGTCTTCGGGCGTTTCGATCCCCTCGGCCACGCAGAGCGCGTCGATGCGCCGGGAGAGAGTCAGGAGCATCTCGACGACGTCCCGCTTGATCGTGTCCTGATGCAGTCCGGTGACGAGTGTGCTGGCGACCTTCAGGAAGTTGGGGCGCAGCTCCGCGATCGACTGGAGAGAGGCGTATCCGGAGCCCGCGTCGTCGATCGCGATCCGGAAACCGTGGTCACGAAGCATCGCGAGCGACTCCCGGAAAACCGGGATGTCCCCGATCGCGGATCGCTCGGTCACCTCCAGCACGACCTGGTGCCGCAGGTTCAAGAGGGGTGCGAGCGCCTGAAGGCCTCGAGTCGCCAGCGCCTCGACCGAGTCCGCTTCCATGTTCAGGAAGAGCAGGCTCTCCGGAGTGGACTGGTAGTGGGTCGCGGACGACTCCAGGCACAGCTGCTCGAGGTCCCAGGTCGCCTCGTGCTCGCCCGCGAACTGAAAGAGGAGGTCGGGGCTTTCGAACGGAGAATCGAGCGGCCCCCGGGTCAGCGCCTCGTGTCCGAAGAGCTCCATCGTGTTGAGGTCGAAGATCGGCTGATAGACCGTCCGGATCCGGCGCTTCCGGAGGATCTCGTTGAATGCGTCGTTGAGGAGGGCCTGGCGTTCGCGCTCCTTCGTCGTCGCGACGGTCACCGCCTCCCGCAGTGCGCGGTACACGAGCCTTTCGACCCGCATCTGCGGGTTCGCCCGGATGATGGCGTGGCCGACGAAGACGCCGATGCGCTTGTGAATCCGGGAGTTGAACGCCTCGTCCAGCGTCCCGCGGAGGGATTCTTCGACCTGGCGGGCCTTGCGCTGCAGTCGCGCCAGCGCCTCGTCTCCCCCGTCGAGGTTCGTGAGTACGTAGAAGTCGGATCCCCCAGTCCGGTTGACGGCCACGAAGTCCTCGGTCGCGAAGATCGTCCCGACCATCCGGCGCAGAGCCTTCGCGGCATGGCGGAGCAGGCCGTCGAACGCCTCCCAGCCGTAAGCTTCTTCGATGTGGCTGTACTGCTCGACGTCCACGTAGAGCACCGCGAGGTCGCGGCTGTCGAGGAGCCGATCCCGGAGGGCATCGATGATGACCGGCACGGTCGGCAGCTCGGTCACGGAATCGAACAGCAGCGTCTTGAATCGGACCTGGTTGTTGTCCGAAGACAGGAAGGCCGGCGTGGTCTCGCCGCGCTGGTCGAGGAGCTGGCGGACGGTCTGGAGGAGCTTGCGCCGTGTGAACGGCTTGGTGATGTAGTCGTCGGCCCCGACCTGCATGCCGGTGATGAGGTCCCGGATCTCGCTCTTGACCGTCATCATGGCGATCGGCGTCTGGCGGGTTTCGGGGGCGTTCTTGAGCGTCGTGCAGACTTCCCAGCCCGACAGCTCCGGCATCATCACGTCCAGGAGAATCAGGTCCGGCCG
Source organism: Acidobacteriota bacterium (assembly GCA_038327245.1). Lineage (GTDB taxonomy): Bacteria > Acidobacteriota > Thermoanaerobaculia > UBA5066 > Gp7-AA6 > Gp7-AA6. The sequence goes on from JBBQKV010000018.1 coordinate 7,553, forward strand.
GGTCTCGAGCGCCAGGTCGACGCCTTCGCGACCGTTGCGCGCAACGAGGACAGAGTAGCCGGCGTTGGCCAGGATCGTCTGAACGATCAACAGAATGTCCTCGTCGTCGTCGACGATGAGGATTCGTTCTTCGGCCATTTAAGTGGTTGCGGTGGTCACTTCGGGAGGAGCGCCCCCTTCATAATACCAGCACGGCGTGCGCCGGGCGGCCCCCCAACTTCTCCCGGCCGTGGAGCTCCCACAGCTCGATGCAGAAGGTAAGCCCGGTCACATTGGCGCCCAGCCTCTCCACGAGCTCGGACGCCGCGGCCGCCGTTCCGCCCGTCGCCAGCACGTCGTCCACGATCAGGACGCGTTCTCCCGGCTCGAATGCATCGGCGTGCACCTCGAGGCCGTCGGACCCGTACTCCAGGCCGTAGGAAATCCTTTCCGTCTTCCGGGGGAGCTTTCCGGGCTTGCGGGCCGGAACGAACCCCACTTCGAGCTCCCGCGCCAGGGCCACCCCGAACATGAAGCCGCGGGCCTCGATCCCCACGATCTTCCGGGGACGGTCGTTCCGGAAGGGCCCCGCCATCGCGGCGATCGCGGCGGAGAACGCTTCCGGAGATGCGAGCAGGGGCGTGATGTCCCGGAACAGGATGCCCGGCGTCGGGAAGTCCGGCACGTCCCGGACGAACGGCCGAAGGTCGATCACCGGGTGATCTCGAACGACTCGAGATTCCCGGGCTGCCGTTCCTCGACGGCGACGTCGGTCACCCGCGAACCGAAAGGCCCCTTCCGGAGCTCCGCCAGGTATCGCTCGACCGCGTCGTCGCTCCCCTCCACGACGGTTTCGACCCGGCCGTCCGGCAGGTTGCGCACCCATCCCGCGACCCCGGCCTTCTTCGCGGCTTGCTCCGCGAAAAAACGGAAGCCGACGCCCTGCACGCGTCCCGAGACCACCGCCCGCCGCGCGCTCAGGCCGGCGCCCTCCCGAACCTTCCGATCAGCGGCACGAAGACGACCTCCTCCCCGTCCTCCCGCGCGAAATCCGTCTTGCGACGGCGCACGACGCGGATGCGCTGTCTCTCGGGCGGACCCACCGGCGCGACGAGACGCCCGCCGACCGCGAGCTGTTCGAGGAGGGTTTCCGGGATCTCGTTCGATCCCGCCGTGATCAGGATGCGGTCGTAGGGGGCCGCGGCGGGGTAACCGTAAGTGCCGTCGAAGGTCTTGACCGAGACGTTCTGATAGTCGAGCTCCCGCAGGATCGCCGAGGCCGCGCGCGCGAGCTCGTCCAGGCGCTCCAGCGAGTACACCGTCCGGGCGAGCCGCGAGAGCACCGCGGCCTGGTAGCCCGAGCCGGTCCCGATCTCCAGGACCTTCTGGCCCGGCTGGACCGCGAGCCGCTGCGTCATGAGTCCCACGACCGAGGGCTGGGAGATCGTCTGGCCCAGACCGATGGGCAGGGAGTGGTCGCCGTAGGCTTTCGCCCGGAGAGGCTCGGGGACGAAGCGGTGCCGGGGGACCTCGAGCATCGCGGCGAGCACCCGGGGGTCGTCGACGCCCCGGGTCGCCACGTAGTGCTCCACCATCTCCCGGCGCAGCGCGTCCTCGCGCAGGGCCGGAGACCGACTCTCCGGTTGGAAGGGCATTTTGCCTGATGGTAGCAGGCCGCCCCGCCGAAGGCCTGCACCCGGCTGGAGTTACGGGCGGGGATGGAGTAAACCGGCTAAAATGAGCGTTCCCGCTGTCTCGAACGCACTAGGGAGGGACTATTGACGCCTCGAGAGACCGCTCAACTCGCGTATCCCGCAACGATGGCCGGGATTTCGCGGGAAGAGCTGAAGAAGTGGTACGCGCTCATGCACCTGGCGCGGGTGCTGGACGACAAGGCCCCGAATTACCTGAAGCAGGGGTTGGGCTGGAGCTACCACGCGCCGTGCGCCGGGCACGACGCGATCCAGCTGGCCCTCGGCATGACCTTCCGCCCGGGGCGGGACTACCTCTTCCCCTACTACCGGGACCTGACGACCTGCGTGGCCGCGGGCCTGACCGCCGAGGAGATCATCCTGAACGGGATGTCGAAGGCCGACGACGTCGCCTCGGGCGGCCGGCACATGTCCAACCACTTCGCCAAACCGGAGATCGGGATCCAGAACGTGTCGTCCTGCGTGGCCAACCACGCGCAACACGCGGCGGGCCTCGGCCGGGCGATCAAAACGTACGAGAAGGACTCGATCGTCTTCTGCTCGCTCGGTGAGTCGTCGACCTCCGAGGGGTACTTCTACGAGGCCTTGAACGGCTCCTCCCGGGAGAAGCTGCCGGTCGTCTTCGTCATCCAGGACAACGGCTACGGGATCTCGGTGCCCAAGATCGATCAGACCGCAAACCCGACGGTTTCCGACAACTTTTCGGGACTGCTGAACTTGAAGATCGTCCACTGCGACGGGCTCGACGTTTTCGACTCCTTCCGCGCGATGCGCGAGGCGGTCGAGTACGTCCGGACCGGCGCGGGTTGCGCGATCGTCTACGCCCCGGTCGTCCGCATCCACTCGCACTCGAACTCCGACCGGCACGAGCTGTACCGCTCGCCCGAGGAGCTCGCCGCGGCGCGCGAGGCCGATCCGCTTCCCCGCTTCCGGCGCACGCTCATGGAGAACGGCCTCCTCTCCGAGGAGGAGATCGTTGCGATCGAGGCCCACAACCTGCAGACGTACGAGGAAGCGGCCGACCGGACGCGCAATGCCCCGGACCCGAAGCCCGAGTCGATCTTCGACTACGTGACCCCCGAGCCCTGGACGCCGGAAAAATGGCCGGAGGGCCTGCCCGACGGCTCCGGCGAAACGATGACCCTCGTCCAGTCCATCAACCAGACCCTGAAAGAGGAGTTCCGCCGCAACCCGGACACCTACATCTGGGGGCAGGACGTCGCCTATCGCGACAAGGGCGGCGTCTTCAACGTCACGAAGGGCATGCAGCAGGAGTTCGGGCCGCGGCGGGTATTCAACGGCCCGATCGCCGAGGACTACATCCTCGGGACCGCCGACGGATTCTCGAGGCTCTCCGAGGACATCCGGGTCATCGTCGAGGGGGCGGAGTTCGCGGACTACTTCTGGCCGGCGGCCGAGCAGATGGTCGAGATGTCCCACGAGTACTGGCGGACGAACGGAAAGTTCGTTCCCAACGTCACGGTGCGGATCGCGTCCGGCGGGTACATCGGCGGAGGCCTCTACCACTCCCAGAACATCGAGGGATGGCTCACGACGCTGCCCGGCATCCGCGTGGTCTACCCGGCGTTCGCGGACGACGCGGCGGGCCTCCTGCGCACCTCGATCCGCTCGCGCGGCATCACGCTGTTCCTGGAGCCCAAGTACCTCTACAACAACCCGATGGCCCGAGCTTCGGTGCCCGGGGAGTTCGCGGTGCCGTTCGGCAAGGCACGCCGGCGGCGCGAGGGGACCGACCTGACGATCGCGGCCTACGGCACGCCGGTGCACTTCGCGCTCGAAGCCGCGGCGGAACTCGAGAAACTGAACAAAAGTGTGGAAGTCCTGGACCTCCGCTCCCTCGTCCCGCTGGACCTCGATGCAATCGCGGAATCCGTCCGGAAAACGAGCCGGCTCCTGGTCGCGCACGAGGACAAGGTGCACGGCGGATTCGGCGGGGAGATCGCGTCTCAGATCCAGGAGGCGGTCTTCCCCTCCCTGGATGCGCCGATCGGGCGGGTGGGTTCGACGTTCACGCCGGTGGGCTTCAACCGGATCCTGGAGCGCGCGATCCTGCCGTCTGCCGAGAAAGTGCTCGAGGCCGCCCGGAAGGTACTGGCTTATTAACCGCGGCGGCTGACCGGCTCCGCGACCCGCGACAGGTCCGACGCGATTCCTTCCAGCAGCTCCATGGCGTGGTACGCCGTCAGGTCGAGGTGGATCGGGGTCAGCGAGATCGACTTCTGAGAGACCGCGATGATGTCGGTCCCCTCCTCGATCTCCCCCACCGGGATAGTCGAGCCGATCCAGTAGTAGGGGCGGCCGCGCGGGTCGGTCTTCTCGATGACGGTCTCCCCGTAGCGGCGGGTTCCGAGCCGCCCGACGCGGACCCCGCGCACCGCTCCGGCCGGCACGTTGACGTTCACGAGCGTTTTCGGCGGAAGTGACTTGCCCAGGAGGTGCCGCGCGAGGCGCGTCGAGAACTCCGCGGCGGCATCGAACGTGAAACCCTTCTCGATCTCCTGCGAAACCGCCACCGAGGGGATTCCGAGGAGCGCTCCCTCGAACGCCGCGGATACCGTGCCCGAGTAGGTGACGTCGTCCCCCAGGTTCAGGCCGAGGTTGATGCCGGAAAAGAGGAGGCCCGGCCGCTCGTCCCGCAGCAGGTGCAGCACGCCCCAGTTCACGCAGTCGGTCGGCGTCCCGTTGACCGACCACCTTTTTTCACCGATCTCCTTGGCCCGCAGGGGTACGTCGAGCGTCAACGCGTGCCCGGCGGCGCTCCGCTCCTGGTCGGGGGCTACCGTGTAGACGTCGCCGACTTCCGACAACGCCGCGGCCAGCCGCTCGATACCCTCGGAGAAGATCCCGTCGTCGTTGGTGACCAGAATCCGGGGACGACTCACGCCGGCTCTTCCGGGATGACGATCCAGAGAATGATGTAAACGAGAATTCCCGGAAACGCGGCGGAGAGGATCGAGACGAGGACGTAGAGGACCCGCATCAGCGACACGTCGAGGCCGAAATGATGCGCGAGACCGGCGCACACGCCGGCGATCATCCGTTCGCTCCGGGAGCGGCGCAGCGGTCGCCCGTTCACGCCGTCACCTCTTCGGGCGGAGGCATCAGGAACATGAGCACGATGTACGCGACGATCCCCGGAAACCCGGCCGAGACGATCGAGACCAGGACGTAGAGCACGCGCACGACGGTGGGATCCATGTTCAGGTATTCGGCGAGGCCGCCGCAGACCCCCGCGATCATCTTGTTCCGGTTCGAGCGCGTCAGCCGCCGCGGCGGCTTCATGTCACCGTTCATTCTGTTCCTCCCTCGTAGACCACCCGGTTCTTCTCGGTCTCGTTCAGGACGACCCGGACGAGGCGCCCCGGCGCCACGCGATTCTCGAGCTGTCCCCAGATACCAATAACGATATTTTCGGCGGTGGGGTTTCGCCCCGCGAGGAAATCGACGTCGAAGTTCAGGTGCCGCCGGTCGAGCCTCCGGACGACGTGCTCGTCGACGGCCCGCTTCAACGCCTTGAAGTCCATGACGTACCCGGTCTCCGGGTCGATCTCCCCCTCCACCGTGACCTCCAGCCCGTACGTGTGGCCGTGACCGCCGGGGTTGTTGCACTTCTCGAAGACGCGGCGGTTCGTTTCCTCGTCCCAGTCGTCCCGGTGAAGCCGGTGGGCCGCGGAAAAGTACGACGACGACACGAGGCGGACCCTCATCCGGAGGATTATCGCTCCGCCCCGTAGAATGGCTCCGATCGCAGCAACCGAAATCGCGGAGCGTCGTGCATCGGACCGGGCGACGGCACTGGCCTTCGCCGTGGTGGCGGCCTCCGCGTGGCTCAACTGGACGACGACGCGAAGAAGAAGTTTCCGGGCGGCTGGAAGTCGCCCAAGCCGTACATCCGCATCGTTCCACAGCCGCAGTAGCGTCAGGCCGGCAGCGTCCGGCTCCGCGCGATGAGCGCGACGCGGTCGCTCCGCATCCCGGCGGAGGCCGCGTCGATCTCCAGCGCGAGTCGAAGAAACGGCCAGAGAATCGCGAGGGCGCCCTTCTTCCAGAGAGAAAGCCGCGGCAGGCTGCCGAAGTCGAGCAACGGGTGGTCCGGGGACCGCGTCAGCGCCGTGTAGGCCGCCCGCAGGAGCGCGAGCACCGGAGGCGGATCGGCAGGAGCATACGAAGGCTCGGCGACGACTTCGAGACCCGACCGCTCCACCAGGCCGACGAGTTCGTCGCGGTCGTAGCCCGGCCGGACGTGGTGAAGGTAGTGGTCCTTCTCGGAACATTCGTGCCCGTGCCCCACTGGCACCATGATGAAGAGGAAGCCATCCGGCGTGAGCTTTTCGCGAAGGCGTTCGAGGAGTCCCTGATCGTCCTGTACGTGCTCGAGAACGCTGATCAAGAGGATGAGCGAGAAGCCGCCCTCCCGTTCGAGCCCTTCCTCGTCCAGGACCGTGACGTTCGCGAATCCGCCGCGGAGCGCGATCGTGCGGCACTTGTCCGCGACCGCGGAGTTGGCGTCGTAGAGGAAGACCCGGGCGTCGCGGTCGCGCCGTGTCAGGTCGAATCCGAACGCTCCGTAAGCGCAGCCGTAGTCGAGGATTTTTGCGGGCCGGATTCCGCGGCCTCGGAGGAACGGGAGACCGAAGTATTTGAACCGCACGTATCGGGTGACGGTGGGCGCGCTTAGGGAGCCGTAGAGGCGGATGGCGGCGCGCTCGAGCGCACCGAACTCGGGAACGAAGCGAAGCTCGGAGCCGAACATGCGGAGGTAGTCTCTATCGGAGCGCCGGTCGGCGGGAGTTTGGTCGGGACGCCGGGATTCGAACCCGGGACCCCCTGAACCCCATTCAGGTACGCTACCAGACTGCGCCACGTCCCGACCGGAGCGGGGCATTTGAGCAGGAGGGCGCGGCGCTGTCAAACGCGCGCGCCGATTCTCACCGTTTCCCGGGCTTCTCCAGGAGACGCACGACCTCCTTCAACTCCCGGATCACCGCCTTGCGTTCGGGGAACGACGTCGCCTCGCGCACCGGAGCTGGAGGCGGCGGCGCGGCGGAGACGATCGGGGCGGGAGGCGGAGGCGCGGCGCGAGGAGGCGGGGCGGGAACGACCGCAGAAGTCTTCGCGGCCGGCCTGGGGGCGATCTCCACGTCTTCAAGTTTCTGCTTCGCCGGAGCGATCGGAGCGGCCTGGCCTCCGTTGTCGAAGCGCCCTTCCTGGATTTCGGCCTCGAGCCGCTTCTTCGCGCCGGCGACCGTGAATCCCTCGTCGTAGAGCAGCTGCCGGATCCGCGCGATGATCTGCACGTCCCGGGCGGTGTAGAGGCGCGACGACCCTTTTTCCTTCCCCTCGGAGAGCGCGGAGAACTCCGTTTCCCAGTAGCGGAGGACGTAGGGCGCCACCTCCGCCATCCGGCAGGCATCCGCCGGTTTGTAGAGCGGGGATTCGGTTTTCGCCACTGCGCTTACTCTACCGCGCTACCTCGCCGTTTTTGCTTTCGACTTTCGGCCGCGGCCCTTTCCGGTGGACCGGCCGCGCACCGAGACCCGGATCGGCGTGCCCGTGAAGTCCGCGGCCCGCCGGATGATGTTCTCGATCCGCCGGCTCTCCGAAAAGTGCAACTCCTCCTCCCGGTTGCAGACGAGCGTGAAAGTCGGCGGAGAGACCGCGGTCTGCGCCACGTAGTAGACGCGGAGCCGCATCCCCCGGATGGTCTGGGGCGGCGAGTCCCGGAGCGCCCGCCCGAGGACCCGGTTGAGCTCGCCCGTCGTGATCCGCCGGCGGCGGTTGTCCGCAGCCCGCTCTGCCGCCTTCAGCACGCGGCGGACCCCGGTCCCGATGAGCGCCGACGCCCGGAGCATCTCGGAGTACCCCGCGAACGGCAGCCGCTCGCGGACCATGGCCTCGAATCTCTTGGACGCCTCGGGCCCCTCCGCGGCGGCCAGGTCCCACTTGTTCGCGACGACGACGATCCCCTTGCCCTCCTCGTGCGCGTAGGAGGCGACCGAGGCGTCCTGCGCGGTCGGCCCCTGCGACGCGTCGAGAACCAGCACGGCCACGTCGCAGTCCTCGATCCTCTTGCGCGCCTGGACGACCGAGAGGACCTCCGGGCCGCGCTCGGTCTTCGCCTTACGCCGGATTCCGGCGGTGTCCACCAGGCGGAAAACGCGTCCGTCGCGCGCCAGCAGGACGTCGCTCGAGTCGCGGGTGGTCCCCGCGACGTCTGACACGATCGCCCGTTCCTCCCCGAGCAGCGCGTTGACCAGCGAGGACTTGCCGACGTTCGGTCGGCCGACCACCGCCAGCGCGATCTCGCGGGGAGCGGCTTCCTCCTTCGTGTCCGGTGTCCCGTGTCCCGTGTCCCGATCTTCGGCCGGCACCCGCGCCGCGATGGCGTCCACGAGCTCCTCCATTCCGATCCCGTGCTCGGCCGACACCCCGAAGACCTCCGCGAAGCCCAGAGCCCACGCCTCGGGCTCTCCTTCGCTCCCCTCGCGCCGGTCCACCTTGTTCGCGACGACGAGCGTCTCGACCCCGGCTTCCCGAGCCGCCTTCGCGGCCTGCCGGTCACCCGGCAGGACGCCGGCCGACGCGTCCATCACCAGCAGAATGAGATTGGCCTGGCGGAGCGCCTGGACAGCCTTGTCGCGCACCGCGGCCGGGATCTCGTCCCGTCCCTCCGGGTCGAACCCGCCGGTGTCGAGAAGTCGGTAGGTCCGGCCGTCGGAGAGCGGCGCCTCGACCTCGAGCACGTCGCGCGTCATGCCGGGGAGATCGTGCACGAGAGACCGGCGTTTCCGCAGGAGCCGGTTGAAGAGAGCCGACTTGCCCACGTTCGGCCGTCCCGCGATGACGACCCGGAACGCGCTCACGCGGTTTTCCGGGCGACACCCCCCTCGAGCTTGAGCGAGAACCGGGGGTGCTGGAAGGGATGGACCTCCGGGAAGCGCGTGAAGATCCAGCCCGCGAAGATCTCGTTTCCCTTCTCGATGACCGCTATGCGCGCGGCCGGGTTCTCCTGGCCGGTGCCGGTCGAGGTGATCTCCTCGGCGCTCATCGAGAACGACGGCAGGAAGACGTCCGCCCGGATTTCCAGGTCCGACCCCGGCAGCGGCGCCGACCCGGCGATCGGGACCTCCACCGTTCCGCCCCTCCCGGTTTCCGAATCCTTCCAGTTGAGCCGGATCGCGGAGTACGCGGCGGTCACTTCGGGCGGGACGACGAGCCTCGTCGGCACCGTTTCGCCGAGATCCTTGCCGCCTCCTGCGGTCGCGCGGTCGTGCGACACCGCCATCCGAATGCTCGGATCGGGCCGGCCGCGCTCGCGGCAGGCCCCGATGCTAATCCCGCCGAAGAGGGCCAGCAGCGCGAGGTCGGAGCGCCGGAGCTTCATCGCCGGGCGCCGCGACGCCGCGGCTCTCCCGGAGACGGCTTGCGGCGGGGCGGCTCGCGCGCTTCTTTCCGTTCCGGGGTCACGCCGGGGAGGCGGAAGTCCAGGCGCCGGCGGACCTCGTCGATCCCCTTCAGCTGGACGCGGAGCCGGTCCCCGAGCCGGTAGATCCGTGCGCTCGATCGCCCGCGCAGCCGGTGCTGCTTCTGTTCGTACACGTAGAAGTCGTCTCCCAGGCTGGAGACCGGGACGAGTCCCTCGACGAAGAAGTCGCGAAGCGTGACGAAGAGCCCGAACGCGGTCACGCCGGTCACGAAGGCGTCGAAGTCGCGCCCGACCTTGTCCTTCATGAAGACGATCTTTTTCCAGAGGAGGCTCTCGCGCTCCGCCGCTTCCGCGCGGCGCTCCCGCTCGGACGAGTGGGCCGCGACCTCACCCAGCCTTTCGTTGAGGGCCTCGAAGTCCTTCGCCGCGACCGGCCGGCCCGCTTCGAGCAGCGCCGAGAGCTGTCGGTGAACCACGAGGTCGGGGTACCGGCGGATCGGCGACGTGAAGTGGCAGTAGTAGGGCGCCGCCAGCGCGTAATGTCCGCGGCACTCCGGGCTGTACACGGCCTTGCGCTGGGCGCGCAGGAGGAGGTCGGAAAGAAGTCGTTCCTCCGGCTTGCCCTCGATCTCCTTCAAGATCTTCTGGAACGCCGCCGAGGGCACCTCCTCGAGGTCCCCCTTCAGGTCGTATCCGAAGCTCTGGAGGACCTCGCGCAGGTCCGTGAGACGGTCGGGATCCGGCCGGTCGTGGACGCGGTAGATGGCGGGCTGCTTCGCGAAGAGGAGGCGCTTCGCGACGGCCTCGTTGGCGGCGAGCATGAATTCCTCGATCAAACGGTGGGCGACGTTGCGCGACTCCGGGACGATGCCGACGACGAGTCCCGCGTCGTCCAGAACGACGTCGGCGTCGGGCAGGTCGAAGTCGATCGACCCCCGCGCGTCGCGCCGCTCGCGGAGCCGGGCGGCGAGCTCCGCCATCTCGCGGAAGTCCCCGAGCAGGGGGCCGTATCGGTCCTGGTCCCCGGTCGTCGGCCGGCCTTCCAGGATCCGGGCGACTTCCGTGTACGTCATCCGCTCGGCGCTGCGGATCACGCCCTTCACGAACTCGGCCCCGACGACTCTCCCCTTCCGATCCGTCTCGAGGATCGCGGAGAGGACCAGCCGGTCCACGCCCGGATTCAGCGAGCACAGGCCGTTCGACAGCTTCTCCGGGAGCATCGGCAGGACGCGGCCCGGGAAATAGACGCTCGTCCCGCGGGACCGCGCCTCGTCGTCCAAGCCGGTCCCCTCGTGGACGTAGTGCGAGACATCGGCGATGTGAACGCCGAGTCGATATCCGGCGGGTGTCCGCTCGACTTCGACCGCATCGTCGAAGTCCTTCGCGGTCTCGCCGTCGATCGTCACGATCCGACGGTCCCGGAAGTCTCTCCGGCCGAGCAGGTCCTCGGTCGAGACCCGGGACGGATAGCGCTCGGCCTCCTCGACGACAGGCTGCGGAAACCTCGGCGGAAGTCCGTGCGAGCGGAGCACGATCTCGATGTCGACTCCGGGCTCCCCCAGAAATCCCAGGCGCTCCTCGACGACGCCGTGGGCAATCCGGCGCGCGTCGGGAAAGACCGTCAGCCGGGCCTCGACGATCTCGCCCTCCCGGGCGCCGTGGGTCTTACCATCGGCGATCCGCACGACCGCGTCGATGCGGGGGTCGTACGGCAGAACCTGGGCGCGCCCGTCGTGCTTTTCGAAACGTCCGACGACGCGCTCGCGCGCGCGGTCGAGCACCCGGATGACCGTTCCCGAGATGCGGTCCGCCGCCTCCGACCGGCCCCGCGACCGGGGACGCTCCTCCCGCGCGAGGACGGTGTCCCCGTCCATCGCGCCGTGCATCCCGGACCGGGGGACGAACAGGTCGGAGCCGCCGCCCTCCACGAGCACGAATCCGAAGCCCTCCGGCCGGACGGTGATCCGACCGGCGACCTGGTTCGTGAACTCGATCGCCGAGTACTTCTCGCCTCGGACGCGGGCGATCTGGCCCCGACGCTCGAGAGAATCGAGCTGCTCCTGGAACGCTTCCTCCTCGGCTTCGGAGACCCCGAGCTTCTTCGCGAGCTCCCGAAACGAGAGGATTCGCAGGCCTTTTTCACGAAGCCGAGCGAGGATTTCCGAGTCCCGAGGCAGCACGCGCGCAGTGTATCCGACGCTCCCGAGAAGACTTCGGAGACCCATTCACTCCGCGTTCACGAAAAACGCGGAACCTAAAAGAACCTTAAATTCCGGCGTCCGGGGCGCGTCCATTGCACGATCACCTCTCGGTTTCGAGATGGCGTGAAGGCATGAAGCGAAAGGAGAGCCTATGAATCGCGGAAGAATATTTCTGACTTCCCTGCTCGTCCTCGCGACGTCGGCGGGATTTGCCCGCGCGGCCGAGAAGAACAGTTACGTGGCCACGATCCTGGCGGGAAACGAGGCGGACGAGAATTTCCACACCACCGACCCGTTGCTCCAGAACTCCTGGGGACTCGCCAGGAGTCCGAGCGGGCCCTGGTGGGTCGCGAACAACGGGTCCAATACGTCGACGCTCTATAACGGCGCGGGAGACAAGCTCGGCCTGGAAGTCCTCGTTCCGGGCGCTCCGACTGGAGAAGTGTTCTACGGCGGCAGCAGCTTCGTGCTCTCGAACGGCGCGCCGGCGCGTTTCATCTGGGCCGCCGAGGACGGCACGTTTTCGGCTTGGAATCCGACGCTGGATACGGTGAACACTCCCCAGCATTCGGAGATCATCTTCAGCGACCCGGAGGGAATCTATAAGGGTCTCGCCGTCCACGGCGACGTGCTCTACACCACCGACTTCGCCTCGTGCGAGGTCGAAGCTTTCACCGGCAACCCGAACGACATGACCTTCGCGGAGTTCGACACGGCGGGCGGCTTCGAGGACGACTCGATTCCTGCCGGTTTCTGTCCGTTCGGGATCCAGGCGATCGGCGACTCCATCTTCGTCTCCTACGCGAAGAAGTCCGGCGTGGATGACGTCGCGGGGCAGGGCAACGGCTTCGTGCGCGAGTTCGACACGGACGGAAATCTGATCGCGGCGATTGCCGACGGCGGTCAGCTGAACTCGCCCTGGGGGATGACCCTGGCGCCTTCGGATTTCGGTCGGTTCAGCGGATGCCTGCTGGTGGGCAACTTCGGCGACGGGACGATCAACGCCTATTGCCAGAACCGAGGCGGAAACTGGCATTTCGGAGGCACACTGAGGGAGAACAAGCGCCCCATCGTGATCGAAGGTTTGTGGGGTCTCGCGTTCGGAAACAACGGATCGGCGGGCTTGACCAACGAGCTCTTTTTCACGGCCGGGCCCGACGACGAAGTGAACGGCTACTTCGGAAAGATCGTAGCCGCGCAGTAGAGGTCGGAAACGGGCAGTTGCGCCGTCGAACGATCAGACGGCGCACTCCCCTTCTTTCGTTTCGACCCGGTACTCGCGGTCCTCGTCCAGATCCACGAAGTCCCCGGGCCTCGCGTTTTCCGGCGTGAGGTCCGCGAAGTCGGCGAGAACCTCTTTCACCCGATCCAGGCCGACCCGGCCGAAGAAGGCCGTGGCCGTCTCTCCCTCCGAGCGTTCCACCTCGTAGAGAGCGAGGAGGCGGTCGAGCGCGTCCGTCATTCGGCGCGCCGGAATCCTCGCCGCGACCCGGCCGAAGCGCGCGCCGCTTTCGTCCACGCCGCCGCCCACGAGCACCAGGTACTGCGGAACGACCTTGTCCCCGAGGCGCCGCGTGCTCCCCTGGAATCCGATTCCGGCGATGTGGTGGCGGCCGCAGCCGTTGGGGCAACCGCTGATCTTGATCTGGAGATCGGAGGCAGCGGCGACCAGGTCCGGCCGGGACCGGAGGTGCTCTCCGAGAAGCCGGCCGAGCCCCCGCGACTGCGTCACTGCGAGGCGGCACGACTCGGCCCCCGGACAGCTGGTGACGTCCGCGATCGTGTCAACGTCGGGCAGGCCCAGCCCGCTCGCCGCCAGGCGGCGGTAGAGATCCGGCACGTCGGCGGCGCTCACCCAGCGGATCAGGAGATCCTGCTCGGCGGTGACGCAGACAGAGCCGTCCCCGTATGCGAGCGCGAGGTCCGCGAGGATCCGCATCTGCGCTCCGGTCAGGTCTCCGAGGGGAATGGTGACCGACGCAGCGACGTAGCCCGGCTGTTTCTGGAGTTTCACGTTGGTCCGCGTCCAGTGCGAGAAGTCGCCGTTCATCGAGGGCAGGAAACCGCGCAACTCGGGATGGATGCCGGGCCCCCGGGTCGTCGCGGACAGGGCGCGGGCCCGCGCGGCGGCGACCGAAGGCGGGGCGGGTCGTTCGCCGGCCGGAGCCTCGTCTGACGGGGGGCGCTCGGGATCGAACGGAAGGCGGGCTCCCCCCTCCGACCTGAAAGAGGAAAGTGCCGCCTCGAACTCCTCCCGCCACTTTTCCCACCCCAGCTCCCTCAGGAGGAACTTCATCCGATTGCGGTTCTTGTGCTCGCGATCGCCCATGCGGTGGAAGACGCGCAGGACCGCCTCCGCGACGTTGAACACTTCTCCCGCCGGCAGAAAGTCGTAGAGCACCGACCCGGCGCGGCACAGGTTGGCCGTCCCGCCTCCGATCGTCACCCGGAACCCGCGGCGGACCTGTCCGTCCACCTCCCGCACGCGTGCCAGCCATCCGATGTCGTGGATCGGCGTCAGCGCGTGATCCACGGCGCAGCCCTCCCACGCGATCTTGAACTTCCGCGGGAGAGACGAGGAGAGAGGGTGCCTCAACAGGTAGCGGGTGAGAGCCTCGGCGTAGGGAAGGACGTCGAACACCTCGCCCGCGCCCACACCGGCCCAGGCGCAGGCGGTGATGTTGCGCACCGAATTTCCGCACGCCTCCCGGGTCGTCAGGCCGGTCTCGGCCAGCCGGCGCATCGCGAACTCGACGTCGTGCAGCTTCAGGAAGTGGAACTGGACGTTCTGGCGAGTCGTGATGTGACCGAAGCCCCGCGAATACTGCTCGGCGACATCCGCGAGGGCGATCAGCTGGTCGGCGCTCAGCAACCCCTGGGGAATCTTGACCCGCAGCATCTGGAAATCGCCATCCTGCCGCTGGCTGTACGTTCCGCGGACGAGGCGAAACAGTCGCCACTCGTCGGCGGTGATCTCTCCCCGCTCGAACCTCCCGACGGTCGCCACGAACTCGTCGATCTCGGCCTCGTTGGCGAACGAGAGCCGGGACCTCCCCAGCGTTTTCGGATCTTCTACCGCGACCACGAGATGCTCCTTTCGGAGGTGCATTCCAACCGCTGGATGCTCGATGCCACCGAGACGACCTCTCCGATCACGAGAGTGCCGGGCGCGTCGCTCTCCTCCGGGATGGGCGCGCCTCCCAGGTCTTCCAGAGCTCCGGTCCAGACGTACGAGTCGGGAGTCGAGGCGCCCATCAGGATTGCCGCGGGCGTGCTCGATCGCCAGCCCCTATCGAGAAGAAATTCGGCCACGGCGGCACGCGTGGACAGACCCATGAGGACGACGAGCGTCAGGGAGTTCGGAGCCAGCGACGCCAGGATGGGGCCGTACGTTTCCTCGGCGTGTCCGGAGACGACCGCGAACCCGGACGCGATTCCGCGGTGGGTCACCGGAATACCCGCGAGCGCCGGCGCCGCCAGGGCCGACGAGATCCCGGGTACGACCTCGAACGGAATTCCCGCCGCCGCGAGGGCGAGAGCCTCCTCCCCTCCCCGTCCGAGCAGGAAGGGGTCGCCGCACTTCAGCCGCACGACCCGCTGGCCTTTGCGGGCCGCGCGGATCATGAGCCCGTGGATCGTCTCCTGCTTCATCGCCGGCCGCCGCGCGCGCTTGCCCACGAAGAAACGGCGCGAGTGCGGCGCGAGCTCCAGCGTTTCCGGACACACGAGAGCGTCGTAGAGAACGAGGTCCGCCTCGGCGAGGCATCGGGCGGCTTTCCGGGTCAGAAGGTCGGGGTCTCCGGGACCGGCCCCTACGAGAGAGACGAATCCCATCATTGCGCCCTCCCGGCGTAGAGGCGATTGAGCGCCTCGAGCAGAAGCGGACGACGCTCCTCCATCGGAATCCCGGTTTCCCGCCACACGCGGGCCTGCGCCCGCGAGAGCGACAGCCAGGTTTCGATCTCCTCGGGGACGAGCGCCTCGAGACCCTCCCGCACGAGGCCGGCGAGCGCCGGAGCGTCGCCGTTCGTGGAGATCGCCACGGTCATGCTCCCCCGGCGGAAGACGCCGCCCGCATACGCGCTCGCGCTCGCGGGATCGTCCACGGCATTGACGAAGATGCGCCGTTCTTGGGCGGCGTCGGCCACCTGGCGGTTTACTGCGGGGGTTGCCGCCGCGACCGCGAACCACGTCCCGTCCAGGTCGCTCGCCTGGAACTCACGCCGACGGAGCGTCACGCCGTCCCGCTCCAGATCGTTTCGGATCTCGGGTGCGACGACCGTGACGCGGGCCCCGCCCCGCAGCAGGCCGTCGAGCTTGGTCGCGGCGACCCGCCCGCCCCCCACGAGGAGAACGGGCCGTCCCGCGAGCCGCAGAAAGATCGGGAAGACGGGTGCGTGGGCGCTCATGCCGTCGCCGCGATCGCCGGCGCGGCCGCGCCCGGCTCGACGAGCCCGCGTTCCGCGAGCGCCGCCAGGATCCGGGAGACGCTCTCTTCCACCGACTCCCGGTCCGTCTCCACGATCACGTCCGGATACTCGGGGGCCTCGTAGGGATCCGAGATCCCGGTGAAATGGTCGATGGTCCCGGCGATGGCTTTCTTGTAAAGGCCCTTCACGTCGCGCTCGATCAAAGAGTCGAGCTCGGCGTGGGCGTAGACCTCGAGGAACGGAATGCCGTCCCGGGCCGCCAGGCGGTGCACCTCGCGCCGGGTTTCGCGGTACGGCGAGATCGCGGCGGCAATGGCCACGACTCCATTCCGCGCGAGGACGCGGGCGACGTACCCGATCCGGCGGATGTTGGTGTCGCGGTCCTCCTTGGAGAAGCCGAGGCCCGCCGAAAGAATGGTCCGGATCTCGTCACCGTCCAGAATTTCCACGGCGCGATCCCCCGCAAGTCGGGAGCGCAGCGCCGAGGCGAGGGTGCTCTTGCCCGCGCCGGAGAGACCCGTGAACCACAGGATGAATCCGTCTCCGGACGAGCCTCCGGTCTCCCGGGGCGGCAACTTGGCCGCAACGGACAGTGCCGGCGCCCGCTTTTCTTCGCCGCTTCGGTTGCCGTTTCCGCCGGCGTGCCCGTTGCCGCGGTAGTGGTCCCGGAGGATCACGGCGATCTCGGGGCGCGTGAACTCCGGCGGAAGCTCTCCTCCGCTCTCGAGGAGCTCTCGTACCCGCGTTCCCGAAAGCTCGAGCCGGTGGGAGGCGTCGTGCGGGCAGGTGCGCACGGAGGCGGTCGAGTCGCAGGCCTGGCAGAAGAAAGCGGCATCGAGCTTCAGGAGACTGATGCCGATTTCGGCCGGCAGAAACCGGTCGAAGATCTCCTGGGCCGCGTACGGCGAGTAGAAAGCGCCGACCCCGGCGTGGTCGCGGCCGACGATGAAGTGCGTCATGCCGTAGTTCTTCCGGGTCAACGCGTGGTAGATCGCCTCGCGGGGGCCGGCATAGCGCATCGCCGCGGGGAAGGCGGCAAGCACCGTCCGGTCCCTCGGATAGTAGTTTTCGAGCAGCGTCTCGTAGGCGCGAAACCGGACTTCCGCGGTGACGTCTCCGCCCTTCGTCTCGCCGATCAGGGGATGGATGACCAGCCCGTCGGTGAATTCGAGCGCGAGCTTGGTCAGGTGCTCGTGCGCGCGGTGAATCGGGTTGCGGGTCTGGAATCCCACCACGGTTCGCCAGCCGCGCGCCGTGATTTCCGCCCGCAGCTCCCTCGGGGTCAGCCTTCGCGTCGAGAAAGGCAGGTCCTCCGGCAGCGGAAGGACGTGGACCGGTCCTCCGACCAGCCAGCGCGGGCGCGAAAGCAGATATGCCACGCCGGGGTGCGACGCTTCCGCCGTGCCGTAGACGGCGAGGGCTTCGGCGAGCGGATCGCGGTCGAAGATCTCCTCGACGTCGATCGTGCCCCACAGCCGGCCTCCCGAAAAGAGAGCGGCAGCGGAGCCCGGAACGAGAGCGGAGCAGTTTTCCTCCGTCAGGGAGAGCGTGATCGGTAGCGGCCACACCGTGCCGTCGGCCAGGCGCATCCTCGCGGTCACGCTTTCGTAATCCGCGAGTCCCAGGAATCCCGTGAGCGGGCTCGAAGCGCCCGTCGCGATCATCTCGAGGTCCGCGGTCTCCCGCGCGTCCAGGTCGATCCGGGGAAGAAAGAGAGCACGTTCCCGAAACTCCGCGACATCCTCGGGCGCAACGAAACGATCGACGAGAACGCCGCCGTGCGGCTCAACCAACGCGGACATCGCTGGGCCTCTCTTTCCGGAGTGAAGTGAGCTGAGACCGCTCGGAGCGCGAGTGGATCCCGCATTCCTTTCTCTCGAGGCCCCGCCAGCGGCCGGCGCGCGGGTCCTCTCCCGGAAAGACCGGGCTCGTGCACGGGAGGCAGCCGATGCTGGGGTACCCGCGCTCGTGAAGCGGATTGAACGGAACGTCGTTGCTGCGGACATGGGACCAGACGTCCGCGCTCGACCAGTGAGCCAGGGGACTCACCTTCACGAGGCCGAACTTCTCATCCCACTCCACGACGGACGTGCTGGACCTCTCGCGCGTCTGGTCCCGCCGGATGGCGCTCACCCAGGCATCGAAGCTCGCCAGCGCGCCCTTCAGCGGAGCGACTTTTCGCATCGAGCAGCAGAGATCCGGCGCTCGCTCCCAGAGGCGGTCGCCGAACTTCGCGGCTTGATCCGGCACGCTCCGGTCGGATCGCACCGCCCGGATGGTCACGCCGTAGCGCTCTTCCAACCGGCGCCACAGGTCGAGGGTCTCGGGAAACAGGAGGCCCGTGTCGAGCGTGAAGAGGTCGATACGCAGTTGGTGCCGGGCGATGACGTCGATCAGGGCGCATCCCTCGACGCCGAACCCCGTGGCGAACGCGAGGAGTGGAAACCGTTCGACTGCCCGCGCGAGAATCTCGTGAGGCGGCCGACCTGCCAGGACGACGCCCAGTCGTTGCAGCTCCGAGATCTCCGTTGCCATCGATTCGCTCACGTGGTCCATGCCGCCTTTCCCGAAAACCACCGACGCTGCAAAAACAAAAAGGCCCGAGAGGTTTTCCCCTCGGGCCTTCGATCTACCTTGTTTGACGAGTTAGAAGTTGAACACTCGGAACGCAGCGTGACCGCGGCCGGAGGAGATCCGACGACAACAACAACAAGCGGTCAAGCTGACGTTCACTGGAGCCCCATGGTCGCAAGCGGGTGATCCGCTGTCAACCTATCCAATGGTCGGATCTTTTCTTTCGATGACGAGAGCCACTTCCCGGATGCCGAAAGCCGTTCCCGGGCAGAGAACGTGACGCCGGTCACCGAATCCGCCCGGAGAGAGCCCGGAGCCGCCGGGTCAGCGTGAGAAGCAGCGACCGCGAGACGCGGCCGCGCGGCAGTAGTCGGTCGCGGAACGGCTGCGCCGGAATGCGCAGGACCCGAAGGAATCCACCGTGCGAGCGCACGGTGGCGCTGCGCGGGCTCCCGTCCAGCAGCGAGAGCTCGCCGACGACCTCGCCCGGACCGAGTTCCGCAACCTCGCTCTCCCGCTCCGCACCCGGCGCGCCGCTGCGCACCAGCACGACCGCCCGTCCCGAGAGGACTACGAACAGGTCGCCCGAGTCCGGCCGCTCCTGCTCGCAGAGCGCCTGCCCCGCCGCCAGCTCCTCCTCCCGTCCGAGCTCGGCGAGGTCGAGGAGATCGTCCGGCTCGAGCTCCGCGAACATGGGGACTTCCCGCAGGAACTGCATCCGCGAGATCCGCGTCCGCCCGGCAAAGCGCGTTCTTCGGCCGGCGATGTCTGCGTCGTCCTCCCCGACGAGGGCGGCTCCGGCGGTCTCGCTGACGAGGGCGTCGGTGTCGTGTCGCGCCGCGTCGAGAATCTCGGGCGCTCCCGGCATCGTGGTCCCGAGGCTCCAGACGGCGGCCGCGCGGATGTAGGGGTCGCGATCGTGGACGAGCCGGGTGAGGATCCCGGGAAGGTCGGCCTGCCCGGAGGTGCCGGCCGGTCGCCCGGTCGGGTCCGGAACGAATGGCTCGAGCAGATCGGACAGCTCGCGGGCTTCCGGGCTGGCCTCGACCAGGTCACGGAACGCCTGCCTTCGAATCCCGGGATCCCGGCTGACCAGGGCGGGGCGCAACAGCGCGATTCTCGACCGATCGCCGATCGATTCCAGGAGGTCGTAGACGCGGTTGAGCGACGTTCTTTCGGCGCCTGCGAGGAGGAATCCCAGCATCTGGAGGTCTTCACTCCGCGACTCGATACTCGCGAGAGCCTCGCAGTCGTTGCGCCGGGACCGGGCTTCGGCGAGCTCACGGCGGCCGCGTTCGAGAAGCGGGCCGGAACCGCTGCGCATCCGTTCGACGAGGACGGCGTGATCCTCCGGCCGGATACCGAACTCCTCGCGCAGCGACTCGACCTCGGCCGGCGACGCCGCGCGCAGGAGCGCCTCGGTAAGGGCCGCTCGATAGGTCTCGAGCTGGAGTCCCTCTTCCACGGTGACGACCCGGCCCGAGGACAACAGCTGGCGCTCGTCTTCGGGAAGTCGCGCCAGGGCCCGTTCGTGTTCGCGCGGGGTCACTCCGAACTGCTTGCGGATCTCGGCGAGCATCCGGACTTCGCTCTCGTCCACCAGGCCGTCGGCGACCACATCGCGGAGGGTCTGCGTGTATCCGGAGAGGAGCTGATCGCGGGCCTCCTCGCTCGCCTGCCCCCGGGCGTACGCCTCGATCGGATCCGTCGGCGGCTCCCCCTGGAACGGCCAGTTCCGCAGAAACCGCGCGGCGCCCCTTTCGCGGACGTAGGTCTCGCGGCGACGCCCCCAGCGCCGGACGAGCACGAGAGTCCCGATCGCCGGCGCCGCGAAGGCGAAGACGCGGGTCGCTCCCGGGATCCGGCGCAGGGTGGGTGCGCCCGCGTAGAGGTAGAACACGCTGAAAGCCGCGAAGGAGGCGAGTGAGAGGAGCAGGTGGCGGCGGCGGTCGAAACTCGGGAGGAGGCGTTTCATACCGGCCTCGAGCGCCCGGAAGAATCCGAAGCTGACGAGAGCGCAGACCGTGAGGGTCAACGTGGCGGCCGCGATCGCCGGAACGCGGGGTGCGAAGAAGAACCCGGGACCGAACGCGAGACCGAGGTCGGCCACCTTCCGCGTCCAGCGCCCGTCGAAGTAGGCCTCCCAGTCGCCGGCCCGCAGCCAGAAGTAGAGGTAGAAGGCGAACACCAGGCCGGGAAACGCGTATGTGGCGACGCGCCGGCCGCGCTCCGTGAGCTCGTGCCAGTAGTTGTTCTCCTGGTCGATGTCGGGACACGACTTCTTGCAGGCAGTGCAACGATCGCACTGCGAGTTGGTGGCCGGGCGCGCCAGCGAAGACGGATCGGTGTAGATGCGCTCGACGACTCCGACGGGGCAGATGAAGTTGCACCACGTCTTGCCGGTGAAGAACGTGTTGGTGGCAAAGGCGGCAACGGCGAGGCCGATCAACAGTCCCGAGATCCAGCGGCCGTCGCCGTTTGTCGCCACGTGCCGGAACACGAGCATCGCCCCGAGAAAGGCGAACGGAACCACGAGGTGCCAGCGCTCGAGCCACGCCGGGACGCGACGCTGGGTTCGCCGGGGAAGGTTGCGGCCGATCTCCCCGAACGCCGCGAGAGGGCAGATCGCACGCCACGGATAGAAGCCGGCGAGGACGATGAACAGGATCAGAAGCGGCAGCAGCACCGTCCAGAAGAGGCGGGGCTGCCACGGAAACAGGAACCCCGCGGCGACGAACGCCAGGTAGCCCGCGACGAGAACCAGCCGCGCCACTCTTCGCGGCGGCGCGACCAAAGGGAGACCGTCGGGCTTCAGCTCACTTGTCCTCGCTCGAGAAGTTGACGAGGCTCTTGAGAAACGCGACGAGCGCGCGCTGGTCGTCGGGCGCCAGCTTGACGTAGGCGTCCCGGGCTTCCTGGGCCTCGCTTCGACCCGCCTGCCCCGGCGCCGGAGGAGAGTCCTCGCCGTGCAGCGTGATCGCCTCCGCCAGAGTCCCGGCACGGTCGTCGTGCATCCAGGGACCCGTGTTGCCGACGCCCCAGAGCTCGGGGGTCAGGTACTGACTCGCGGACACCATGACCGTCTTTCCCTCGTACTGAAGCGGCGCGAGGGTCACGTGGAGGACCGCTACCGGCGCGGGATCCGCGAGCTGCCGGCCCATCTCGTGGCGCTTGAGATCGCCGAACAGGCGGACGACCGCGCCCCCTCGAGGGTGCGCCTCGATTCGCGGCGCCTGGGAGTCCTTGAGCAGGTCGAAACGCACCGGACGTTTCGGGTCGTAATCGGGATCCTTCCCCGCGAGGAACGCGTCCACGTACTGGCCGGCTCCACGCGCGGTCGGCTCCTCGAAGACCGTGTTCGCCAGGCGCATCTCGGGAACGTGGCAGGACGCGCAACCGGCCTGGGTGAAAAGGGAGCGGCCGCGGTCGATCTGACCCTTCGCGGTCGCGTCGGGCGCCGTTGCAAACCCCAGGTCGGCGACGCGGGCGAGCTCCGTCGGCGCCTCCTGCGCGGCGTTGTAGATCGTCATGGCGGTGATGTCGCCGACCGACAGCTCCCGCGTGACCCCATCTCCGTCAGCATCCGGACCGGCGGCGGGAGGGAGACGCCAGACGAACTCCTCCGGCTGCATCCCCATGCCGAAGCTCGAGGCGGCGACGGCGAAGTTGCGGAGCGTCGTGATCTGTCCCTTCCAACCGAACGGCCGCACGACGAGATCCGGCGAGACGCCGCGGACCTGCGACACGTCGTACGTCACCTTCCCGGCGGCATCCGCAGTTGCGCTCACGGCGCCGAAGTCGACTCCGTTGGCGAGCAGGGGCTGGCGCGCGGCGATGCCCGGCGTCGCCTTGGCCTGCTGTGCCGCGGTGTCCCGCGCGGCGAGGAGTCTCTCGGTCATCTCCTCAGCGAGCAGCTGGAGGGCTCCCGTGCCGAAGAGCGACGTCGTGGCCCGCGCGTCGTACGGCGGAGCGCCGTTCTGATCGGGGTCGAAGAATACGCGCGTGTGGGCGAGTCCGGCGCCCGCACCGAAGGGCGTTGCGTGACAGCTGCCGCACGACTGTGCCCCGACGGGCACCGGGCTTCCCGCGATGGGACCCACCGAAAAGCGCACGAGCTTTGCGCCCGCGACCGTGTGCATCATTCCGACCCCATCGAGGCCGTTGTAGGGCGTGTGAAAGAGTTTGTCGCCGTCGTCGAA
>JBBQKV010000019.1:0-29534 GCA_038327245.1 Acidobacteriota bacterium
GGTTTTGGCGTGCTATAAACGGCCGCGATGAGGTCGTGGCGCGAGCGGCTCGTCCTGCCGGCCGTCGTCGCGCCGGCAGCGGCGGCCGCGGCGTCGCCGACCTCCGCCGCGTGGACCTTCCCGCTCATGATCTTCGCCGCCTTCGTGGTGGCGTGGGGGGCGGAAGCCGCGGAGTTCCTCATGTCGCAGGGGCTGGCGCTGGCGGCCCTGGCGCTCATCCAGACCCTTCCGGAGTTCGCGGTGGAAGCGGTCATCGCCTGGAAGGCCGGGAAGGACCCGGGCATGGTCCACCTCGCGATCGCGAACTTCACCGGGAGCCTGCGTCTCCTTACGGGGCTCGGGTGGCCCATGATCTACGCGGTGGCCGCCTTCTACTCGCGCCGGAAGCGGGGTCGGAAGCTGGGGGAGATCGCCCTCCACGACGAACACGCGGTCGAGGTCCTCGGCCTCCTGCCTCCGCTGGCCTGGTTCGTCGTCGTCTGGGCGAAGCGGAGCCTCTCGCTATGGGACGCGGCCGTCCTGACGCTGACCTACGTGATTTACCTCTGGGTCCTGTTGAAGCTCCCGTCTCGCGACGAGGAGCCCGAGGAGGACGAGAAGATTCCCCGCGTCTCGCGCTGGGCGCTCGCGCAGAAGGGTTGGAGGAGGTGGGGCGCGGTCATCGGGCTGCTGCTCGCGGGAGGCGCGATCATCTTCTGGGTCGCCGAGCCGTTCCTCGCCTCGATGATGGCGCTCGCCGCTACGTTCGGGATTTCCCAGTTCGTCTTCATCCAGTGGGTGGCTCCTTTCCTGTCAGAGTTTCCCGAGAAGACTTCCGCGTTCGCCTGGGCCCGCCGCGTCACGCGCGCGCCGGTCGCGCTCATGAACATGGTCTCGTCGAACATCAACCAGTGGGGGGTGCTGTCGGCGATGCTGGCGGTCATCTACAGCCTGAGCCGGGGCCGGCCGTCGGCGCTCCCGTTCGACGAGTTCCAGAGCCTGGAGATCCTGCTCACGATCCTGCAGGCTTTCCTGGGCTGGATCTTCCTCGCGTCCATGAGCCTCCAGGCGTACGAGGCCGCCGGGCTGTTCCTCCTCTGGGTGATCCAGTTCGCGGTGCCGTCGCTCCGGCGGGAAATGCTCTGGGTGTACGGCGCCTGGATCACGATCGAGCTCCTCCTGCTCGCGGTCCGGAAGAAGAGGATCCTCGCGTTCCAGGCGTTCGACCGGGTCTGGCAGCGCCGCCAACCGCGGCCGAGCGCGGCCCCGTGAGAAACCCCCGTCTCTCCCGCCGCGCCGCGGCGCTCGCGCCGTCCTCGACCGCCGCCGTCGCACGGAAGGCGAAGGCGCTCGCCGCGAGCGGCGTGGACGTGGTCGACCTCGGCCTCGGGGAGCCGGACTTCTCGACGCCCGACTTCGTCCGCCGGGCGGGCATCGCGGCGATCGAGTCGGGGCGGACCCGGTACACGGACGTTGCGGGGGAGCCGGCGCTGCGCGACGCGATAGCCGAAAAGTACCGGCGCGAGCACGGAGTGGCCATCACACGGGAGAACGTCCTCGTGACGGCCGGCGCCAAGCAGGCGGTCTTCAACGCCTGTCAGGTTCTGTTCGACGACGGCGACGAGGTCGCCCTTTTCTGCCCCTATTGGGTCTCGTTCCCGGAGATGGTCCGCCTCTCGGGCGCGGCGCCGCTCCTGGTGCCGAGCGAGCTCGAGACCCACTGGAAGCCGATCGCCTCGGACCTCGCGGAGCGCGCCACCCCGCGTACGCGCGGCGTCGTGTTGAATTCGCCGAACAATCCGACGGGTGCGGTCGTGGATCGCGAGGAGCTCGAGGGCGTGGTCGAGTGGTGCGCGGCGCGCGACGCCTGTCTGATCTTCGACGAGACCTACGACCGCTTCCTCTACGACGGACGGCCGCACGTCTCCGCGGCCGCGCTCTGGGCCGAGCACGGGAACCGGCTCGTGATCACGGGGGCCGCTTCGAAGACGTGGGCCATGACCGGGTGGCGCCTGGGCTGGGCGGTTGCGAGCCGCGAAATCGTGAACGCGATGGCGTCGTACCAGAGCCACTCGACGTCGAACGCCTCTTCGATTTCGCAGCACGCGGCGCTCGCCGCGCTTTCGGATCCGGGCCGCACCGACGAGGCCGTCGCGGAGATGCTGGGCGAGTACGCCCGGCGGCGGGAGACGATGATCGCGGGGCTCCGGGCGATTCCGGGCATCCGCTGCCTGCCGCCGGAGGGCGCTTTCTACGCCTTCGCCGACGTGTCGGGGCTCTACGGTCCGCGGGAGGTCGGCGGCTCCGCCGACTTCTGCGAGCGGCTGCTCGCCGAGACGGGGGTCGCGGCGGTGCCGGGAGATGCGTTTGGCGCCGACGACTGCGTCCGCTTGTCGTTCGCGACGTCGCTCGAGGCGATCGGGGAGGGTCTGCGGCGCATCGCCGCCTGGGTCGCGGCGCCCGTCCGGTCGTCCTGAGTCGATGTCCGCCGCGTTCGTCACGGGCGGCAGCGGCTTCCTCGGCTGGCACGCCGCCCGCGCGCTGGCGGATGGCGGCGCAGCCGTCCGGGCGCTCGTCCGCGGCGGACCCGATCGCCGGACCGGTCTCGAGGACATCCCGGTCGAGATCGTGTCGGGCGATCTGTCGGATGGGGGGATTCCGCCGGCCGCGCTCGAAGGCTGCGCGGCCGTCGTGCACGTCGCGGGCCTCGTCAAGGCCCGCACGCTTGCCGAATATCGGGAGGTCAACGTCGCCGGGACCGAAAGGCTTCTCGAGGCGGCCCGGCGCGCCTGCCCGGACGCGCTCTTTCTGTACGTCTCCAGCCAGGCGGCGGCAGGGCCCGCGCGCGGGGGGAAGCCCGTCACCGAGGACGACTCCCCGAGGCCGGTCTCCTGGTACGGCGTCTCGAAGCGGGAAGGGGAGGAGGCCGTGGCCCGGCTGTGGCCGGGGCCGTGGATCGTGCTCCGGCCCGGAGTTCTCTACGGCCCGCGGGACCGCGGTCTGCTGGCCTACTTCCAGATGTCGCGCAGCGGCGTCCTGCCGGTTCCCGCGGCCCGGTCGCGCGTGCAGATCGGCTCGGTCGAGCAGACGGCGGTCGCGATCGCGCGCGCCGCGAAGCGAACGGATCTCGCGGGCCGAACCGGCTTCGTCTGCGACCCGGACCCCGTTTCGCTCCGGGAACTCGCCCGTCTCGTCGCGAACTGTTCCGGCCGCCGCGTTCGACTGGTCGACCTGCCGGACTCCGCGGTGCGGCTGGCCGGGCGCCTCGAGACGATCCGCGAAACCGTCACCCGCCGGTCGCGCCCGTTCAACGCGGACAAGGCGCGCGAGGTGCTCGCCGGAGACTGGCTTTGCGACGCCGCACCGATGCGCCGCGAGCTCGATCTGCCCGCGCCGACACCGCTGGAGGACGGCCTGCGGGCGACCTGGGCCTGGTATCGAAAAGAGGGGTGGCTCGCGGCGTAGGAAGCTGGCTGGCGAGGCGGTCCCGGCGTCCGGTTACATTTTGTAAAATTTGCTAAGATCGACGGGTCTTTTTAGCGAGGTGGGAGGCGGCATGAGCAAAATCGCTCCGGCGGCGAGGGAAGAGGTCCGCGCGACCCCTTTGTTCGAGAAGTGCGATCGCTACGAGGTTGCGGATCGGGTCCGCAACGCCGGCGTGTACTCCTTCTTCCGGGTCATCGAGTCGGCCCAGGACCCCGAAGTCGTCTGCGACGGCCGCCGGATGATCATGCTCGGCTCGAACAACTATCTCGGGCTGACCAATGATCCCCGCGTCAAGGAAGCCGCGATCGATGCAATCCGGAAATATGGATCTGGCTGCGCCGGGTCCCGTTTTCTGAATGGCACTCTCGACCTCCACGTCCGCCTCGAGGAGCGCCTCGCGCGCTTCATGAGGAAGGATGCCGCGGTCACCTTCGCGACCGGCTACCAGGTCAACCTGGGCGCCATCTCCTGCCTGGTCGGGAAGGGCGACGTGGTCTACCTGGACAAGCAGGACCATGCGTGCATCATCGACGGCGCCCGGCTGTCTTTCGGCGAGGTCCGCAAGTTCAAACACAACGACGCCCGGGATCTCGCCCGGCAGATGAAGAACGACACCGCGGCCCGGGGTCGGTTGATCGTGGTGGACGGCGTCTTCTCGATGGAGGGAGACATCGCGCCCCTCCCCGAGATCGTGGCGGTCGCGCGGGAATTCGAGGCCGCGGTCATGGTGGACGACGCCCACGGCATCGGAGTTCTCGGGCCGAGCGGCCGCGGGACCGCCGAGCACTACGGGCTCGAAGACGACGTCGACCTCGTGATGGGAACGTTCTCGAAGTCGATGGCGTCCGTCGGAGGATTCATCGCGGGGGACGAGACGGTCGTCGACTACATCAAGCACCGGGCGCGGACGCTGATCTTCTCGGCGGCTCCACCTCCGGCCTCGGTCGCCGCGGCCCTGGCGACCGTCGAAATCATGGAGCGCGAGCCGGAGCGGCGGACGAAGCTCTGGGAGAACGCGCGCTTTTTCTCCGAGGGGCTGCGCTCCATGGGTCTCGACACGGCGGGCTCGCAGACGCCGGTCGTCCCAGTCGTGGTCGGCGAGGACGACACGGCGCTCGCGATGGTGCAGCGCCTGCACGACGAGGGGGTTTTCGTCAACTGCGTGCTGTCGCCGGCGACTCCGCCCGGCCGGGCTCTCATCCGCACCTCGCTCATGGCGACCCACACCCGCGACCAGCTGACCCGGGCTCTCGAAGCGATCGAAAAGGTCGCGAAAGAGCTGCAGCTGGTGAGGACGTAACCGTCCGTCTTCGCCCCGGCGGAACGCCTCATGGCTGAACCGGTCACGGTTTCGCGGATCGGCCGCGGCAAATCGGACCTCGGGCGCTTCCTCGACGTCGCGGAGAGTCTCTATCGCAACGATCCCAACTGGGTTCCGCCGCTTCGATCCGACGTCGCGAAGGTGCTCTCGGACGAGAATCCCTTCTTCCGGCACGCCGAGATGCAGCTCTTCGTGGCCCGTCGCGGCTCGGCCGACGTCGGGCGGATCGCGGCCATCCTGGATCGCGCGCACAACGAGTTCCATGGCGAGAAAACGGCCTTCTTCGGGTTCTTCGAGTCGGAAAACGATCCGGAGGCGGCGGGCCTTCTCTTCGACGCCGCGGCCCTGTGGGGCCGGGAGCGGAAGATGCAGGTCCTGCGGGGTCCGGCCAACCCCTCCCTGAACGATGAGGCGGGGCTCCTGGTGGATGGGTTCGGGTCACCGCCCGTCTTCATGATGACCTACAACCCCCCGTACTACGTCCAGCTCCTCGAGGGCGGCGGCTTCCGGAAGGCCAAGGACCTGCTCGCATACTGGTTCGACGTGGGCCCGAAGCCGTTCGAGCGGCTGACGCGCCTGGTCGACCGCGTCCGGCGCCGGGAGCCCGACGTCGTCGTGCGGTCCATCACGAAGAAGAGTCTTGCGGCCGATCTGCCGGCGGTGCGCGAGGTCTACAACTCGGCGTGGGAGAAAAACTGGGGATTCGTTCCGATGACGCCGGACGAGATGGACTTCATGGCCGCCCGTCTGAAGCCGCTCCTCGACGCGAAGTTCGTCTTTCTCGCCGAGCGTCGGCGCGAAGACGGCTCTCTCGAGCCGATCGCCTTCCTCATGGCGATGCCCGACTACAACGTCGCCGTTGCCGCGGCGCGGGGCCGACTCCTCCCATTCGGATGGCTGAAGTTCCTGCTGGCGCAGCGGAAGATCCGGACGCTGCGGGTCCTGACGCTCGGGATCAAGCGCGAGTACCGGATGCGGGGAATCAACGCGGTCATGTTCGAGTCGGGGCTGCGGGCGTCGCTCGAGCGGGGTCTGACGGGCGTCGAGGTCTCCTGGTTGCTGGAGGACAACGACGTCATCATCAACACCGTGAAGATGTGGGGCGGCCGGCTCTACAAGACTTACCGGATGTACGACCGCGACCTCTAGTCGCCGTTTAGTCCCGGGTCTCCTCCGCGACGTGGTCGTACCATCGTTCGGCCAGCGGCACCGTGGCGAACGCGAGAATCAGCCCGGCGATGACGTCCACGAGGTAGTGGTAGCGGCAGTACATCGTCGAAAAGATCAAGAGCGTCCCGATCGGCAGCAGGTACCAGAAGAGCTTCCGGGCGCGCTGCCACGCCACGATCAGCACGGTGACCGTGATCATTGTGTGGCCCGAGGGAAACGCGTCGAGCTTCGTGTGCTCGAGCTGGTTGATCGTCTGATTGATGACCCGGGCGACGGGGTGCGTGTCGAGGGGAACCGTGTGGTGCTCGGCCAGGGCGGTTCGCGGTCCGTAGGCCGGCACCGTGAAGTACCCCATATAAGACACGAAGAAGCAGATCGTCAGCGTGAAGATGAACCGGCGCGCCTCCGTCGGACCTTTCTTCCAGAGGAAGGCGCCGAGCGCGATCGGCAGGAAGTAGTACGTCGAGTACGCCACGTACAGCAGGGCGGCGAGGCCCGGCCGGACGAGGGGCTGGAGAAGGACCGTTACGTCGCCCCCCAGGATCGCGCGGTCGGCCGCGATCAGCAGGTCATCCCGGGCGCGGCCCCGGGCCGCCGCGATCAGGACGCCCAGGCCCTCGTAGACGAACGGAATGAAGGCCGCGGGGTAGAAGTCGACGGCGATCCGGAGCGCCTTCGGGAGCCTTTCGACCCGCTGGGTGAGGTAGACGACGACCGCGAGAAATGCGCCCATGAGCGCGAAACGCAGCAGGGCCTCGCCGGGTTCGGCCAGGGCCTGCCAGCTGGCGAGCGTGACCACCAGGAGGACGGCGAGTGCCGCGAGGTTGACCGCTTCGAGGGGCCGCAGTCGCACCGGTGGAGGTTACGACTCGACCCCGCGCGTACGATAGAATTTTTTCGTCGATGACAATTCGGGCGGCGCTGTGCGCGTCCCTGGCCTTTCTGGCGGGCGCCGCGGGCTCGTCTTCACCGCCGACTCCCGCGTCCCCTCCGGCGAAGACGATTCTCGTCGCGCGGGTCGACACTCCCATCCATCCCGCCGCCGCCAACTACCTGAAGAAGGTGCTGCGCTCGGCTGAGCAGGAAAATGTCGCCCTCGTCGTCGTCGGCCTCTCGACCCCGGGCGGTCTGCTCACTTCGACCCGGGAGATGACGTCGGCGATGCTTCAGTCGAAGGTCCCGGTCGTGACGTACGTTTCGCCGTCCGGATCGCAGGCCGCTTCCGCCGGATTCTTTCTTCTCCTCGCCGGCGACATTGCGGCTATGGCGCCCGGAACGAACACCGGAGCGGCGCACCCGGTCGGAGGAGAGGGACAGGACCTTCCGAAGACGATCAACGAGAAAGCGGAGCAGGACGCGCGCGCGATGATCCGCAGCCTCGCGCGGCAGCGCCGGCGGAACGTGGAGAAAGCCGAATCGGCCGTGACCTCGAGCGTTTCGTTCACCGAGACGGAGGCGAAGGAGGCGGGCCTGATCGAGCTGATTGCCCGCGACGTACCGGACCTGGTGGCGCAGCTGGAGGGAC
Organism: Acidobacteriota bacterium; assembly: GCA_038327245.1. Classification (GTDB taxonomy): domain Bacteria; phylum Acidobacteriota; class Thermoanaerobaculia; order UBA5066; family Gp7-AA6; genus Gp7-AA6. The sequence goes on from JBBQKV010000019.1 coordinate 7,482, forward strand.
GGAAGATCACCCGCGTCGGGGGCGCGGTCGAGGTCCTGGCGCTCCACGGGGCTCGCGTCGAAAACCGCGAGATGAGCCGGGCCGAGAAACTGATCGGCGTCGTTTCGCACCCCAACGTGGCCTACGTCCTCTTCCTGCTGGGCCTCGTGGGCCTGTACTTCGAGCTCTCCAGCCCGGGCGCGGTGCTGCCGGGAGTCGTGGGAGGCATTGCTCTCCTCCTCGCGCTGTACGCTTTCTCCGTGCTCCCCGTGAACCTGGCCGGCCTGGCGCTCATCGTCTTCGCGCTTTTGCTCTTCATCGCGGAGGTCAAGGTGGCGAGCCACGGCATCCTCGCGGTCGGCGGAGCCGTCTCCCTCGTCGCCGGGTCGCTCCTCCTTTTCTCGGGTCGGGGCGAGGAGACGATTTACCGGATCGACCTCTCGCTCATCCTGCCCGGGTTGATCCTGACGCTCGCCATCGTCGGCCTGCTGACGTGGAAGACCCTGGAGCTGCGCCTGCGGCCGGCGCGGACCGGACTCGAAGGAATGGTCGGCGAGGAAGCCCGGGTCGTGGAAGACTTCGTCGGGCCAGGACAGGGAAAGATCCTCGTCCACGGAGAGTACTGGGATGCCGAGGGCCCGTCGGGACTGGCCGCCGGAGAGACCGTACGGGTCTCGCGGGTCGAAGGGGTGCGGGTTCGAGTCGAACGGAGGGATTGATGCCCGAGGTGTTTTCGAAAACCGGACTGCTGTTCGCGCTCTTCGTCGGGGTGATTTTCCTGTTCAAGTGGATCAACGTCCTGAACGAGTACGAGAGGGCGGTCACGTTCTGGCTGGGCCGCCTGGGGAAGCGGCCGAAAGGGCCCGGGCTCGTCCTCATCTTCTGGCCGTTCGAGCGAATGGTCCGGATGTCGCTGCGAACCGTCGTCCACGACGTCCCGCCGCAGGACATCATCACGCGTGACAACGTCTCGGTGAAGGTCAACGCGGTCGTGTACTTCCGGGTCGTCGAGCCGGACAAAGCCGTGGTGCAGGTGGAGAACTACCTTTACGCCACGTCGCAGCTGGCGCAGACGACGCTGCGGAGCGTCCTCGGGCAGGCGGTCTTGGACGAGCTCCTCTCCGAGCGGGAGAAACTGAACGTGGCGCTCCAGCAGGTCATCGACGAGCACACCCAACCGTGGGGCATCAAGGTTTCGCTCGTCGAGGTCAAGCAGGTCGACCTTCCTCCCGAGATGCAGCGGGCAATGGCGAAACAGGCGGAGGCCGAGCGGGAGAAGCGCGCGAAGATCATCCACGCTTCGGGAGAGTTCGAGGCGGCCCGGATGCTGTCCGAGGCGGCGAAGATCATCGGAGAGGAGCCCGCGACGCTCCAGCTGCGGTATCTCCAGACGCTGACCGAGATCGCCAACGAGAAGAACTCGACGATCATCTTCCCGCTGCCCATCGAGCTGATGAAGACCTTCATGAAGTAGAAAAGGTCTTGAAGCTTCACCTTCGGTTACATTAGCGGGGTGGAAGGGCCCCGCACCCACTACCAGGTCTCGTTCACGTCGACGCAGGCGCTCTCGCTGTTCGTCGGTCTGCTCGCGGCCCTCGCGCTCGCCTACTTCTTCGGGCTCATGACCGGTCTGTCCGGAAACGCGACGCCCGAAACGGTCGCCGCGGCTTTGCCGACGCCCGCGGCCGAAGAGGCGCCCGCGGCGGCCTCCGGAACCGGGGAGCGCGGCGCGTTTCCCATTCCCGTCACGGCGGCCGCGCCGCCGTCGTCGGCGGCGCCGTCGCCTTCAACCGTCCAGGTGTTCGAGGACGGCGAAGGCGGCGCTCCGGCGCGTCGCTCTCCCCGCGCGCCCGCGGCCGCCGCCGCGCCTTCACCCCTCGCTTCCGCCGCCGGATCCTTCCGCGTCCAGGTGATCTCGGTTTCCTCGCGCGCGGAGGCGGAGTCGGAGGCGAAGAAACTGTCCCGGAGCGGATTCTCCGCCCGGGTCGAGCCCGGTTCCGGCGCGAAGGGACCGATCTTCCGGGTCCGCGTGGGCCCCTTCGCGTCGCGGGAGGAGGCGGTCCGGGCGAAGGAGCGGCTCGCGGCGAAGGGTCGGCGGGACACGTGGATCGTCCCGGCGGGTCAGTGATGCTCCTGCCCTCGACCTCGACGCCCGTTCCGGCGCGGGCGCCGGCCTGGATCCGCGAACGGAAACTCGACCTTTCTCAGCTTCACGGGGTCAAGAGCCTCGCGCGGTCGTACGGCCTGTCCACGGTGTGCGAGGAAGCCCGCTGCCCGAACCGCGGCGAGTGCTTCGCGCGCGGCACGGCCACGTTCCTGCTGTTGGGCGACGTGTGCACCCGCGCCTGCGGCTTCTGCGACATTGCCACGGGACGCCCGGCGCCGCCGGACCCGTTCGAGCCGGCGCGGCTGGCGTCGGCGGCGGCCGCGCTCGGGCTCGCCTACGTCGTCGTCACGTCGGTCGATCGCGACGACCTGCCGGACGGGGGGGCAGGACATTTCGTCTCCGCGATCCGGGCGCTTCGCCAGCTCCGGCCGGTGCCCGGGGTCGAGGTGCTGGTTCCCGACTTCCGGGGACGGTTCGACTCGATCCGCGTCGTCGTGGAAGAGCGACCCGACGTCTTCAACCACAACGTCGAGACGGTCGGCCGGCTCTATCCGCGGGTCCGGCGCGGCGCCGTCCTCGACCGGTCTCTCGGCCTCCTCGCCGCGGCGAAGCAGCTCGTGCCCGACCTGACGACGAAGTCCGGTTTCATGCTCGGCCTCGGAGAAGAAGGGGACGAGGTCCGGGAGCTGCTGGCGAGGCTGCGCGACGCTGCCGTCGACATCGTCACCATCGGACAGTACCTCCGGCCCTCCCGCGAAAACCTGCCGGTCGAGGAGTACGTGCCTCCCGTCGTGTTCGACCGTTACCGCGAGGAGGGTGAACGGCTCGGGTTTCGCCACGTTTTCGCGGGACCGTTCGTGCGCTCGTCCTATCGCGCGGAAGAGGCGCTCCTCGCCGCGCGCTCCTGAGCCGTGACGCTGTCGCGCTGGCGGACGCCCATCGCCGGCGTCGTCTCGGGCGCGCTTTTCGCCCTCGCCTTCCCGCCGTTCGAGTTTCCGATCTTCGCGCCGCTGGCGCTGGTACCGTGGATCGCGGCGCTCGCCACCGAGGAGAAGCGCGGGCGCGGTCTCCTCTCCGGAGTGCTCTTCGGGATCACCTACTGGTGTCTTTCGATCCCCTGGATCTACTTCGTCGTCACGCGGTTCGGCGGCCAGTCGGGCGCCATGGGCCTCCTCTCCGTTCTCATCCTGTCGCTGATCGTGGCGGAGTGGCCCGCGGTCATCGGCTGGGCGGCCGTCGCGGTCGCCCCCGCCCGATCGCCGTGGCGCTTCGCGGCGTTTCCGGTCCTCTGGCTCGCCGCGGAGCACGGCCGGGCCAACGTCTACGGCGGGTTTCCGTGGAACCTCACGGCGCAGGCGCTGTACCGCCACCCGCTCTGGCTCCAGTCCGCCGCGTTCTGGGGCGCCTACGGCGTCGGGTTTCTCGTCGTCGCGGTTTCGGCGCTGATCGCGGCCGGCGTGATCCTCCGCAGCCGCGGCGCTCTCGCTGCCGCGGCCGTGCTCGTCCTGATCACGGGGTTCGGGGGAGCGCTCCGGCTCGCGCGAACGAGCCTGCCCGGGCGGACGGTTTCGGTCGCGCTTCTTCAGCCCGGCATTTCCCAGGAGACGAGACTCCTCGAGGCGCAGCGTGCCGCCAACTCCGTGGCGGTCCTGAACCAGATTCGAGCCGCGGGAAAGGCTCTGGAAAAGCCGGACCTGATCGTGGTCCCGGAGTCGGCGTTTCCGATCTACTGGGAGACCAGCCGCACGCTGCGGCGCGACCTGACGGAGATCGCAGCGGCGTGCCACTGCGCGATCCTGTTCAACGACGTGGAGATCCAAGCCCACGACCGTTACTACAACGTCGCCCGCCTCTTGACGCCCGGCGGAATGGGTCCGCCCTACCGGAAGGTCCACCTCGTCCCCTTCGGGGAGTACGTGCCGCTGCCGAAGATTTTCTTTTTCGTGCGCCAGATTTCCACGGAGATCGGAGAGTTCTCGGCCGCCGCGGAGCCGCGCGTCCTGCGGAGCGCCGGCCCCGATCCCTGGGCGATCGGAACCGGCATCTGTTATGAGATCCTCTACCCGCTCCTTTCCTGGACGCAGGTTCGCGACGGGGCGACGCTGCTCGCGACGATCTCCAACGACTCCTGGTACGGCGCCGGCGGGGCGCAGGCACAGCATTTTGCGGGTGCGGTGCTGCGGTCGGTCGAGAACGAGCGCTACCTCATTCGGGCCGCGATCACCGGCATCTCGGGCATCGTGGACGAGAAGGGCCGGATCCGCGCGGAGCTGGCGGCGGATCGCGCGGGAACGCTCCGCGGCCGCGCGCTTCTCCTCTCCTCGCGCACGCCGTGGACGCGCTACGGCTTCGCCTTCTCGGGCATTGCGGACGCGCTCGCGATCGGCGTGCTCGTCTTCGGTCTCCTTCGCTGGATGCGCGATCGCCGCCCGCTGATAGCGACAGCCGATAGCTGATAGCCTTCTCACATGACCGAACGCGACGACCTGCTCACCGCCCTGTCGGCCGCCTCGGATCGCCTTGCGGCGCTCCGCGGCTATCTTTGATCGGGACGCCGCGCGGAGCGCGCTCGCGGAGCTGAGAGAGAAGACCGTCGCCCCCGACTTCTGGTCCCGGCCCGACGAAGCCCAGGAAATCCACCGGAACATCCGGATCCACGAGAAGACCCTCGAAACGAGCGGGCGCCTGGACGAGATCTCGCAGGAGCTCCAGACGCTGGCCGAGCTGCTCAAGGAAGGGGAGCCGGCGGAGCCCGATGCGAAGGAGGCGATCCGCTCTTCGAAGGAGTTCGCGGACGCGCTCGAGCTCGCCGTGAAGATGAGCACGCCCGAGGACGCGAAGAACGCGTGGCTCATGATCCACGCGGGCGCCGGAGGGACCGAGTCGCAGGACTGGGCGGAAATGCTCCTGAGGATGTACCTCCGATTCGCCGAAGAGCGCGGCTGGAAGGCGGAGCTGATCGAAAGACAGGACGGCGAAGAGGCGGGCTTGAAGAGCGCGACCCTCCACGTCGTCGGGGACCACGCCTACGGCTACCTGAAGAGCGAGATGGGAGTGCACCGGCTCGTCCGCATCTCCCCCTTCGACGCGGCGAAGCGGCGCCACACGTCGTTCGCATCCATCTACGTGGCGCCCGAGATCGACGAACAGATCGAGGTCGAGATCGCCGACAAGGACCTGCGAATCGACACCTACCGGTCGAGCGGAGCCGGCGGTCAGCACGTGAACGTGACGGACTCGGCGGTCCGGATCACCCACCTTCCGACGGGTATCGTCGTGACCTGCCAGAACGAGAGGAGCCAGGGCCGCAACCGCGACATGGCGATGCGGGTCCTGCGCGCCCGCCTCTACCAGAAGGCGCTGGACGAGCGGCGCGCCACGGAGGAGAAGCGCGTGGGCGACAAGAAGTCGATCGAGTGGGGGAGCCAGATCCGCTCGTACGTCCTCCACCCCTACCGGATGGTGAAGGACCACCGGACCGGCTACGAGACCGGCAACACCGACGCGGTTCTGAACGGGTCGCTGACCCCCTTCATCGAGGCGTACCTGATGGGGAGCCCGAAGGAGACGCCGAAGGCCGGATGAAATCGGTGGAGGGTGCAGATGAATTCGGTGGCGGGTGCAGACCCCTTCGGGATCTGTCCCCGCGACTTCGCTAGAGAAACGATCCCGGCGATGAGCTGGATGGACGAGCTCGAGCGGCGGCTTGCGGGCTGGCGGCTCCGAGAGCCGGAATTCTCGCCGGGATCACGGCGCGCCGGAGTCCTGGTGCCGCTCTTCGTGCGCGACGCGCTGCTTTGGGTCGTTTTCACCCGGCGAACCGAGACCGTGGAGCACCACCGCGGGCAGATCTCTTTTCCCGGCGGCGGCGAAGAGCCCGGAGACGCCGACCTCGCGGCGGCCGCCATCCGGGAGACCGGCGAGGAGCTCGGGGTCCGTCCGGAGGACGTGCGGATGCTGGGACCCCTGTCGCCGATCGTCACCGTGACCGACTTCTACGTGGCCCCCTTCGTCGCGGCGATTCCCCAGCCCTACGTCTTTACGCCGGCGGAGAGCGAGATCGCCGAGGTCATCGAGGCGCCGGTCGGCGCGCTCCGCGACCCCGCGATCCGCGACACGAAGTTCCTGCCGGGGCGGGACGAACCCGTCCTCTTCTACCGGTACGCGGGCCACGTCATCTGGGGCGCGACCGGAAGGATCCTGGCGGAGCTGCTGGAGGCGCTGGGGTCGGTGGGGTCAGGTCTTCACTGATCACCGGAAAGTCGGACTCGCGATGCTGTCCTACCACTCTGTGCAAAGTGGCAAGTGGAGACCTGACCCCCTATGTGGCGCGTGACCCCTAATGTGGCAAGTGGAGACCTGACCCCTAATGCCCGCTAATGCTTGCCGTAGCTCTTCTCGCCGGCCGCAATCGGGATCGGCAGGCGGTTCTGGGGGGGCGGCAGCGGACACGTGGCGAACGGGCTGAACGCGCAGGGCGGGTTGTAGGCCTTGTTGAAATCCACGACCGAGCGGCCGTCGGCGCCGGGCCGGGGCGCATAGAGAAACCTCCCGGCGCCGTAGGTCGTCGTGCCGTTGGTTCGGTCTCCGAAGATCAGGAAGAGCTCGGTCTCACCCTCCTCCTCGATCGCGTCGAGGCGGTACTCGCGGCCTCCGATCCGGAATACGAACGCGCCCGGAGACGGCTCCTGCGTGACGTTGCCGAGCACGTTCGGGACCGCAATCGTCTGACCCGCCGCGTGCGGCTCGAAGCGGGTCTCGACCCGCCACTCCGGCGAGATCGGGTAGCTGTCGATGCCGTGAAACGCCTTCCGCGCCGGCGCCCCGGCGTCTTTGACGCGGACGCCCAGCCGGTCGCCGCGCCGGATGAGGTAGAACGTCAGCGTCCCGTGCCGCAGGACGGTGGGCTCGCCCTTCTCGTCCGACGCGAGATCGATCGACCGGACCTTCTCTCCGTCGCGCGTGACGTCCACTCCGGACGCCACGTCGAGGTGCGCCTTTCCGCCGGCCACGCGGATCCGGCCGAGGAGGAGGGGAGACCGGCCGGCCGGAAAGACGACCGCGTTCGAGGGAGCCGCGCCAACGGAGTTCTCCCCCTCGTTCAGCCACGAGAGTCCCACCAGCGTCAGCCACCCGTCTTCGGCGGTCAGGCGCGCGAGGCGATCCGCCCGCCACTTCTCGACGTCGGCGCGATGGTCAACGGCCGAGACCTGCGGAGTCGTCAGGGCGAAAAGTGCGAGGAGAAGGAGCACCGGAGAGGCGGAGCGCTCAGCTCGCGGCCCGGTCCAGCGCCAGGAGCTGTTCGGCCCGATCGAGGTTCGCTTTCGCTCCCTCCGGCGGAGTCTCCAGGGAAAGCGTCTTGTGGAGCGCCTCGACCGACCCCGGGAAATCCCCGCGGCGCATCCGCACGACCCCGAGGTCGTTCCAGAGGACCGGCGACGCCGGGGTGCCCTCGAGCGCCTTCAAGAGCGCCGCTTCCGCTTCCGCCAGCTTGCCGCCGTCCGCGAGCGCCGCGGCGAGGCCGCTCGCCGCCTCCTCGTTGCCGGGCTCGGATTCGAGCGCGGAGGCGAACGCCGCGCGAGCCTCGTCGAATTTCTTGGATTCGGCGCGCATATGTCCCACCGCCGACCAGAGCGCCGCGTTTGGCGGGCCCAGGCGCGCGGCTTCCGCGAGCTCCTGCTCCGCTTCTTTCGCCATGCCCTTGCGGCGGTACGCGCGACCCAGGTTCTCGTGGTACGCCGCTTCGGCCGCCCTCAACCGCGCCGCTTCCGAAAACTGCTGGATGGCAGGTTCGACGTCGCCGGCGCGATAGAGGAGGACCCCGAAGTCGTTGTGCGCTTCGGGCGAGGCGGCGTCGATCTCGATGGCGCGCCCGTAGGCGAGCCGGGCTCCGCTCGGGTCGCCCGCGGCGTCGAGAGATCGCCCCAGTCCCAACGCGGTCGTCAAGTTGCGTGAGTCGAGCTCCAGGGATCGCCGGTAGTGGCTCGCGGCCGTGTTCCACTTCTTCTGTCGATCCGAGACCTGCGCGAGCCCGAGCTCGGCGCGCGCGTTGGAGGCGTCCAGCACCACGGCGGCCGTGTACTCCCGCTCGGCATCGGCCTCCTGGCCCGCGGCGGCCGCGATGTCGCCCAGGAGTCGGTGCGCCTCCGCGCTGCGCGGATCGAGGTCCGCCGCGCGATGCGCGTGGGTCGTGGCGCCCGCGAGATCGCCGGCCTTGAGAGCCTGCTCCGCCGCGTCCAGAAGAGGCGCCACGTTCACGGATGGCTCGATCGGCGCGGTCGCCCCCGCGCCGGAGGACCCCGAGATCGGCGCCGAGGTCACGATTCCCTTCTGAAGATCGCTCGCCCGCTTCCGTGCGGCGTCGGCGTCCGCGGAGCGGCCGAGCTTCTCGTAGATCTCGGCGAGCAGGATCTGGACTTCCGGATCGCTCGAACCCGCCGCGGGCTTCAAGTCCGCGAGCGCCTCGTCCGTTCGGCCTTCCGTCATCTTCTTCCGGACGTTCCGCTTCAGCTCACGGAGCTCCGCGGGGCCCAGGAGCGGCGTCGTCCCCGCGATCTCGGCCCTCACCGCCTGCGCCAGCCGCGCGAAGTCCGGACTGTAGAGGTCTCCGACGACGACCAGGTCCGGCCGCGCGGAGTATGCCGCCTTGAGGCTGTCGCGCGCGCTTTTCGAGCTGCCCGCGATGTAGAACGCCCACGCGCTGTTCAGGTAGAGGTCGCCCTTCCGGTCCGCCGGAGCATCCGCGGAGTCCGCGGCGCGCGCATACTTTTCGGCCGCCTCCTTGAAGCGGCCGGAGTCGAACGCGCGCCTGGCCTCGGCTTCGAGCTTCTCCGCGCTCTGCGCGAACGAAAGAGCCGAGACCATCAGGAGACCCGACAGGATCGCCGTGGCTCGCTGCGTGCTGCGCTTCACTGGCCCATTCCCTGTTCGACCGCCACGGGCGGGGGAGGGGTCCAGGGAGTCTCGCCCCGCTCCGCCACCGTGATCTGCTGCGTCACGGGCTGAAATCCTTCGCGGTGAAGAGTCACGCTGTAGCTCCCCTTGGGAAGTCGGAGTTTCGAGGCCTGGGGCAGGCTGCCCTTGTACTTGCCGCCGATGATCACGGCGGCGCCGGCCCACTGGGGGTCGGCCTGGATGACGAGATAGCCCACCGGGAACTGGTACGCCACGCGGTTCGTCTCTTTCGGTCCGACCTTGAACTCCCGCTGGTAGGTCTCCAGCCCGTCCGCTTCGAAGCGGACCTGGTGCATCCCCTCCGGGAGCTCCACGGTCTTCGCGGGTATCGACGGGCCCACCTGTTTTCCATCGACGAAGAGGGTCGCGACGGGAATGGAGCTGAACTGCACCCGGTGCTTCGCGGTCGCCGCCGCGGGCGGCAGGGCCGCCGCGACCGGAGCGGCCGCCTGCGGCAGGGCTTTCAGCGGCGCGGGCGCCGCTTTGGAGGCGCTCGCCTCCTTGACCGGCTCCTTGCCGAGCTGGGGTTCGGGAAACTCGATCGGTGCGGTCGTCGCGCTCCCGTGCGTTTCCGCGGCGGGCGGCGAAGCGGCCGGCGCACTCGCGCGCCCGCGGCTCAAGTAGAGATACGCGACGATCCCCGCCACGGCGACCGCGGCGACCGCGATGAAGATCGGCGTGCGGCTCGGACTCTCGGCCGGCGCCGCCACGGGGATTTCCGCGCTGCGTCCGGCGACCGTCGCCTCACCCGGCTCGTCCTCCGGGTTCCGGAAGTTCACGAGCTCCAGCCCCGCCTTCCTCCGGAGCGAGGCGGAGGAAGGCGTGGCGTCCGAGGCGGGCACGCGCGCCAGAGATCCGGAGGGCGGCGTGATGGAGGAAGGCACGATGCCTCCGCTCGGAGTCATCATCGTCGCGTCCATCTCGTCGACCGGAAGCACCGCCGTCGGGTACTGCCCGGACGAACCTGCGAGCTCCCGCTGGATGTTCAGCAGGTCCTGCTTCAACGCTTCCATGGAGGCGTAACGGTTCTCGCGCTGTTTCTCCATCGCGCGGTTGACGACGGCGACCAGCGCCGGCGGCGCGTCGGGGGAGAGCGTCTCGATCGGCTCGGGGGTCTCGTTCAGGATCTTGTACAGGACGGTCGAAAGGTGCTCGCCGCGGAAAGGCTTCCGGAACGTCAGAAGCTCGTAGGCGAGAATCCCCAGCGAAAAGATGTCCGTGCGCCGGTCGACCGGCTCGCCCCGGATCTGCTCCGGGGCGAGATACGCCGACGTCCCCAGCGTGATGCCGGTCTGGGTGAGGTTCGACTCGGTCTGGAGGGACTTGGCGATTCCGAAGTCCATGATCTTGACCGAACCGTCTTCCAGGATCCGCACGTTGGCGGGCTTGATGTCACGGTGGATGATTCCCGCCGCGTGAGCATACGCGAGGCCGTCCGCGATCGCGACCAGGATTTCGACCTTGCGGAGGATCGGCAGCGGCTCCGCGCGCTTGACCTTCTTGTCGAGGTCCTCACCCGAGAGGAACTCCTGAACGATGTAGGGGATCCCGTCTTCGACTCCGAAGTCGTAGATGGTCGTGATGTGACGGTGGTGGAGGTTGCCGGCGAGCTCGGCCTCGCGGAAGAAACGGCTCTTGATCTCCTCGTCGTTCAGCTGGCACGTCTTGATGGCGACCGTGCGTTTGATGTACGGGTCCCGACCGCTGAAAACGGCTCCGAAGCCGCCGGAACCGATCTTTCCGGTGACCTCGTATTTGCCGATTTTTGCGGGCAGTTGTTTTTCTTCGACCATCGGGCTCCGGGTTAGCGGCGCCCGCAAGTTTAATCGAATCAGAGAGTGGGTGAAACGCGCTCGCGGGCATCGTCCTGGGATCCCGGTAGACTGAAACCGTGGCCCCAGTTCCCCGCGCGCTCGTCCTGGCCTCTCTCGCCGCGGCGGCTTCGATCCTGGCGGGGTCCGCCTGTCGGCAGGCGAAGCCCGGCCGCCCACCCGCCGACACGGGCGCGCCGCGGGTACTCCTTCCCCGCCGCTTCGAGCCCCCCGCCGACGGCCTGCTGACCGACCGGCACCTCGACCTGTACGGGAAGGTCCGGCGGGCGGCGCGGGAGCGCTCCGAGTCGGACGCGGCCCGGGCACTCGGCGTCGATCCGGACGAGTTCGCGTGGATCCGGGGGCAGATCGTGGAGGCCGTAGTCGCGCTCGATTCTTCCCGCGTGCGAGATGCCTCGGCCCAGACCTATGCCCGCGCGATCGCCTCCCTCCGGACGACTTTGAAGAGCGTGCGCGACCCCCGGACCTCCCGCACCGTGGAGTCCCAGATCTCGGCGCTGGAGCGCGAGAGAGCGGGAATGCGGCGGGCCGATCCTCTCCCGGCGGCGCTCGCCGCGAATACGCGGAAGGTTGCGGCGCGCCGCTCGGAGCTCGAAGCCACGCTCCGGTGACCGAGCTCGAAGAGCTTCTCGCCCGGGAGATCGACGCGGGCTCCTTCCCGGGGGCGGTCGCCCTCGTGGGGACGTCCGAAGCGGTGCTCGAGGTCGCCGCTGCCGGCCGATCAGTGGTCGAGCCCGAGGAGATGCCGGTCACTCCTGCCACGGTCTACGACCTGGCGAGCCTGACGAAGCCTCTCGCGAGCGGAGCTGTCGCCGCGTCGCTGTCGGACCTGGACCTCTCGTCGCCGCCGGGCCGGTACCTCCCGGAGTGGAAGGCGACCCGCTTCGACGGGATCACGCTCGAGTCTCTCCTCGTTCACACGTCGGGCCTGCCGGCCTGGTATCCCGTGTACGCCCGGGGCGAGGGCGCCGCCGCCTACCGGGAAACGCTCGCGACGATCGAAGGGGAAACACAGCCGGGCGAGCGCGTGATCTACAGCGACCTGAACTTCCTCCTCTTCGGAGAGGTTCTCGAGGTGCACTTCTCGGCCCCGCTCGACGAGACCTTTGCGACTCTGGTGGCCGCTCCCGGGGCGTCAGCGGCGCGCTTCCTCCCGGGTCGCTCCGGGTCGGTCGCGGCGGCGGAACGCGGGGACGCCACGGAGCGGAGGATGGCGGCGGACCAGGGAATCTCGTATCCCCGGTTCCGCGAGGGCATCGTCTGGGGCGACGTGCACGACGGGAACGCCTATCGGCGCGGGGGAGTCGCGGGCAACGCGGGTCTCTTCGGCGCCGCGGCCGACGTGTGGGCGCTCGCGCGCCCCTGGCTCGACCCGGCGCGGCGGGAGTGGACCCGGGACCGCACGCCCCACCTTTCCGAGGCGCGCGGCCTCGCGTGGCAGGGACGGCGCGGGGCGGGGTCCGCGGTGCCCGCGATGTCCGACCGCGCCTTCGGCCATACCGGCTTTACCGGCACGTCCGTCTGGATCGATCCGGAGGCCGACCGGATTGCCGTTCTGCTCTCCAACCGGATCCACCCGGAGGTGCGGGCAATCGACTTCAACGCGGTTCGAAAACGCTTCCACGAGGCCGTCTGGCGCTGACGAATCCAATCGGTTCCGCGTGGTATAGATAAAGGCGTGGCCTCCGAAAACGAGATCGTCATCGTCGACGGCGCGCGCACGCCGATGGCCGGTTACAACGGCCTCTTTTCGGACGTCTCCGCGATCGACCTGGGCGTCGTGGCGGCGAAAGAGGCGCTCGCGCGCTCGGGAACCGAGCCGGCCGAGATCGACCACGTCATCTTCGGAAACGCGCTGCAGACCTCGGGCGACGCGATCTACGGCGCCCGCCACGTCGGCCTGAAGGCAGGCGTCCCGAAAGAGGTCCCGGCCCTGACCGTGAACCGGCTCTGCGGTTCGGGGTTCGAGTCGATCGTCCAGGGCGCCCAGCGGATCCTCCTCGGCGAAGCGACGACGGTCCTGGCCGGCGGGATGGAGAACATGTCCCAGGCCCCGCACGTCATCCGCGGCGTGAGGAAGGGCCTGCGCCTGGGGCAGGGACAGCTCGAGGATTCCCTCATGGTCGCGCTGCTCGACAGCTGGTGCGGCCTCTACATGGCGCAGACCTCGGACCGGGTCGCCGCGAAGTACGGGATCTCCCGCGAGGAGCAGGACGAGTACGCGCTCTCGTCCCAGCAGCGCGCGGCGGCGGCGTGGGAAGCCTGCCGTCTCTCGGAAGAGATCGTCGGCGTCGACGTGAAGTCCGGAAGGAAAGCCGTCCGCGTGGAGCGGGACGATCACCTGCGGCCGGACACGACCCTCGAAGGCCTCGCGAAGCTGCCCCCCTCTTTTGGCGAGGGCGGACAGGTGACCGCCGGCAACGCGTCCGGGATCGTCGACGGCGCGGCCGCGGTGGTCGTGACGACTGCGGAGAACGCGAGGGGCAAGGGGAGGAAACCGCTCGGCCGCCTTCTTTCGTGGGGAGTCGTCGGGTGCGAGCCGGAGCTCATGGGACTCGGACCCGCGCCGGCCGCGCGGATGGCGCTCGAGCGCGCCGGTCTCTCCCTTGGGAACGTCGACCTCTGGGAGATCAACGAGGCCTTCGCCGGACAGATCCTGGGCGTGGTACGTGAGCTCGGTCTCGACCGCGAGAAGCTGAACGTCAACGGCGGCGCGATCGCCCTGGGGCACCCGCTCGCGGCCACGGGCACCCGGCTTACGCTCACGCTTCTCAAAGAGCTCCGCCGGCGCGGCCTCCGCTATGGAGTCGCCGGCGCCTGCATCGGAGGGGGACAGGGGATCGCGGTCGTTCTCGAGTCGGCGGCGTGACGGAACGCAGGGCCCGCGCGGCTCTCAGACGGTAGGACGACTTGCTGACCTGGACGGAAAGAATTCTCTCTCTTCCCGTCCGCACGGCGGCAGTCGCGGAATTTCTCCGGGAGCTGTCCGCGAAGAGCTGGGGAGATCTGAACGGCGTTCTCGCGACGTTCAACGACAGCGAGCTGTGTCGGGACGCTCTCGGCTACTGGCTCGATCGCGAGTGGATCGTGCGGGCGCCGAGCTCCCCGCTGACCGCTCTGACCGGTCCCGCGTTCTCCCGGGAGCTGACCCTGCACGAGTTCTGCGGCCAGGAGGAAGAGCCCTGGGAGGGGCAGTGGGAAGAGGTGGAGGAAGAGGATGGTGGCGGCGAAGACACCCCCCGCATCTACCCCCCCTCTCCAGAGGAAAGAGCGGAGGAAGGGCTCGATGAAAATCGCTAAGGTCGGCGTGCTCGGCGCGGGGCTCATGGGCTCCGGCATCGCGGAGGTCTGCGCGAAGAGCGGATACGAGACCGTGGTGCGCGAAGTCAACGACGAGCTGGCGCGCAAGGGCGTGGGCCGCGTGGAGTCGTCTCTCGCGAAGGCGGTGGAGCGGGGCAAGCTCGCCGGAGCCGACAGCGCGGCCGCTCGCGGTCGGCTCTCGGCGACGACGCGGGTGGAAGACCTCGCCGGGTGCGACCTCGTCATCGAGGCGGTCGTCGAAAACCTGGACGCGAAAAAGGAGCTCTTCGGCCAGCTCGACGCACTCTGCGGCGAGGCCACGATTTTCTGCTCGAACACGTCCTCGCTCACCATCACGGAGCTCGCCGCGGCCACGCGCCGTCCCGACCGCTTCGCCGGGCTGCACTTCTTCAACCCCGTCCCGGTCATGAAGCTCGTCGAGGTCGTGCGGACGATCGCGACGTCCGACGCGACGGTCGAAACGCTCCTGGAGTTCGCGCGGTCGCTCGGCAAGGAACCGGTCCTCGCCAAGGACAACTCCGGCTTCATCGTGAATCGTCTGCTCGTTCCCTACCTGCTCGACGCGGTCCGCGCCGTCGAGGAGGGGGTCGGGAGCGCCGAGGACATCGACCGCGGGATGGAGCTCGGATGCGGGCACCCGATGGGGCCGCTGAAGCTTCTCGACTTCGTGGGCCTGGACACGACCTACGCGATCGCCGAGATCATGTTCTCGGAGTACCGGGAGAAGCGGTTTGCGCCCCCGCCGCTTCTGAAGCGAATGGTCCTCGCCGGCCGGTTCGGGCGGAAGTCCGGCCGCGGCTTCTACGAGTACGGGTCGTGAGCGGCAACTTCATCCGGGCGGAGAGCCCCGAGGAAGGTATCCGGGTCGTCACGGTCGACCGTCCGGAGAAGCTGAACGCGCTGAACTCGGCAGTCCTCGAGGAATTGACGACGGAGATCGCTGCGGCCGAGTCGGACGCCAAGCTCCGCTGCCTGATCCTGACGGGGGCCGGCGAGAAAGCCTTCATCGCGGGCGCCGACATCGGTGAGCTCGCGAAGCTGACGCCGATCGAGGGGCGCGAGCACTCGCGCCGCGGCCAGACTCTGCTCGACCGCATCGAGAAGCTCGCGATTCCGACGATCGCGGCGATCAACGGATTCGCCTACGGCGGCGGGCTCGAGATGGCGATGGCCTGCTCGCTGCGCGTGGCGTCGGAGAACGCGCGCATGGGACTTCCGGAGACCTCGCTCGGCATCCTCCCGGGCTACGGGGGGACGCAGCGCCTGGCGCGGCACGTCGGGCGAGCGCGGGCCCTCGAGCTCGTTCTCACGTCCGAGAAAGGCCTGACGGCCGCGGAAGCGGAGCGGATCGGCCTGGTCAACCGCGTCGTGCCCGCGGGTCAGGCCCTCGCGGCCTCGCTCGAAATGGCGCGAAAGATCCGGGCGAACGGCCCGACCGCGTGCCGCTATGCGCTGGAGGCGATCCGGCGCGGCCTCGAGATGCCGCTCGCCGAAGGCCAGGCCTTCGAGGCCACCCTCTTCGGCCTCTGCGCCGCGACCGAGGACATGAAAGAGGGGATGAACGCCTTCCTGGAGAAGCGGCCGGCCCGGTTCACCTGGAAATAGTTGCTCCTGTTAAACTGACGTTTCCGTGCATCCCCCAGAGTCGGACCTCATCTACGACTGGAACCGGGCGGGGGGAGCGGTTTTCCCCGCGCGCGGAAAAGTCGAGCTCGACGACGAAACGCTGCGCGACGGCCTCCAGTCGCCCTCGGTCAAGAGTCCCCCGATCGATCAGAAGCTGCGCCTCCTCCACCTCATGGAGTCGCTCTCGATCGACTCGGCCGACATCGGGCTTCCGGGCGCCGGACCCCACGTCGTCGCGGCGGTGACCCGGCTCGCCCGCGAGATCGTCGACAACGGGATGAAGATCCGGCCGAACTGCGCGGCGCGCACGGTCGAAGCCGACATCCTTCCCATCATCGAGATCTCGCAGAAGGTCGGAATCCCGATCGAAGTGTCCTGCTTCATCGGGTCGTCGCCCATCCGGCAGTACACCGAGGACTGGGACCTCGAGCGGATGCTGCGCCTCTCCGAGAACGCGGTGTCGCTGGCGGTCCGCGAGGGCCTTCCGGTCATGTTCGTCACGGAAGACACCACCCGGGCTCACCCCGACCACGTCCGGGCGCTATACACGGCGGCCCTGCGCGCCGGCGCGAAGAGGATCTGCGTCTGCGACACCGTGGGTCACGCGACGCCGAACGGCGTCCGGAACCTGATCAAGTTCGTGTGCGAGATCGTGGAGGAGGTCAACCCGGAGGCGAAGATCGACTGGCACGGCCACCAGGACCGCGGCTTCGGGGTCCAGAACTCGCTGTGGGCCCTGGAGGCCGGGGCTCACCGCGTCCACGCCTGCGCGATCGGGATCGGCGAACGCGTCGGAAACACGCCGATGGACCAGCTCCTGGTGAACCTGCAGCTGCTCGGCTGGATCGACCGCGACCTGACGAAGCTGCACGAGTATTGCGAGCTCGCCTCGCTCGCGACCGGCGTTCCGATCCCGGACAATTATCCGATCGTGGGCCGCGACGCGTTCCGCACCGGGACTGGCGTGCACGCGGCCGCGATCATCAAGGCGCGCAAGAAGGGGGATGCGTGGCTCGCCGACCGCGTCTACTCGGGCGTGCCCGCGGGGATGGTCGGACGCACGCAGACGATCGAGGTCGGTCCCATGAGCGGGGTGTCCAACGTGCACTGCTGGCTGGAAGACCACGGCATCCCGGCGCGGCCGGAGCTGGTGTATGCGATCTTCCAGCGCGCGAAGGAGAGCGACCGCATCCTGACGGACGGCGAGATCCTGGCGCTCGTGCACGGGCTCGCTCCCGCGGCGGCCGCGCGCTGACCCCTTCGGGCGACTTCCTCGAGCGAACGCTTCCCACGTACCTGGACCACCTCGCGGTGGAGCGCGGGCTCTCGCGCGCGAGCATCGCGGCTTACCGCGCGGACCTCGAGGCCTTCGGCCGCTGGATGACGAACGGTCGCACCGCCGCGAACGACGCGAGCCGGCGGGACCTCGTCGCATACCTCCGGCACCTCCGCACCCGGGGCCTGTCGTCGCGTTCCGCTTCGCGGGCTCTCTCGGCGGTGCGCGGCTTCTACCGGTTTGCAACGGCGCACCTCGGCTTCGCGGCCGACCCCACGGACGACCTCTCGAATCCCAAAACGGGCTTCGCTCTCCCGAAGACCCTCTCCGAGAAGGAGGTCGAGTCCCTCCTGGCGGCCCCGGACGTCGCCCGGCCGCTGGGTATCCGGGACCGGGCCATGCTGGAGCTCCTCTACGCCTCGGGGCTCCGGGTTTCGGAGCTCGTTTCGCTTCCGCGCGACCGCGTGGACTTGGACAGCGGGATCCTGCGGGTGGCCGGAAAAGGGGGGCGCGAGCGGCTCGTACCGTTCGGCGCCTCCGCCG
The DNA here is from genome assembly GCA_038327245.1 of Acidobacteriota bacterium. Taxonomy (GTDB): domain Bacteria; phylum Acidobacteriota; class Thermoanaerobaculia; order UBA5066; family Gp7-AA6; genus Gp7-AA6. The sequence continues at coordinate 25,120 of JBBQKV010000019.1, forward strand.
ACTCCTGGGTCAGGCGCTACCTCCGCGAGGTCCGCCCGGCCTTCGACAAGAAGGGCCGGCCGGAGCTCTTCCTCTCGGTCCGGGGCGCCGCGATGACCCGCCAGAGATTCTGGCAGTTGATCGAGGGATACGGCCGGCGGGCCGGCATCCGCCGCAAGCTCGCTCCCCACGCCCTGCGGCACGCCTTCGCCACGCACCTCCTGGAGAGGGGTGCGGACCTCCGGGCGCTGCAAATGATGCTGGGACACGCGGATATCTCGACGACCCAGATCTACACCCGGGTCTCCGCCGGCCGCCTGCGGGCGGTCTACGACCAGTTCCACCCCCGCGCCCGGGCCTCGGGTCGTGGCAAAATGAAGGCATGAGGCAGGGGGAATTCGGGCCGGTCCCGAGGGGTTTTTTTCTTCGAATGCTCCGCGTCTTGGTCCCCGCGGCGGCTGCTCTGGCCGTCTTCCTCGGCAGCGCCTCGGCGCGGGCCGAGCTCGTGGTGTTCACGGACGGGCGGGTCGTGAAGGCCGCCGGGTACGAGGTCCGGGGTGACGAGCTCGAGATCCGGGTTCGCGGCGGGGGGAGCTACACCGTGGACATGGGCCGGATCGAGCGGATCGTCGACGACGAGGTGGTCGTCTCCGAGGTCGAGGTCCAGGAAATCGGCGTTAAGGAGAAAGTCGCCTACGACCTCTCCTACAAGGACGACCGGAAGCCCCTGTTCGGGACGGCCTACGACGCGATCATCCAGGCGGAAGCCCGCAAGCACGACCTCGACGCCTCCTTCGTCTCCGCCGTCATCCGCGCGGAGTCGAACTATCAGCCCCGCGCGGTGTCCCGCAAGGGCGCCCGGGGTCTCATGCAGCTGATGCCCGCGACCGCGAAGCGGCTTTCGGTTCGCCGTCCCTTCGACCCGGCCTCCAACGTGGGCGGCGGTGTCCGTTACCTGAAGGAGCTCCTCGAGCGGTTCGATCACCGCCCCGAGCTCGTCCTCGCCGCGTACAACGCGGGGGAGACCGCGGTCTCGACGTACGGCGGCGTGCCGCCGTATCGCGAAACGATCGGATACGTGAAGAAGATCCTCTCCTGGTGGACTCCGGCGATCGCCGCGGCGGTGGCTCCGGCGGCCGCCCCGAAATAATTCGGGGTCAGGTCTCCACTTGCCACTTTGCTTTCAAAGATGGCAAGGCCGTTCCGGCAAGGTCAACCCCGCGTCGACTCGTGAAGACCTGACCCCATCCACTCACTCCATGGCGAGCCTTCCCAGGTATCCCTTCTCGCGCACGCGTCGCATCATCCAGGCGAAGAACGCTCCCGCGACGAGCAGGTAGACCGCGTTCAGCGCCAGGGCCGGCATGAGCGGGGCGAGCGCCGGCCGCCCGGTTTCGAGCGTGGCGCGCATCCCCTCGAAGACGTGGGTCGACGGGAGCAGCCGCGCGATCCCGCGCAGCCAGGGGGGCAACACAGAAAGGGGATAGAAGACTGCCGAGATCGGCTGCAGGAGAAACGGCGTCCCCCAGATGAGCGCTTCCGCGGCGTGCCCGAACCGGAGGATGACGGCCATCGTGCACATTCCGACGGCCCAGCCGAAGAGGAGCAGGCTCGCGAAGTAGGGGAGGAGCGCCGGCCCCAGGAGCAGAAGATCGAAATGGTAGAGAACGAAGCCCAGGATCCCGAGAACCGCGGTCGAGAGGAGCGCCCGGATCAGACCGAGGAGGCAGGTCGCGAACACGACCTCACCGATCCTGACCGGCGCGATGAAGACGTTCAGCAGGTTGCGGACCCAGATCTCCTCGGTCAGCGAGAGCGTGATGGCCTGCTGGGATCGGTAGAAGACGTCCCAGAAGATCAGGCCGCCGAGAAGGAAGAGGACCGCGCGCGGCGCGCCGATCCGCTGAAAGTAGACGCTCACGAAACCCCACACCAGGAGATCCATGACCGGCCAGAAGAAGATCTCCATGGATCGCGCGAGGCTCCGGCGGTAGAGGTAGAGATACCGGAGAAGCAAGGCCGCGATCCGTCCCCACATGGCTTCCTCAGGCCTCGATCCGACCGCCCCGGGCGATCGTGATGAAGACTTTTTCGAGCGACTCCGAATCCGCCCTCTCGAGGATCTCGCGGGGCGTCCCGTGGGCGACCACGCGTCCGTGCATGAGGAAGATCACGCGGTCGCAAACGAGCTCGATTTCGCGCATGTTGTGGGACGTGTAGATCATGGTCACGCCGCGCTCCCGCTGGACCCGTTTCAGCGCGCTGCGGACTTTCTCCGCGATGTCCGGATCGAGGCTCGCCGTCGGCTCGTCCAGGAAGAGGACCTCCGGATCGTTCAGGAACGCCTTGCACAGGTTGACGCGCGTGACCTGGCCGGAGGAGAGCTTTCCGGTGACCATGTGGATCACCTCCGGGATCTCGAAGAGTTCGAGGAGCTCGGAAATCCGGCGCCGGCGGTCCCGGACGCCATAGAGCCGGCCGAAGACGTCGAGGTTCTCCCGGACCGACAGGTTGAACGGAAGGGAGATGTACGCGGAGGAGAAGTTCGCCCGCTGGAGGATCTGACGGCGGTGCCGGGTCAGATCCATCCCGAGGATGTGGATGCTGCCGGAGGTCGGCCGTGTCAGCCCGAGAAGGAGCTGGATGGTCGTCGTCTTTCCGGCGCCGTTCGGGCCGAGCAGCCCCAGGATCTCTCCGCGGCGCGCCGAGAAGGAGAGGTCGTCCACGGCCGACACCTCGCCGAAGCGCTTCGTGAGGTGCTCGACCGCGATGACCGCAGCAGCATCCGGTTGCCGGCTCAAGGACCGGGGACCAGTCGGAGTGGAATCCGCATCGCTGTTCCTCCGCTGTGGGCTGTCGCCGGACCGGGCCCAACTATATTGTCAAGCGATGGAAGCGTCCGGGGCGAAGTGGCCCATCTCCTGGTCCGACGTGCTCGACGCCGAGAGGCGCATCCGCCCGTGGCTGCCGGAGACTCCGCTTCGCAAGTACGCGCCACTCGACGAGGCCGTCGGGTCGGGAATGCGCATCTGGGTGAAACACGAGAACCACAACCCGACGAACTCCTTCAAGGCCCGCAACGCGATGTCGGTGCTCTCGTCTCTCCCGCCGGAAGTCCTCGAGCGCGGAGTGCTGGGGGCGAGCCGCGGCAACCACGGGCAGGGTCTCGCGTGGGCCGGAGCAATCCTCGGGGCGCCGGTCACGGTGTGCGTCCCGCTCGGGAACAACCCCGAGAAGAACGAGGCCATGCGCGGCCTCGGCGCGACCGTGATCGAAGAGGGAAGGGACTACGACGAGTCGGTGGAAGTCGCACAGCGAATCGAGCGGGAGCAGGGACTGCACATGGTGAAGGCGACCGACGAGCCGCTCGTGATCGCGGGCGCCGCGACGTTCACGCTCGAGATGCTTCGCGCCCGGCCGCAGATCGACGCCATCGTCGTCGCGATCGGCGGAGGGTCCCAGGCGGTCGGCGCCCTGACCGCGGCGCGCGAGCTGGCGCCCCGGGCCGCCGTCTACGGCGTCCAGGCGGAGCGAGCGTCCGCGATCCACGACTCGTGGCACGCGGGGCGTCCCGTCACCCGCGAGTCCGCCGATACGTTCGCGGACGGCCTCGCGACACGGCAGTCGTACGCGCTGACCTTTCCGGCTCTCCAGCAGGGCCTCGCCGGGTTCGTCACGGTTTCCGAGGCGGAGATCGCCGACGCCGTGCGCCTCGTCCTCTCGACGACGCACAATCTCGTGGAAGGCGCCGGCGCCGCGGGCCTCGCCGGCCTCCGCCGCCTCGCGCCCGATCTCGCCGGGCGCGAGGTCGCAGTCGTCCTCTCCGGGGGAAACATCGACGCGGCAACCCTTCGCCAGGTCGTATCGCGAGAGCTTTAGACGGCCGGATTAACGCCAGCGGCCGTCGATCCAGTACCAGCCGTGCCGGGTGTGTCTCCAGTGGCCGGGCACCCAGCCGTGCCGGGCGCGCGGGGCGAGGTCCCACCGTCCAGGCACCCACACGTACGCCCGTCCGTTCCAGCGGTTGAATCCGCCGACCCACACGTGGCGCGGCGAGGGCGCTACCGGGCGGGTCTCGACGATGGCGACCCGGGGCGGCGCGATACGGACGTAGACTCGGCGGCGCGCTTCCGCCGGCGAAGCCGCGAGCGCGAGAACGAGGAAACAGGCGGCGGCGAAAGGAACCCGGGCTTTCTGCATGATCTGGCCTCCTCTGACACTCTAGAGACGACGGCACCCGGCCAGAGGTTGACGCGGCGGGAATCACCCTCTCGATATACTCCGCCGCCATCGAAAACCGATCGATCCGGCAGGAGGACCTGTGAAGTCTGTCGCAAAGGCACTGTGCGTCGCCGCTCTGCTCGCCGCGTGTCCGCCGGCGTTTGCCGCCCGGAAGAAGCCGCAGCCCGTGGGTAAGGAGGAAGTCAAGTCCTTCG
>JBBQKV010000020.1:0-29385 GCA_038327245.1 Acidobacteriota bacterium
CGCTTCGTGAACAGGTTCTTCGCGATGGCAGAGATCGCCAGCGTTCCGAGCACCTTCACGAGGGTCGGGTGCTTCGCGTAAAAACCCATCGCCTGGTGGAAGACGTCCGGCCTCTCCTGTTTCGCGTAGGCCGCGACCTTCCCGACCTCTTCCGGAGTCGCCGACTGCGGGTTTTCCGCGACCTGCGGCGATACGCCGATCCGATCGAGCACCGAGCTCAGGCCGCCCGACTGCCCACCCAGACCGCCCAGGAGGGTCTCCAGGAAGCCGCCGCGCTGCTCCGGGGTCATTTCGGTCGCCGAGTTGCGGACTCGCGTTTCGATCTGGTCGGACGGCAGGGATCCGACGGCCGGCCCGATGACCGACGCCAGGACGTCCTCGGGCACCGCCCGGGCGATCTGATCGTAGTGCTGGCGCGCTTCCTCGCGGTTGGAGGCTCCGTCGCCGACGCCGTAGCGGCGAAGCAGTTCGCTGATGGGATCGAGAGTGCTCATTGTCAGTCTCCTTCGAGTGGACTTGGAGCAATTTCCGAACCAATTTCGGAACCCATCCACGCCCCGCGGCACTGCTACTGTTAATGGATGACGGGCTCCCCTCCGGTATCCGATCCCGCCCCGGCGGCCGAGCCCTCCGAGCCGCCGCGTCCGTCCCGCGTCCGCCGCAACAAGCTGTGGAACCTGACGCTTGCGATCTTCTTCTTCATCCTGGGGTTCATCGGCCTGCTCATTCCGGTCATGCCCCAGGTGATCTTCTTCGCGATGGGGCTTCTTTTCCTGTCCCTCGTGTCGCCGACGGTCCGCCGCCGCGTCCGCCGTTTCCTCCACGAGCATCCGAAGATCGCGCACGCCTACAAGCGCTGGAGGAACAGGGGTCGTCAGAAACGCCAGGCCATGATCCGGCGCCGGAAAGAGCTCGCCGGCCGCCTTCATTTGCATCGAGCGGACCCGCCGGAGGGAAACGGTCCGGCTGACAGCCGATAGGTTCTCTTAGTCCATCTGGCGGCGGAGGATGGTCGGGATGTCGAAGTCGTCCCGCGAGGACGCATTCGGCCCGAACCCGCCGGTGTCGTCCCCCCGAAGAAACGGCGCCTTCCCCCCTCGGGTCGCCGAGAAGCCGCGCGGCTCCTCTTCCTCTTTCTCTTCCAGCGGCGAATCTCCGCGATCGAATCCGGTCGCGATCACGGTGACCTTGACCGCGCCCGCCATCCGGTCGTCGTTGACGTAGCCGAAGAGAATGATGGCCTCCGGATCCGCGGCCTGTCGGATGATCTCCGCCGCCTCGTTGACCTCGAAGAGCGTCAGGTCGGCGCTCCCGGTGATGTTGATCAAGACTCCGCGGGCTCCCTCGATCGACGAGTCCTCCAGGAGGGGCGAAGAGATCGCGGCCTGAGCCGCGTGGACCGCCCGGTTCTCCCCTTCGGCGATCGCGGTGCCCATCATCGCCCGGCCCATATCCGACATGATCTTCTTCACGTCGGCGAAGTCCCGGTTGATCTCTCCCGGACAGTTGATCAGGTCGGCGATCCCCTGGATCGCCTGGCGCAGCACGTCGTCCGCTATCTTGAAGGACTCGTGGAATGGCGTGTTCTTTTCGACGAACGACAGCAGCCGTTGGTTCGGGATCGTGATGAGCGTGTCCACGTGCTCCCGAAGCTCCCGCGCTGCCCTCTCCGCCTGGCGCAGCCTCTTCTTCCCCTCGAAGTCGAAGGGCTTCGTCACGACCGCCACCGTCAGAGCCCCCGACTCCGCGGCGAGCTTCGCGATGACCGGACCCGCCCCAGATCCGGTTCCGCCTCCGAGACCGGCCGCGAGAAACACCATGTCCGAGCCTTGCACGATGTGCGAGAGCTTCTCCTGATCCTCGAGCGCGGCGTTCCGGCCGACGTCGGGGTCCGCGCCGGCGCCGAGGCCCTTCGTGAGCCGGCCGCCGATCTGGAGCTTCGTAGCCGCGGACGTCTGCCGCAAGGCCTGCAGGTCGGTGTTGCACGCGATGTACTCGACGCCGCGCACGCCTGCCGCGATCATGCGGTTGATCGCGTTGCATCCCCCGCCGCCGATACCGATGACCTTGATGATGGCGGGCGACGCGTCGCCCCTCTCCAGTTCGATGGGCATGTGCGACTTTCCGTCGTCGACGAGCTCGATCATCGGTCTCTCCCTTTCTCCCCGTTTCGTGTTCGTCCGGCCGCGACGGGCGGTCCCCGCCGGCCTCAGAAAAGCTCCCGGAAGAACCGGGAGAACGAAGTCGCGGCGCGCGAGATCCCGCGCGTCCGGCGGCGCACCGTCTTGTGGCGGTGTCCGTACAGTAGAAGTCCGGTTGCCGTGGCCCACTCGGGCCGCGACACCACGTCGACGAGCCCGCCGACCCCCGCCGGGATCCCGCGGCGCACCGGTCCCTCGAAGATTCCCTCGGCGACCTCGCACAGGGCTTCGAGCTCGGCCCCGCCGCCCGTCAGGACGACGCCGGATCGCATCTCCTTGTCGACGCCCAGCCGACGCAGGTCCTCCTGGATCAAGCCGAGGAGCTCCTCCGCCCGGGGCTGAAGGATGTCCGCGATCGTCGAGCGCGGGCAGAGCTTCGGCTCCCGCCCCCCGACCATCGGCACCTCGACCATCTCGTCGTCGCCGACCGCCGAACGGAGAGCGGAGCCGTACTTTTTCTTGATCCGTTCGGCGTCGCCGATCGGAGCCCGCAGAACCACCGCGAGGTCGTTGGTGAAGTGGTCCCCCCCTACCGGGATCACGGTGGTGTGGGCGATGGAGCCCTTCTGGTACACGGCGACCTCGGTCGTTCCGCCGCCGATGTCGATGAGAACGATTCCGAGCTCCTTCTCGTCCTCGGTCAGGACCGCCTCGGCCGCCGCGAGCTGCTCCAGGACGAGCTCGACGACCTCGATCCCCGCCTTGTTCATGCACGTGACGATGTTCTGGGTCACGGCGACCGGCGCCGTGACGACGTGCACGTCCGCCTCGAGCCGGGCCCCGACCATCCCGGTGGGATCGCCCACTCCGTCCTGACCGTCGACCGCGAACTCCCGCGGAATGACGTGAACGACCTCGTGGTCCTGAGGGATCTGCACCCCCCGCGCGGCGTCGATCACGCGGGTAACGTCTTCGCGGGTGATCTCCCGGTCCTTTCCGGCGACGGCAACGACCCCCCGGCTGTTGAACGAGCGCACGTTCGACCCCGAGATGCCCACCCACGCGCGCGCGATCTGAACGCCGGCCATGATTTCGGCCTCTTCGGCGCCGCGCTTGATCGCGTCGATGGTGGCGTCCACGTTGATGATGTTTCCCTTGCGGGTGCCGCGGTTGGCGGACGCGCCTTTCCCGATGACGTCGAGCGCGCCATGCGCGTTCTGCTCCCCGATGAGGACGCAGATCTTCGAGCTCCCGATGTCGCAGGAAACCAGGAAATTCTCGGGTTTGGCCATTAAAGGAAATTCCCGGCGCCGTAGGCACCGACAAGCACAATTCGATCCGCAAAACGGAGATCGATGGCCCGCGCCTCCCACCCACGAGACTCGATGAAACCGCGCGCCTCCAGGAGCGCGCGAATCTTCGCGGGAGCGTCCCGCCGAAGAACTCGAACCGGCCGTCGGAAGACCGAATCCATGATACCGAAACCTCCGTCGGGCAACGCGGAAATTTCCGACAGCGCCGAAAAATAATCGGCGGGTGCGGAGCGCAGATCTTCGAGCAGCTCGACCGCCTCCGGCAGCGAGCCGCGGTCTCCGGTGACGAGCACGTACTCGGTGGAGTCCGCGCGAGGATCGTAGAGAGCGATGGGACGCCCTTCCGCGGAGAGCCACCAGAGTTGGGAGCCCTCGCGGAAGAGAGCGACCGCCCGCCGCTCGGCGATGCGGATCGCCAGACCGTCCGGCAGTCGTTTCGAAAGCGTCACGCCTTCCACCCAGGGGTGAGCGCCGACCGCTCGCGCGATCCCGGAGAGGTCGAGCGTGACGACGTTGGCCGAGCGCCACGGGGCGACCGCGCGGAGGATCTCCTCGGTCCTCGCGCGGCGGTTTCCGGAGACCTGGATCCTCTGGAGCGAGAAGAGCGTGCCGCCGAAGAAACGCGCGAGGCCGATCGCCGCCGCCGCGGCGACGAGAATCGCGAGAACGAGCTTCACGACGCGTCCGGGCTTGCGGCGGCGGGGGACGACGACGCCCCGGCGGAGGAAGGCCTTGTTCCCGCCGACGGCGACGAACCGGCCCTCTTTCCTACTTTCCGGCATCGGCCGCCTTCCGGGCTCCCTCGCCCGCGAGATACCCCTCGCCGAACTTCACGACGTCGCCCGCTCCCATGGTCAGCAGGAGATCTCCGGGCCTGAGGAGTTTCTCGAGGCGCTCGCTAACCTTTTTCTTATCAGCGATATAGAAGAGGTTCCGGTGCCCCGCCTCTTTTGCCGCCTGCACGACCAGCTGCCCGGTGACGCCGGGCAGCGGCTTCTCGCGGGAAGGGTAGACGTCGGTGACCACGGCGACGTCCGCGCCGAGGAGCGCCCTTCCGAAGTCCGCCGCGAAGTCGCGGGTACGTGAGTAGAGGTGGGGCTGGAACAGGGTCACCAGGCGCCGCTCCGGATAGACCTGCCGGGCCGCCGAAAGGGTCGCGGCGACCTCGGTCGGATGGTGCGCGTAGTCGTCCACGACGAGCACCCCGGCGCGCTCGCCCTTCTTCTCGAACCGCCGGACGACCCCGGTGAACCCGGCGAGGGCGCGGGCGATGTCGGAGAACGGCACGAGGAGCTCGCGGCCCACCGCGATGGCGGCGAGAGCGTTGGCGACGTTGTGGCGGCCGGGAAGCGGGAGCTGGATCTCCCCCAGGAGGCCCTGCTCCGAGTCCCAGGCCTCGAACCGGGTGCCCGACGCTTCCAGGGCGATGTTGCGCGCGCGGAGGTGGGCCTGCGGAGACTCCCCGTAGGTGACGACCCGCTTCTCGACCTGGGGAAGGACGGCGCCGACTCCCGGATCGTCGATGCACGCGATCACGGCCCCGTAGAACGGGACGCGATTCGCGAAGAGGACGAAAGCGTCGACGATGTCCGCGAGGTCGCGATAGCAGTCGAGGTGATCGGCCTCGACGTTTGTGATGACCGCGACGTCCGGCGTCAGCTCCAGGAAGGAGCGGTCGTACTCGTCCGCCTCGGCGACCAGGAAGTCGCCGCGCCCCAGCCGGGCGTTCGTCCCCAGGATGCGGACCCGCCCTCCCACCACGATCGTCGGATCGAACCCGGCCTCGGTCAGGATCATCCCGACGAGCGAGGTGGTCGTGGTCTTCCCGTGGGTCCCGGCGATCGCGATCCCCTGTTTCAACCGCATGATCTGGCCGAGCATCTGGGCCCGGCGGATCACCGGGATCCCACGTTCCCGGGCGGCGGCGACCTCGGGGTTCGAGTCGTCCACGGCCGACGAAATGACGACCAGGTCGACGTCCGAGAGGTGGGCGGGGTCGTGCCCGGACTGGATCTTCGCGCCGAGCGCGGCCAGGCGGTCGGTGTTCTCGCCGCGCTCCCGGTCGCAGCCCGAGATCGTCAGCGGCGTGGAGAGAAGGAGGATCTCCGCCAGCCCGCTCATGCCGACCCCTCCGGCCCCGACGAAGTGGATCCGCCGCAGCTTCAGGAACCTCATCGCGCCGTCACCTCGTCCCCTCCGCCTCGAACAGCAGGTCCGCCAGGAGGCGGGCCGCGTCCGGCCGGGCGAAAGCGCGCGCGTTCCCGGCCATGTCGACGAGACGGCCCCGGTCAGCCAGCAGGCCGGCCACGGCCGAGGACAGGACGTTCTCGGATAGCGCGCCTTCCTCGATCGCGACGGCCGCCCCCGCGGCCGCGAAGACCCGGGCATTTTCGCTCTGGTGCCCGTGCGTCGCCGAGCCGAAGGGGACGAGGATCGAGGGGCGTCCGGCCGCCGCGAGCTCGGCGAGCGTCTGGGAGCCGGCCCGCGCGAGTACCAGGTCGGCCCAGGCGAGCTCCTCGTGGATGCGCGGGAGAAACGGGACGAGCCGCCACCCCTCGGGCAACTCCCCGTAACGGACCCGCGTGTCCTCGAAGTCTTTCTCGCCCGTCTGGTGAATGACCTCGAGTCCGTCCGCGGCGAGCGTCCGGACCGCCGCGGCCATCGCCCGATTCAGGACGCGGGATCCCTGGCTGCCGCCGAAGACGAGAAGCCGCCGGGTCGGGGCCGCGGCGTCGAGCGGACGGACCGAGAAGAACTCGGGCCGCACCGGAGTTCCGGTGACGATGCCGGGACGGGAGAGGCGGGAGTTCGCGGCGGCCATGCCGACCGCGGTCCGCGTGGCGAAGCGGTTGAGGAAGCGGTTGGCGACGCCGGGGTAGGCGTTGGACTCGTGAATGAGCGTGGGCACGCCGAGAGAGCGGGCCGCGGTCACGACCGGGACCGTGACGTACCCGCCGACGCCGGCCACCGCCCGGGCGCGGCGCTCGGAGAGGAGCCGGCGCGCCTGGAGGAACCCGAGGGGCAGCTCGGCCAGCGCCGAAAGCTTTGCGGCCGGCGGTTTTCCCGCGAACCCGGACGCCCGGACGAGCTGCAGCGGGAACCCGGCGTCCGGGACGAGCTTCGACTCCAGGCCGTGGCGGCTGCCGACGAACAGGACCTCGGCGTCCGGGCGCCGCGCGCGGATCTCCCGCGCGAGCGCGATCCCCGGAAAGACGTGGCCACCGGTTCCTCCCGCCGCGATCACGTAGACACCCGATCCCTCAGTGCTCAGTTCTCACTCTCGGCCGGTCTTTCGACTTCGTGCTGCGAGACGTTCAGGATGAGCCCCGCAGCGATCCAGGATGCGACGAGCGACGACCCTCCATAGGAGACGAACGGCAGCGGGATCCCCTTGGTGGGCATGAGCGCCAGCACGACGCTCAGGTTGACCGCCGCCTGGACGACGATCATCGCGGTCGCGCCCGCGGCCAGCAGCCCGCCGAACGCATCGGGCGCCCGGCGCGCGGCGCGGAACCCCCGCCACGCGATCACCCCGAAGCAGAGAACCACCGCCAGGGATCCGATGAAGCCGAGCTCCTCGCCGACGATCGCGAAGATGAAGTCGGTGTGCGGATACGGCAGGAAAAAGAGTTTCTGCCGGCTGGCGCCGAGGCCGCTGCCGAAGAGGCCACCGGCCCCCACCGCGATCAGCGACTGGAGCGCCTGGAACCCGGCGCCCAGGGGATCCGCCTCGGGCCTCAGGAACGACAGGAGGCGTGCCCGGCGGTAATCCGCGGCGAACGCCGCGATGGCCACGGCCGGGATCGTCGCGGCCCCCAGGATGAGGAAGAGCTTCGCGCGGACGCCCGCGATCCACAGCAGCACGCCGCCCAGCATCACGTAGCACGCGGCGGTCCCGAGGTCCGGCTCGAGGAGCACGATGCCCGCCGCCGCAAGGGTGAAGAACACCGCGGGCTTGATGGCCTTCTCCGGATCTCCCCACGCGAGCGTCTTGCGGGCGATTTGCGACGCGAGCAGGACCACGAGCGCAACCTTGAGGAACTCCGAGGGCTGGAACATTACGGGCCCGAGCGGGATCCACCTCCGGGCCGCGTTGATCGGCGGCTGGAGGAGCGCGAGGACGCACGCCGCGAACGCCGTTCCGTAGAGGGTGTAGACGACCCACGGCCGGGCGAAGACGCGGTAGTCCGTCCGCGAGACGAGAAACGCGGCGATCCCGCCGACCACGAGGGCCGCGATCTGTTTGACCAGGTAGCGATAGGGGCTGCCCGCCGTCTCCGCGGACGAGACCGCCGACGCGCTGTAGATCATGACGCAGCCGAAGAGCGACAGCGCGACGAGCGGAACGAACAGGACCTTGTCGGTCGTGAGCTTACGAGCCATTTGTCGCCCGCCGCGCCAGTTCGGCGAAGTGCCTCCCCCGCTCCTCGAAGTTCTCGTACTGGTCGAACGAGGCGCAGGCCGGCGAAAGAAGCACGGTGTCGCCGGGCCGGGCGAGCTCCGCGGCCCGCGCGACCGCCGCCTCCATCGTCCGGGAGCTCTCGAGCGGGGCGGCGCCCCCGAGCGCGGCCTCGATCGCGGGCGCCGCTTCGCCGATGGTCAGAACGGCGCGAGCCGTCCGGGAGACCGGCGCCGCGAGCCGGGCGAAGTCGCCGTGCTTGTCCCTTCCTCCCAGGATCAGGACGACGCTCTTCGGGGGCCGCCCCTCGAGCGACTTCAGAGTCGCGTCCACGTTGGTCCCCTTCGAGTCGTTCACCCACTTCACGCCGGCCGCTTCCGCGACCAGCTCGGTGCGGTGCGGCAAACCCCGGAAGCGGGTCAATGCCTCCCGGATGGCAGCGGGAGGCGCCTCGAGACAGTCCGCCGCGGCGACCGCGGCCAGGGCGTTCTCGACGTTGTGGGCGCCGGGCAGCGCGAGCTCCTCCGCCGCGAGGACCGTGCGGCGGTCGCCCCGAACCTCCGAGACGATCTGCCCGTCTTCGAGCCACGTCCCGCCCCGCGCCGGCGCCAGCCGGGAAAACGGAACGCGCCGGGCCTGCGTGGTCATGCCGGAAGCGACGGGGTCATCGGCATTGATCACCGCGAAGTCCGCGTCCCGCTGGTTCGAGAAGACGCGCTCCTTCGCGGCCGCGTACTCCTCGAAGCTCGCGTAGCGGTCGAGGTGATCGGGCGTCACGTTGGTCAGGACCGCGACGTCCGGCCGGAAGGTCTCGATCCCCTCGAGCTGGAACGACGAGACTTCGCAGACGAAGTCGCGCGGGGTCGGGTCGTCCAGAAAACCGGAGAGCGGCGCCCCGATGTTGCCGGCGAGAGCAACGGGCCGGTCGCCCGAGCGGAGGATCTCCGCGATCCAGGCGGTCGTGGTGGATTTCCCGTTGGTCCCGGTGACCGCGACCCAGCGATTGCGGCCGGGCGTTTCGGCCTCCGCGATCCGCCAGGCGATCTCGATCTCGGACAGGACGGGCATCCCGCGCCGCCGGGCGAGGACGACCGCGGAATGCGTCGGCGGCACGCCGGGCGAGACCGCGAGCCAGCCGGCTCCCTCCAGAGCTCCTTCGGACGAGCTCCCGAAGTAGAACTTCACCCCCCGCGCCCGAAGCTCCGCGATCTCCGCAAACGCGGTCTCCGGCCGGTCGTCGGCGACCGCGACTTCGACGCCCCGTTCCACGAGGGCCTGCGCGAGGGCGCGGCCGCTGCGGGCGAACCCCAGCACCGCCACGCGCGCCGGAAGAAGCGAGGTCCGAGGCATTGCCGCGCTCACCGGAGCTTCAGCGTTGACAGCGCCAGCACCGCGAAGAAGATCGAGAGAATCCAGAAGCGGACGATGACGCGCGACTCGGGCCAGCCGGCGAGCTCGAAGTGGTGGTGCAGAGGCGCCATCCGGAAGACCCGTTTCCCGGTGGACTGGAAGGAAGCCACCTGGATGATCACGGAGAGCGCCTCGAGCACGAAGACCCCCCCGACGATCGCCAGCAGCATCTCCTGTTTGATCATCACGGCGACCGCGCCGAGCGCGGCGCCGAGCGGCAGCGCACCGACGTCGCCCATGAAGACGTCCGCCGGGTGGGAGTTGTACCAGAGGAAGCCGAGAGACGCGCCCACGAGCGCTCCGCAGAACACCGAGAGCTCACCCGCCTGCGGGACGTACGCGATCTGCAGGTAGCGCGCGGCGACCGCGTTTCCGCTGACGTAGGCGAGCAGAGCGTACGTGCCCGCGGCGACGCCGAAGACTCCGATCGCCAGGCCGTCGAGACCGTCGGTCAGGTTGACCGCATTCGACGAGCCCACGAGGATGAGGGCGACGAAGGGGACGTAAAACGCGCCCAGGTCCATCACGAGCCGCTTGAAGAACGGAAACGTCACGAGCGTCGAGAACGTGCCGGCTGCCGCCCACTGCTCGATCGCCCACGCGGCGCCGAATGCCATCAGGATCTGCGGGATGAGCTTGCCGCGGCCGCTCAAACCGAGACTCCGCCGCCGGGTGAACTTCACGAAGTCGTCCGCGAATCCCACGACCCCGAACCCGGCGAGAGTTCCCAGGGCGATCCACACGAGGCGGTTCTTCAGATCCATCCAGAGGAGAGTCGCGGCGATGACCGCGAGCAGGATGAGGATCCCGCCCATCGTGGGCGTCCCGGCCTTCGAGAGGTGGGAGCGGGGGCCGTCCTCGCGCACGGACTGTCCGATCTGGCGGCGCTTGAGCAACCGGATCGTCGGCCCGCCGAGCGCGAGCGCGATCAGAAGCGCCGTTACCGCGGCCATCGCGGTCCGGAACGTGATGTACCGAAAGACGTTGAACGCCGGGAAGAACTTCGCGAGCGGATAGAGCCAGCGGTAGAGCACTTACGCCGGTCCATTTCGTGGCTTCGAGAGCGCCTCGACCGCACGGTCGAGTCCCACGGCGCGCGATCCCTTGAACAGCACGACGTCCCCGGGCGCCAGCAACCGTTCGAGGAGGCGGACGACCTCTTCCGGAGAGTCCACGTAGTCGATCGCATTCACGGGAAAACCGCAGTCCGCGGCTTCCTCGCCGAAGTACCGCGCGAGAGGTCCGACGCAGATGATCCGCTCCGTGCGCGTCGACGCGTAGTTGCCGAGCTCCCGGTGCCAGACGTCCTCGTCCGGGCCGAGCTCGCGCATGTCGCCCAGGACCGCGATGCGCCGTGTCGCCTCGAAGCCGGACAGGGTGTCGAGCGCCGCGCGCACCGAGGCCGGGTTCGCGTTGTAGGAGTCGTCGTAGAGGATCGCTCCCGACGCGGCATGCCGTCGGAGTTCGCCCCGGTGCGGCGAAGGGCCGAGGTCCGGCGCCGCGGCCGCGCAGTCTTCCAGGGTGGCGCCGGCGGCGAGCGCGACGGCGGACGCGGCGAGAAAGTTCACCGCCTGGTGCGCCCCGGGCAGCGGAAGGAGGACGTCCGCCTCGCCGGAGGGAGCCCGAAGGCGGAAGCGGGTTCCGTTCTCCAGCCTCTCGAACCGGTCGGCGGTCACGTCCGCTTCGGCCAGCCGTGCGAACCGGATCACGCGGCCGGGCCAGCGCCCGGCAATGGCCGCGACGCGCGAATCGTCGGCGTTCGCGACGAACGTGCCTGCGGGACGGAGCCCCTCCAGGATTTCGGCCTTCGCCTGCGCGACCTCGTCGATCGAGTTGAAGTTGGCCAGGTGGGCCGGCGCGACGTTCGTGATCGCCGCGACGTCCGGGGTGAACGCCCGGGAGAGCCGCGAGAGCTCCCCCTTCGCGCTCATCCCCATCTCGCCCACCATCCAGTCCGGGACCCGCGGGAGGTTGGCGATCGACATCGGAAAGCCGACCGCGCTGTTCTGGTTGCCCGGGGTTTTCTCGACGGTGCACCGGCGGGAAAGGATCGCCGCCGTGAACTCCTTGGTCGTCGTCTTCCCGGAGGAGCCCGTGATCGCCGCCAGCCGGAATCCCGCGCGCTTCCGCAGGAAGACGGCGAGCGCGGTGAGCGCCTCGGCCGGGTCGGGAGCGACGACCACCGGAAATCTTTCGGGCGAGAGCGTCGGAGCGCGGCTGGCCAGGATGGCCCGCGCCCCGCGCGCCACCGCGTCTCCCGCGAAGTCGAGGCCGTCGGCACGAGCCCCCTTCAGGGCGACGAAGAGGGATCCCGCGCGGACCGCCCGCGAATCGACGGCGACGCCGGACAACTCGACGTTGGCCGTCCCCGGCGGAAGCGCCGAGCCGGCCGCCGAGACCACGTCGGAGAGGTTGAAGTTCATCCGGGAGCGCCGGCCGAGCGCCGCGACGCGAACTCCGCGACGACCTCGCGGTCGTCGAAGGGAATCGAGCGATTGCCGATGACCTGGACCGTCTCGTGACCCTTTCCGGCGATGACGAGGATCGTCCCGGGGTTGGCGAGGTCGACCGCGGTGCGGATCGCCTCGCGCCGGTCCGCAATCTTCAGATACTTCGTCGCGCCGGACGCCCGGAGCCCCACCTCCACCTGATCCAGGATCGCCTCCGGATCCTCGGACCGCGGATTATCGGAGGTCGCGATCGCGATGTCCGCCAGCGATCCGGCGACCTTGCCCATCGGCGCGCGCTTGGCCCGGTCGCGGTCTCCGCCGCAGCCGAACACCAGGATGATCTTGAGATCCGTGAGGTCCCGCACCGCAAGCAGGAGTCTTCGCAAGGCGTCCTCGGTGTGCGCGTAGTCCACCACGATCGGGTACGGCTGCCCCGCCTCCACCCGCTCCAGACGGCCCGGAACGCGCGCGACCGCGGCGCATCCCGCCGCGACCTCGTCCCCGGACAGGCCGAGAGACAGGCCGGCCGCCGCGGCGCCCAGGAGATTATCGACGTTGAAGCGGCCCAGGAGTGGCGAAGAAATCCGGAAACGCCCCCCCGGATGAACGACGTCGAGCGCCGTGCCCGCGAGGTCGCAACGCGCGTTCTCCGCCCGCACGGTGGCCGGGCCGCCGCTCGGAGACCACGTCACCACCGGCGGCGAGGCTTCCCCGGCGAGGCGCCGGCCGAACGGATCGTCGGCGTTGACCACGGCCGAGGCTCCCGGCTTTCGCATCGCGAAGAGCGTCTTCTTGGCGTCGAAGTACGTCTCGAGATCGCCGTGGAAGTCGAGGTGGTCCTGCGTCAGGTTCGTGAAGACGGCGACGTCGAACCGACAACCGAGAACCCGGTCGAGCGCGAGAGCGTGGGAGGAAACCTCCATCGCCGCGGCGGGCACCCGGGACTCGACCATCTCGGCGAGAAGCTCCTGGAGGAGGGGCGCCTCGGGAGTCGTCTGCGTGGCCGGAATCTCCCGCCGTCCCGTGCGATACCCGACCGTTCCGACGAAACCGGCCCGGCCGTAGCGGCGTGCGAGCTGCGATTCGAGCAGCATCGCCGTCGTGGTCTTTCCGTTCGTGCCGGTCACTCCGGCCAGGACGAGCTTTTCCGCGGGATCGCCGGCGAGCCGGGCGGCCAGGAGGGCAAGCGCGCGGCGCGCCGACGCAACGCGCAACCACGGCGTCCCTTCCGGAAAACCCTCCGGCGCCGGGCGGTCCGAGACGACGGCAGCGGCGCCGCGGGCGGCGGCCTCTTCCGCGTGAGTCCAGCCGTCGGCGCTCCCGCCCCGGATCGCCACGAAGACCTGCCCCTTCGCGGCCGTCCGGGAGTCCTGGGTGATTGCGGTGACTTCGAGGTCTTCGCGTAGGCCGATGGGGAAATGGAAATCCGGCAGCACCGACAGGAGATCCACCAGGTTCACGGAGCCGGCGGCGGCGAGATGATCTCCTCCGCCCGGCGCTCGATTCCCGAAGCCGGCGCGGCGGGTTCGGCAAGACGAAGAATGCAGGTCGTTCCCGCGCGCACCTGCGCGCCCGGGAGCGGCTGCTGCGCGACGACGAATCCGGACCCTTCGATGCGGGCGAGGAGTCCGCGACGGGCGAAAAGCGCGAGCGCCTGGCGCGCCGAGAGGCCGAGCGCGGAGGGCGTTCCGTCCGCCGCGACGACCGGTTCCGGCGAAGAGAAAATCGGAGACGCGACCGGCTCCCGGGTCGAGCGGACGGAAACCGGAACGACCCCCGCGGGGTAGTGGATCCGCTCGGTCGAGGTCGAGGCGAGGAGGGCTTCGGGAAGCCTCTGCTCCTCCGGCGCCACTCGCAGGATCCCGAGCGCCTGCGAGACCACCCGGGCGAAAACGGGCGCCGCGATGTCGCCCCCGTAATACCGCCCGCCCTTCGGCTCCTCGATCAGCACGAGGCCGACGATCTTCGGGTTCTCGCTGGGAGCGAATCCGACGAAAGAAGAGACGTACTTCCCGGCCATGTACCCGCCGACTCCCGCCTTTTGGGCGGTACCGGTCTTTCCGGCGACGACGAACCCGGGAATCGTAGCTTTTTTGCCGGTGCCCCGCTCGACCGCGCCCACGAGAAGGTCGCGGACCGAACGCGCCGTGGCCTCCGAGAGGATCCGCGTGGGCGGGGCCGGGACGACGACGTCGACGCGGCCGTCGGGGCGGACGATCCGCTGCACGAGGCGCGGCCGCACGAGCCGGCCGCCGTTGGCGATGGCGGCCGCCACGCGCACCAGCTGGAGCGGCGTGACCGAAACTTCCTGGCCCATCGAGATTGTCGCGTTCGACAGGGCCGACCACCGCTCGGGCCGGCGGAAGAGCCCCTGGCTCTCTCCGGGCAGGTCGATGCCGGTCGCGCGGCCGACGCCGAGCGCCGTTGCGCCCTGCCAGAACCGCTGCGGCCCGAGGCGAAGCCCGACGCGGATGATCCCGACGTTCGAGGAGTGCTCGAAGACCCCGGCGAGCGTGAGCGCGCCGTACTGCTTTCCGTCGTGCTCGGAGATCGTCGTGTTCCCCACCCGGATCTTTCCGTCGCCCGTGTCGATCGTCTCATCCAGGGTGACGAGCGAGTTCTCGAGCGCGAGGGCTCCGGTCACGATCTTGAACGTCGAGCCGGGCTCGTAGGCGTCGGCGATGGCGCGGTTGCGCCGCGCGTCGGCGGAGTACTGCCCGTAGTCGTTCGGGTCGAAGCTGGGCGACGACGCCATCGCGAGGATCTGGCCGTCCGAGGGATCGAGCAGGACGAGAACGCCCGAACGCGCCTGGGCTTCGGCCACCGCCGCGGCGAGCTCGCGCTCCGCCGCGAACTGAATTCCGGAGTCGAGCGAGATGAAGAGGGAGTCGCCTTCTTCCGGGAGCTTGCCGGTCCTCGTCTCGGCCTCGCCGTAAGTCGAGCGGCGCGCGTCGGTCAGCGCGACGATCTCACCCGGCTTTCCGCGGATCGCGCCGTCGTAGAAGTGTTCGAGACCGCCGAGGCCGCGGTCGTCGGTCCCGACGTAGCCGAGCACGTTCGCCGCCAGGCTCCCCTTCGGGTAGATGCGCTTCGTCTCGGCGACGAGGTGGATTCCCGGGATCTTCCGGGCGCGGACGCCCTCGGCGGCGGCGCGATCCACCTTTCGCGCGAGCCAGACGAAACCTTTCTTCTGCGTCAGCCGCGCGAGGACCGCTTCCGGAGCCAGCCCGAGGTGCGGCGCGAGAAAGCGCGCGGCCTCCGCCGGATTCCGCACCTCGTCGGGAATCGCGTAGATCGAGGAGGCCTCGGCGGAGACCGCCAGAGGCCTGCCCTCGCGATCGAAAATCGAGCCGCGCTGCGGCGAGATCTCGATTCTTCGTTCCTGCTGGCGCTGCGCCCGGGCTCGGTATCGGTCGCCGTGAGCCAGCTGGAGCTCGGCGAGGCGCCCGACCACGACCGAAGCCCAGAGGAGGAGAAACACGACGAGGAAACGGACGCGGGCCAGACGCACGAAGTTCACCGGGCTCCCCCTTCTTTCCGAGTTTCGACGTACTGGATCTGTCCGGGCCGCGGCGGCGCGAGGCCTTTCCTTCCCGCAACCGCTTGCACCCGTTCGGGCGCGGAGGCGCGCGCGAGCTCCGCCCGGAGCCGGCGGTTCTCCTCGAAGAGCTCACCGTGCTTGCGAGCGAGAGCGCCGCGGGCGTAACCGACCCGGACGGTCTCGACGTGGAGCGCCACCCAGCCGAGAAGCGCGCACGCGACGGGAAGACCCGCGAGCAGGAGCGTGGCGAGCTCCCGGCCGCGCCGGCGGTCCCGCTCCCGAGTCAGGTGCAGGTTCTCGACGCGCTTCGACTGGACGTAGGCGGCAGTGCTCAAATTGCGGCTCGCTGCTCCGTCTCGACTTTTTCGGCGGCCCGCAGGCGCGCGCTGCGCGACCGCGGGTTCGCGGCGACTTCGGAAACCGACGGGCGGATGGGACGCCGCGTCAGGACGACGAGCGCCCGCCGTGCGCCGCACACGCAGACGGGGAGCTTCGGCGGGCACAGGCACATTCCGGACTCGCGCCGGAACGCCTCCTTGACCATGCGATCTTCGAGGGAGTGATACGAGATGATCGACAGTCGGCCGCCGGCATTCAGCCTTTCGACGGCGAACGCGAGGAACCGCGAGAGCGACTGCAGCTCCGCGTTGACCTCAATCCGCAGCGCCTGGAAGACTCGCGTCGCGGGATCGATCTTCTCCCGGTCTCCCTTGACCCCCGCAACGAGGCGGGAGAGTTGCCGGGTCGTCGTGATCGGTCCCCGGGACCGCTCCTCCAGGATCGCTCGCGCGATTTTGATCGCCATCCGTTCCTCCCCGTATTCGAAAAAAATTCGACTCAGCTCTTCTGCGGAAGCGTTTGCCACCACGTCGGCGGCGGTGCGGCCGGATCGGGACATGCGCATGTCGAGGGGACCGTCGCGGCGGAACGAGAAGCCCCGCCCGGCGCGCTCGAGCTGCATCGACGAGAGTCCGAGGTCGGCGAGGATGCCGTCGAGGGCCGGGTAGCCTTCGAGCGCCGAATCGAGGTCGCTGAAATTCGCCTCGACGACTTCCACCCGGTTACCGAAGTCGGCCAGACGATTTCGCGCGAGTTCGACGGCGTCCGGGTCCCGGTCGAGGCCGAGGAGCCGGATTCCGGGGCCGGCCTCGAGGAGAGCGCGGGCATGCCCGCCGGCGCCGACTGTCGCGTCCACGAAAAAGCCTCCCCGCTGCGGCGCGAGAAGGTCGACGACCTCGCGAACGAGAACCGGCGCGTGTGGCGGCTTGTCAACTTCGTTCGTCCTACTTCTCTCTTTTCGTGTCCCGTGTTTTCGTGTCCCGTCTCATGACAGCGCCTTCGACAGCTCGTCGTAGTCCTCGGCAGTGAAGTCCTCGGTCGAGAGGCGGCTCGAAAGCGCGCCGCGGTCGGAGACGACCAGGTGATCGATGTTCCCGGTCGCGACCACTTCAGCCGGCAACTTTGCGGCATCGCGGAGAATCTGCGGAATGAGAATCCGCCCCTGCCCGTCGAGCGCGCCGTCCTGGCCGTAGTAGTTGACGCGCTCCAGGAACTTGTTCTTCGCGCGGTGCACGGCGGGAAGCGCCGCGAGCTTCTCTTCGAGCGCCCGCCAGATCGCGAGCGGATAAAGAAGGACGTTCGTCCCGTGAACGGACGTCACGAAAATCTCGGGCCCGAAGGCCTCTTCGATCTGGGCTCGGAAGACGTTCGGGACCTTGAGACGGCCCTTCTCATCGACACGTGCCGGAGCGCTCCCGCGAAAGCGATCCATCGTTGATTTGGTGCACCGATCCGAGGATCGTTGCCACTTTCTCCCACTTTTACCCTAATTGGGCCACTTGCGCGCGATGTTAGGAGTCAGAACTTTGTTAGTCAAGAGAAAGGAAATCCCTGAAATAATTAGGGGCGTAAAGCGAGCGCAACGAAAAGAGTCGGGCCCCGGCGCCTCGAGTGTGGGCCGCTAGCGCTCTCTATCGCCACAGGTTGCGGTCGTACGACCCCGGGAGCACCAGCGGTCGCGATCGGGAACCGACTGCGGTCTGCGGGCCGAGTTTCCGAAGAGTTTCGCGCTACTCCGGGTGCCAGTCGCGGGTCATGTCGAGCCAGAGCGCGAGCCCGCGGTGGGTGCCAAACCGCGCGTAACGCCGGGAGATCGAGCGATCCGTCGCCGCGGCCCTCCCCGGATAGTGCTTGCGGTACTGCTGGCGCGTCCAGGAGTCGAGCGCGAAGAAGTCGTGCCGCCCCAGGATCCGCATCAGCCCCTCCGCGGCGTACGGACCGAACCCGCGCTCGTGGACGATCGCCTCGCGGAGTTTCTCGGAGGATCGCGCGGGGTCCTCCCAGGAGGCGAGGTCGAGCTTTCCCGACGCGACGCGCTTCGCGAAGAGCCGCAAGGGCCCGGCGCGGTACCCGCAGCGCACCCGCCTCGACAGGGTCGCGACGGAGAGTTTCGCGACGGCGGCCGGAGTGGGAAACGCACGGCCCTCCGCCCCGGCCAGCGCAACGAGCCGGACCACCATCCCGCGCGTCGCGGCCCACGAGCAGTTCGTCGTGAAGAGCATCTTCACCGCGTCTTCGAACAGGGTCGGGGCGCGCAGCATCCGTCCCCCGCGGCGCGCGAGAGCCCCCGCGATCTCGGGGACCGGCGCAAAAGCGTCGTGGGCCCGGGCGAAGTCGCGATCGAGGGAGAAGACGCGGCGCGACAGGTTGCGCAGCGCCTGGGAGTCGAGGCGGTCGGCGCTGGCCTCGAGCTTCCCGTTCCGGACGCGGAACCGGATTTCCGCCGACTCGCCCGGCCCGCGGTCGCGCGCGCCGACTTCCACGTAAGTTCGGAGATTTCCCGCGTCCCGGTCGTAGTCGAACGGCGGCAGGTCGTACCAGCCGTGCGAACGGACGACGGTGTCGAGCGAGAAAGGAAGGGGAAGCGCGAGGCGGGCGAGCACGCTCCCGGACCGGCTAGGTGGCTTTTTTCTCTTCCGTGGCGGTCACGAGCGCGGGCTCGTAGATCTTGATGTACGCGTCGCGTCGAAGCTTCTGGATGTACTCCCCGTACCGCTTGTCGTAGAGGTCGTCGCCGATCCTCCCGCGGAGGTCCTCCTTGACCTCGGCGAACGGCCGGTAGCCCGCGGCCTTCCGGTCGGCCACGTGAAAGAGGTGAATGGAGGAAGAGAGAAGAACCGGCGGCGGGTATTCCTGGGGAGGATCGGAGAACACGGCGGCGTCGAGCGCCGCGACGAGCTCTCCCTTGTTCACGGTGCCGAGCGCGCCGCCGCGCTCGCGAGCATTGCCCTGCGAGTATTCCTTCGCGACGTCGGCGAACGGCGTGCCCGCCGCGAGCTTCGCGCGGGCCTCTTCGATCTTCGCGGCCGCGCTCGTCCGGCTGGCGGGATCGTTCTCGTCGAAACGGATGACGATCTCGCCGACCGACGCCTGCTCCGGGACCTTGTAGAGCTGGTCTTTACGCCGCTCGTACTCCAGGCGCAGCGTGTCGTCGCTCATGTCGAGCTTCGAGCTGATGTCGCGCCCCACGACTTTCTGAAGGGTGATGGTGTTCCGCATCTGACGCTTCAGGTCCTCGCGCGTCATGTTCGAGGTCTTGAGCGCGTTGTCGAACTCGGCGTCGGTGGCGAGGTTGTACTGCCGCTTGACCTTCTCGACCGCCGTCTCGACTTCCTCGTCGGTCGCCGCGACCGAGAGCTCCTTCGCCCGCTCCTCGAGGAGCTTTTCGTCGATCAGCTCGTTCAACAGCTTCTTGCGCGCCTCGATCGGGTTGTTCCCCGCCTGCGGCGACGAAATGAAGACCGCGAACCGCTTTTCGAACTCGCTCGCCGTGATCAGACGGTCGTTCACGCGCGCCACGATCTTCTCGACGAGCTCGGCGCCGAAAAGAGGAAGAGAGGCCAGCAGAAGGGAACCGACGAGAAGTGAGCGATGTCGCATGAGGAGATTCATAACACTTTTTAGAGCTCCGAATTCCTCGTGTTCCGTGTCCCGTGTCCCGTCTTCCTACGCAGCTTCGCGGCGCTCGAGCTCGTTCATCCACGCGAGCAGCGTCGCGATCAACTTCTCGGCGGGCGGGGCCGGGAAGGACAGCAGGCCGGCCGGGGAGAGCGCGGCGCCGGAGGTCCCCCGGACGAGGGCGGCGAGCTGTTCCCCGTCGACGCGGGCGTCTTCGGCCAGGCGCAGGTGAACCCGGCCGGCCTGCCGGGTCACGGAGGTCACGCCGACGCGCTCGGCCCGGTTGCGCAGCCGCGAGTAGTCGATCAACCGTCCGAGGGCCGCCGGCGGCTCTCCGAACCGGTCGGCGATCTCCCGTCGCGTTTCCTCCAGCTCGGCGTCGTCCCGCGCGCGGGCGACCTTCTTGTAGATCATCATCCGCCAGTTCTCGTCGGCGACGTAGGCCGGCGGGATCGTCAGGTCGAGGCCGAGCGAGAGAGTGACCGCGCGCTCGGGCCGCACGTCCTCCCCCTTCATGTCGCGGATTGCCTCTTCGAGCAGCGACAGGTACATCTCGAAGCCGACCGCCGCGATGTGCCCGGACTGCGCGCCGCCCAGGATGTTTCCGGAGCCCCGGATCTCGAGGTCCTTCGCCGCGATGCGGAAGCCGGCGCCGAGGTCGCAGAACTCCTGGATCGAGGCGAGCCGGCGCCGCGCGATGTCGGTCAGCGCGACGTTCTCGGCGACGAGCAGGTACGCGTAAGCGGGCTTGTCGCTCCGTCCCACGCGGCCGCGCAGCTGGTAGAGCTGCGCGAGCCCGTAAGTCTCGGCGCGGTCGATCAGGATCGTGTTGGCCGTGGGGATGTCGAGGCCGTTCTCGATGATGGTTGTCGCCAGGAGAACGTCGGCCTCCCGCGAGTAGAACTTCATCATCGCCTTCTCGAGCTCGGCCTCGCGCATCGCGCCGTGCGCGACGGTGATGCGGACCGAGGGAAGGAGCTCCTGCAGCTCCCTCTGAACCCGGCCAATCGACTCGACCCGGTTGTGAACGAAGAAAACCTGGCCGCCGCGCTCGATTTCCGCGGCGATCGCCTCGCGGATGACGTCGGGCTTCGCGGGCACCACCTGGGTCTCGATCGCGAGACGGTCCCGCGGCGGAGTTTCGATGATCGACAGATCGCGCAGTCCCGAAAGGCCCAGGTGCAGCGAGCGCGGGATAGGGGTCGCGGACATGGACAGGACGTCGATCGACGCCTTCCATTCCTTCAGCTTCTCCTTCTGGGCCACGCCGAAGCGCTGTTCCTCGTCGACGATCAGGAGGCCCAGGTCCCGGAATGCGACGTCCTTTCCGAGCATCCGGTGCGTCGCGATGAGGATGTCCACGGTGCCCGCCGCGACCTTCTCGACGATCGTCTTCTGCTCGGGGCGCGACCGGAACCGCGAGAGGAGCTCGATCGTCACCGGAAAGGAGGCAAAGCGGCGCTGAAAAGTCCGGTAGTGCTGGTCCGCGAGGATCGTCGTCGGAGCCAGAAGCGCGACCTGCTTGCCGTCGAGCACGGCCTTGAACGCGGCGCGCATGGCGACCTCGGTCTTGCCGTAGCCGACGTCGCCGCAGAGCAGGCGGTCCATCGGGCGCTCGCGCTGGAGGTCCTCGCGGATGGTGGCGATCGCTTCCAGCTGGTCCGCCGTCTCCTCGTAGGGAAAGGCGGCCTCGAACTGGTGCAGCATGTCGGTGTCCGGGGGCATCGCCGGAGCGCGCGCGACCTGGCGCTCGGCGTAGAGCTTCAGCAGCTCCCCGGCCATGTCGCGCATCCCCTTCTTGACCCGTGCCTTGGTCTTGTTCCACGGGGTGCCGCCGAGCTGGTCGAGGCGGGGGGCGACCCCCTCGATGCCGCTGTACTTCTGCACCTGATCGATGCGCGACAGCGGCAGCAGCAGGCGCTTGCCGGCGGAGTAGGAGATCTCCATCACCTCGGTCTCAGCCGCCGCGCCTCCCGCTGCCAGATCGCGCACCACCGGCGGCAGCCCGCCCAGGCCGTCGCCGAGGCCGCCCACCGAGCGCAGCGCCACGAACTGGCCGATGCCGTGGTCGACGTGGACCACGAAGTCCCCCACCTTGAGGTCGCGCAGGCCGGAGAGGAACGGCCCGAAGCGCGAGCGCCCCGGGCGGCGCTGGAGCTTCGCCTGCGCCAGGATCTGCTGCTCGCCGTAGACCACGACGCCGGCGGCAGGCAGCCGGAAGCCGCGCCCGATCTCCCCCGCGACCAGCTCGACGCCGCCGCGGCCTACTTGCAGCTCCCGCCCCTCGAGCAGCTCCTCGATCCGCCGCCGGTGCGCCGGAGAGACCACCACGATGCAACGCTCGCCGCGGGAGCGGGCGGTGGCGACCTCCTGGGGGAAGCGCGCGATCTGACCATGGAAGAGGTCGGTCAGCGTGCCGTGGAAATCCGCGCCCTTCCCCTCGCCGTCTCTGCCGCCGCCCATGACGAGGTCGCGCAATCTCAGGGCCGCCGTCTCCAGGATCTCCCGCACCCGCTCGGACGGCTCCTCCAGCATTTCCGGCGGCACGGCCAGGCGGCCGTGCTCCCGGCGCGCCGCGAAGTCCGCCTCCAGCCGCTCGGCGTGGTGGACCACCTCCCCCTCCAGAGCCGGCGGATCGACCGCGAACACCAGCGGCTGGCCCAGCACCTCGGGGAGCGAGACGGTCGCGCGGGCGAGCAGCGGCAGGTAGTTCTCCCAGCCGGGGAACTCGCCGCGCGTCCTCAGGGCTTCCAGCATCTCGGCGGCCTCAGGCCCCCAGTCCGGATCGGCGGTCTGGCCACCCGAGAGGAGGTCGGCCAGTTGGCGTGCCTCGTCCGCGCCGGCGGGGAAGAGCGAGAGGGGAAGGACGCGGATGGAGTCCAGCGTGTCCTCGGAGCGTTGCGACTGGGGGTCGAACCAGCGGATCGACTCCACGGTATCGCCGAAGAGGTCGAGCCGGATCGGAGTCTCCTCGCCCGGCGGGAAGAAATCGAGGATGCCGCCACGCACGGCGAAGTCCCCCACCTCGTAGACCAGGTCGGTGCGCCGGAAGCCGTGGCGGGTGAGGTGGGCGACCACCTCCTCGATGGGGTGATCCTCGTTCGGACGGATGGTGAGCACCGAGCGGAGGAAGTCCTCGCGGCCGGGCAGCTTGCGGAAGAGGGCGCGCGGGGTCGCCACCACGGTCGTCAGCCGGCCGGAGGCGACGCAGTCGAGCGCCACCGACTCCTGGGCGCGCACCATCAGGGAGGTCTCGGTCTCCTGATAGGGGGTCAGCGAGGGCGCGGGGAAGTAGGCGACCCCCTCCTCGCGGCCGAAGAGGCGCGCCGCCTCCATCCAGGTCAGGGCGTCGGCCTCGCGCGGCACCAGCACCAGGATCGGCCGGCCGAGATCGCGGGCGAGCAGCTCCCCGACCCACGCCGCCGCGGGAATGGGCAGGCGCACCACGTCCCCGAGCCCATGGAGAAGGGACTTGTAAGGCGCACTGCTACGTAGGATCCGTGACAGATCCTCCCAAACCGGGTCGGCCATGCAGGGAGTCTAACGTCGATCGGTAACCCGAGATTCCGGGCTGTGGTAACTTGCAAGCAGAGCTATGAGAACCCAGTCCGCCGATACACCGCCCGAGATCGAGGAGATGGTCCTGGAGCGCTACCGCCAGATGACGCCTCAGGAGAAGATCGCAATCATTCAGGGTCTGAACCGGACGGCGATGTTGATGGCGCTGGCAGGGATCCGGATGCGGCATGGGGCGGACCTCTCCGAGCGAGAGCTGCAGCTCCGGTTGGCGGCTCTGTGGCTCGATCGCGAGACGATGATCAAGGTCTACGGCTGGGACCCTGAAGTCGAGGGGTACTGACAAGGACGTTGCGATGGAGTTGCCCGACGTCATCCGCATCTCCATGGAGGTGGCTCGGGTCCTGGAAGACCTCCGGATCCCCTATCTGATCGGAGGGTCTGTCGTCAGCTCCCTTTACGGCGATCCCCGCACCACCTTCGACTCCGACCTGGTCGCAGACCTCCAGCCACAACACATTCAGCCGTTCTCTGCGGCCCTGTCAGGGGACTTCTACGTCGAGCCTGAAAGAATAGCGGACGCCGTACGACGGCGCGCTTCGTTCAACATCGTTCATCATAAGACGGGCCTCAAGATCGACATTTTCATCTTCAAGAACGATCCCATGGCTCGACAGGAGATGGCACGACGGCGGATGGTCGCCCCTCTTCCAGATATGGGTGAAGTCCCCATGGCCACGGCCGAGGACATCATCCTCCAGAAGCTTCGCTGGTACGAGATCGGCAACCGCGTCTCCGACCGGCAGTGGAATGACGTGCTCGGCGTGCTGAAGGTCCAGCGGAAGCTTCTCGATTTCGAGTATCTGAAGGAATGGGCCACCCACCTCGAGGTGGAGGATCTGCTGCGGAAAGCCTACGAGGACGCGGGGCTCGACCCCGCGCTGGCCTGATAGCCCTGACAGGACTACCGGAGCGGCTCGCCGGGCGCCTGAATCCGCGCCAGCACCCACTCCCGGCCGCGCACGAAGGCGAGCGGCACGATCAGGCAGGCGACGATGCCGCCCAGGAGCTGAGCGCCCCAGGTCATCCAGGCGACCTCCCCCGGCGACTGATGAAAGCCGTACAGGCTCAAGCCCACCCCCCAGATCAGCGCCGCGATGATTCCAACACAGAGGGCCGACTCCGTCAGCTCATCCTCGACCTTGAGCATCTCCATCTCCTCCTCGGCCGGCTTTGCGCTTCACTGCGGCATCGGCCCGGCGCGAATCGTAAAGAGCAAGGAGCGTGCCATATTCAAAGCCCTTGATGGACCCGCTCAACCGGCCCGCGGCGCTGTGTTAGGCTCCCAGCTCGAAATTTCTCCCGGAGGAGGGAACATGCCCACCCGTTATCCCCAGGAAGCCGTGCTCCGCGACGGCCGCCGTCTACTGGTCCGTCCGTTCACGGAGAACGACGTCGACTCTCTGTACGAATTCTTCCTGCATCTGCCACAGGAGGTCCGCCGCTTCGCCTGGGACCGCATCGACAACCGCGCGCTGGTCGAGAGCTGGGGGCGCGATCTCGACTATCAAAAGGTGCTGCCGCTGCTCGCCTGGGACGGCCACAAGGTGGTGGCCGACGCGACGCTCCACCGGCGCCAGGGGAGCCCCCTGCGCCTGGTCGGCCGCGTCAAGTGGCTGATCGACCCCGACTATCGGGGCATGGGGCTGGGGACGCTCCTGGTCAACAACTTCATCGACACCGCCAAGGTCGACGGCCTGCGCCACCTCACCTGCATGCTGGTCTCCGATTTCGAGGCCGACGCCGTCGAGACCCTGAAGAACCTGGGCTTCGCTGGGTACACCGTCCCCGGCTACGGGACGGACCCCGACGGCAATCAGCACGACATGATCAAGATGGTCCTGAAGCTCTGACCGGCGGCCCCGGGGGCCGCCTCACCCCTCCCGCTCGTCCCGCCCGTGCGCATGGGCCGGCGGCGAGGTCGCCTCGACGGCCTTGAACGGCTCCAGGATCCGGTAGGTGTGGGACGCCCCCTTCGGCACCACCCAGGAATTCCCCTCCTCCAGGATCACCATCTGCCCTTCGACGTGCAGCTCGGCGCGCCCGGAGATCACGTAGCCGACCGTCTCGTAATCACGGCGGCTCTCGGGCTTGTCCCCCTTCGCCGGTTCCTCCTCCCAGAGGCGCATCGCCACGTGCACCCCCGAGGCCAGGTACTTCTGGCCGAGGGCGCCGTGGGGGGAGTTGCGGGAATCGACCTTCATCACCGTGGTATCAAGCATTGCTCTCCTCCTTTGCCGTGGACTCTTTGCAGGAGCGTTGCCAGGTGGCACGCCCGTTGCTCCTCCAGGACCAGCAGAAGAAGGGTCGGGGACCGCGATCCCCTCTGACAAGGAAGGAGACGACGACGATGCCGATGATCCTGCTGTCCAAGGGGGCGGAGATCCTGCTGGTCCAGTTCCACGAGCCCAAGGGGGACCGCGTCGGCGCCAAGGCCGGCGAGCGCCTGCCCGAGAGCGCCTTCATGGAAGCCGCGGCCGAGAGCCCCGGCGTCGATTTCGACGGCGCGACGCAGTCGCTGCTGGATGGCGGCCTCATCCGCCAGGAGGACGGGGAATTCATCCTCACCCAGGAAGGGTACGACTACCTCTATACACGGTCCGGCCACCGGATGGGGGAGGGCTAGCCTCCCGACCGCTTGGCCTTGTAACCCGCCTGGACCAGCTCGGCGAGCAGCCGGTCGGCATGGTCCCCCTGGACTTCGAGCTCGAAGGCCGGGGAGCCGTCCGGCGCCTTGCCCGCCTTCAACGTCCCGCCACCGCCGCACATCCGCTTCCAGGAAGCGAGGAGCGCCTCCGCCTCCGGCCGCGCCAGGATCAGGGGCCCCACCACCGTCACCATCTTGCCCCCTCTCCCGCCGCGCTCCCGGCGGATCCGGGGAGACTGCATTGCGGGCGGCAGGCTCGCTCCCGGCTCGTCCCGGGACGGTGCGTCCTTTTTCCGGACGGGAGACTCCGTCGAATAGACCGTCCGGCCCGTTTTCGGCTTCAGGGCTCCTCGCTTTCGCCCGGAATGCCGTTCTGGGGCCGGGCGTTGTAGGATCTTCGCACGACCCTCCGGGTCCGCAAAGGGGAAGACTGTCTTGGATGACATCCGTAATTTCTGCATCATCGCCCACATC
This sequence comes from Acidobacteriota bacterium, assembly GCA_038327245.1. Classification (GTDB taxonomy): domain Bacteria; phylum Acidobacteriota; class Thermoanaerobaculia; order UBA5066; family Gp7-AA6; genus Gp7-AA6. The sequence goes on from JBBQKV010000020.1 coordinate 25,909, forward strand.
GACCACGGCAAATCGACGCTGGCCGACCGGCTGATCCAGCGCTGTGGCGGGGTGGAGGCGCGCGAATTCCGCGACCAGATCCTCGACTCGATGGATATCGAGCGCGAGCGCGGCATCACCATCAAGAGCAACACCATCACCCTCCGGTATACCGCGCGGGACGGCAAGCCCTACCGGCTCAACCTGATCGACACCCCCGGCCACGTCGACTTCTCCCACGAGGTGCGCCGGTCGCTGATGTCCGCCGAGGGGGCGCTGCTCATCGTCGACGCCTCCCAGGGGGTCGAGGCGCAGACCGTCGCCAACCTCTACCTCGCCCTTGAGTACGACCTGGAGATCGTGCCGGTCATCAACAAGATCGACCTCGCCTCGGCCGAGGTCGAGCGGGTGCGCGAGGAGATCGACGCCGACCTCGGGCTCGACCCCTTCGAGGTCGTGCTCTGCTCGGCCAAGCAGGGGATCGGCATCGACGACGTCCTGGAGGCGGTGGTCGGGAAGATTCCCGCCCCAATCGGCGACCCGGCGGCGCCGCTGCGCGCCCTGATCTTCGACGCCCAGTACGACGTCTACCGCGGGGTGGTCCTGATCTGCCGGGTCAAGGAGGGGACGATCCGCCGCGGGCAGAAGATCCGCCTGATGCACACGGCAAAGGAGTACCAGGTCGAGGAAGTGGGCCTGCTGCAGCTCCGGCGCGTCGAGGCGGACGAGCTCGAGGCCGGCTCGGTGGGATACGTCATCGCCGGCGTCAAGGCGGTTTCGGAGATCAACGTCGGCGACACCGTCACCGAGGTCGACCGTCCGGCGGCCGAGCCGCTCCCCGGCTACAAGGAGGCCAAGCCGGTCGTCTTCTCGTCGATCTACCCGATCTCGAGCGACGACTACGAGGACCTCGCCAAGGCGCTCGACAAGCTAAAGCTCAACGACGCCGCGCTGACCTTCCAGAAGGACGCCTCGACCGCCCTCGGCTTCGGCTTCCGCTGCGGCTTCCTCGGGCTGCTCCACCTGGAGATCGTCCAGGAGCGGCTGGAGCGCGAGCACGACCTGTCGCTCCTGCTCTCCGCCCCCTCGGTGCAGTATGAGGTGGTGCTGACCAACGGCGAGGAGACCACGGTGGACAACCCCGCCCTGTTCCCCGACCCGGGGAGCATCAACTTCATCCGCGAGCCCTACATCAAGGCGTCGATCATGATCCCCGAGCGCTATCTCGGGGCGGTGATGGAGCTCTGCCGCGAGCGGCGGGGGGAAGGCACCGCCTTCGAGTACCTGGCCATGGGGCGCCTGCAGGTGACCTCCCAGCTGCCGCTGGCCGAGATCCTGTTCGACTTCTACGACCGGCTGAAGACGATCACCCAGGGGTACGGCTCGTTCGACTACGACATCACCGACTACCGCCAGACCGACCTGGTGAAGGTGGACATCCTGGTCAACGGCGAGAAGGTGGATGCCCTCTCGCAGCTCGTCCACCGCGAGAAGGCGCGTCAGCGGGCCCTCCACTACTGCGAGCGGCTGGCCGACACCATCCCGCGGCAGAACTTCAAGATCGCCATCCAGGGGGCGATCGGCGGCAACATCATCGCTCGCGCCACCATCAACGCCTACCGCAAGGACGTCATCGCCAAGTGCTACGGCGGCGACATCTCGCGCAAGCGCAAGCTCCTCGAGAAGCAGAAAGAAGGCAAGAAGCGCATGAAGATGGTGGGCTCCGTCGAGATCCCCCAGGAAGCCTTCCTGGCGGTGCTCAAGTCGAGTCCGAACGAATAGGGAATGGCCTCTTCGAGCACCCTGTTTTAAGAGTGATGCCCGCGACTACGCTGCCCGAGACCATCCCCGTCTTCCCGCTGACCGGCTCCTTGCTGCTGCCGGGGAATCTGCTGCCGCTCAACATCTTCGAGCCGCGCTACCGCAACATGGTGGCCGACGCGCTGGAGGGGGGGCAGTATATCGGCATGGTCCAGCCGCTCACCCCCAGGCAGGATAACTGGGTCGCCAACGTCGAAGACCCGGATCCTGACAACCCCGAGATCTACCGGATCGGCTGCCTTGGCCGGATCGAGGAGTGCGAGCTCCAGGACGACGGGCGCTACCTGATCGTCCTGCGCGGCATTTCCCGCTTCCACATCCAGGAGGAGCTGCCGCGTCCGCGCGGCTACCGGCGGGTGCGGGTCGACTACTCGGAGTTCCAGCGCGACCGCGACGAGCTCAACGTCTTTCTCAACCCCTCGCAGATGATGCGCGCCCTGCGCGCCTTCGGCGACAAGCACGACCTGGAGTTCGACTACGACCTGCTCGCGAGCGTGCCCGGCATCTCGCTCCTCAACGGCCTCTCCGTGGCCCTCCCCTTCGGCCCGGCGGAAAAGCAGGCCCTGCTCGAGGCGGCCGACCCGGCCGTAAGAGAAGACCTGCTGCTGACGTTGATGGGGATGGGGATCGAGCCCCTTTCGACCGACGACTACTACTCGCCCCCGGTCCTCAACTGACCGCAAGGAGAACCGACATTTCCCAGATCGACGGCGACACCCGAGGGATCAAAGCGTCCGAAGTCCGCGCCCTGGAGCGCACCTACCGCCGCCGCGTCGACCCGCGGCAGGTGGTCTCCCCCGAGCTCGCCCGGCATCTGACCGAGACCTCCCGCCGGCTCAACCGGCAGGTCGGAGTCCTGCTCGGGCGCGACGGCATCATCCGCAACGTCATCGTGGGCAACGCTCACAGCCTCACCCTGCCCGACATCGGCCGCCTGCGCGGCGGCGTCGGCCGCTTCCGCGGCCTGCGGCTCGTCCACACCCATCTGAAGGGGGAGCCGCTCACCCGCGACGACCTCAACGACCTCGCCCTGCTGCGGCTCGACCTGGTGGCGGCGATCGAGGTGCTGGGGGACGGCCTGCCCGGCCGCATCGACCTCGCGCACCTGGCCCCCCTGGGACCGGACGGCAATGGTCATGGCAGTGAGCCCTTCGAGCGCCTCCAGGCGGCGGATGTCCACCAGCTCAGCTTCGATGTCGAGGCTACCATGCGGGCCCTCGAGGACGAGTTCGCCCGCATCGCCAGCGCCGCCGGCGAGACCCAGAAAGAGCGCGCCCTGGTGATCGGCATCACCCCGGAGGACGAGCACTTCGAGGAGATGCTGGAGCTGGTGCGCTCGGCGGGGGTCGCCGTCGCCGGCACCGTGCGGCAGAAGCGCTCGCAGGTCCACCCGCGGACCGTGGTGGGGAGCGGCAAGCTCCAGGACATCGTGCTCGAAGCCATGCGCTCGCGCGCGACGGTCGCCATCTTCGATATCGATCTCAAACCGGCCCAAGCCCGCGCTTTCGAGGATGCGACCGGGCTCAAGGCGATCGACCGCACGCAGCTCATCCTCGACGTCTTCGCTCAACGGGCGCGCAGCCGCGACGGCAAGCTCCAGGTGGAGCTGGCGCAGCTCAAATATTCGCTGCCGCGCCTGACCGAGAAGGAGCGCGCCCTGGTGATCGGCATCACCCC
>JBBQKV010000021.1:0-29267 GCA_038327245.1 Acidobacteriota bacterium
ATGGCCGAGCCGCGTCCCCTCAAGGTCCCGAAGCAAACGCTGGAAGTCGAGCTTCTGCTCGCCGGCGCGGCGCCCCGGCGCGTCGAGCTCTTTCTCGCCGAGCACGGCTCCCGCGACTTCGATCGCCAGCACGTCGCGGAGCTTCTCGACCAGACGGATTCGTTCCTTCCGATCCGCGACCTCGAATCCGGGGAGTGGGAGGCTTTCAACTCGCGCGCCATCGTCTGGGTCGGGATCCCGGAGTGTTTCGCCGGCGCGGAGGGATCGCGCGACGAGCTCTTCGAGCACCGCCGGTCCGTCCGCGTCGAGTTCGCCGGCGACGAGTGGCTGGAGGGCGAGGTTCTCTACTCCGCGCGGGACGCCAAGGCGCGTCTGGTCGACCACCTGAACAGCAGGGAGCGTTACTTCCGGCTCTGGAAGGCGGAGCAGGTCTATCTGGTCCACAAGCAGTGGGTGCTGCGGATCGTGGAAACCGCGCGGGGCTCGGAGTAGTCATGGCGCAAATCGACCAGCTCCTGGCGAGCGTCGCCCGCTTCGGCGCGACCGGTGCGCTACTCACGAGCGACGAGAAGGTCATGCTCTCGTTCCCGGGTGGGCCGCGGTATGCGTCCCAGACGACGCCCCACGCCTCGCTCGCGAAGATGGTCGAGGAGATCCTCCCTCCCGGCGTCGAGATCAATCCCGTCGGGCGAACCGTTTTTTCCTACGGCAACGGCGGAAGTCCCGTGAAGGTACGGGTCGAGACCGGCCAGGGGCGCTTGAGGGTCACCGTCGAAACGACGCCGGCCGCGATGGCCGCGGAGCTCCCGAGCATACCGGCGCCCGTGGAACCTCTCCCGGTCCCGGCCGACGTCCCAGCGGTTTCGCGGTACGCCCACATCGAGGTCACCGCGGCCGTGGACCGGTTGCTCTTGACCATGCTGGACATGGGAGCATCCGACCTCCACCTCTCGACGGACTGTCCGCCCCGGGTCCGGGTCCACGGCAAGATGATGGTCCTGCCCGGCGCCGAAAAACGGAACGAGCACGTGCTGCTCGAGCAGCTCTTCGAGATCACTCCGGAGCGGAACCGGGTCGAGTTCGAAACGCGGAACGACACGGACTTCGCGCACGCGATCCCGGGCGTGTCGCGATTCCGCGCGAACCTGTTCCGCGACCGCCGGGGGCCGGGCGCCGTGCTTCGCGCCATTCCGTTCGAGATCCTGAGTCCCGAGCAGCTGGGACTCCCCGCGCAGGTGCTCGAGCTCTGCAACCTGTCGAAGGGACTGGTGCTCGTCACGGGCCCCACCGGCTCCGGCAAGTCCACGACCCTCGCGGCGTTGATCGACCACATCAACCAGAACCGGACCGACCACATCATCACGATCGAAGATCCGATCGAGTTCGTTCACGAGAACAAGAAGTGCCTCGTCAACCAGCGCGAAGTGCACTCGCACACCGATTCCTTCAAGGACGCGCTGCGCGCGGCGCTGCGGGAGGATCCGGACATCGTGCTCGTCGGCGAGATGCGGGACCTGGAGACCATCGCGATCGCGGTCGAGACCGCGGAGACGGGTCACCTGGTCTTCGGCACCCTGCACACGACCACCGCGCCCTCCACGATCGACCGCATCATCGACCAGTTCCCGCCGGACCGGCAGGACCAGATCCGCCAGATGCTCTCGACGTCGTTGAGGGGTGTGATCGCCCAGACCCTGTGTCCGAAGATCGGGGGAGGGCGCGTCGCGGCCTACGAGATCCTCTACTCGACCCCCGCGGTCGCGAACCTCATCCGCGAAGCGAAGACGTACCAGCTCTATTCGATCATCCAGACCAACCGCGGCCTCGGAATGATGACCCTGAACGACTCACTGATGGACCTCGTCCGCCGGAATCTCGTCGACCCGAAAGAGGCCGCGATGCTCGCGGTCAACAAGTCGGAGTTCGCCGGAATGCTCTCGAAGGACGGCGCTCCGCCCGCGCTTCTCGAGTAATCGGCGCGTCGTCGGCGATCCCGGTCCGAATCCGGTAGGAGATCGCCTCCGCGAGATGGGGGCCGCGAATCGCGGCGGCTCCGTCCAGATCGGCGATCGTCCGCGCCACCTTCAGGGAACGGTGCACGGCGCGAACGGAGAGCCCCATTTTCTCGACCGCGGTCGTGAGCAGGCGTCGCGCCTCGGGCTCGGCGCAGTTGCGCGGGTCGAGGTCCGATGCCGCGAGATCCGAGTTGCGGAATCCGGGCCGGTCCGGCCTGCGATCCGCTGCGAGCGCCCTCGCCCGCGCCACCCGCCGGCGGATCGCCTCGGAGGGCTCGGCGGACCCGGTCTCGAGCTCCGCCCAGGGCACGGCGGGAACCGGGACGTGAAGGTCGATCCGATCGAGGAGCGGCCCCGAAAGCTTCCTTCCGTACCGGGCGCGCTCGCCGGAATCGCAACGGCAGGTGCGGCGGGTTTCGCCAGCGAAGCCGCAGGGACACGGGTTCATCGCCGCGACGAGCAGAAAGTCGCACGGGTACGAGAACGCGCCGCCGACGCGCACGATCGACACCCTCTTTTCCTCGATCGGCTGGCGGATGCCTTCGAGAACGTCGCGGCGGAACTCCGGCAGCTCGTCCAAGAAGAGGACTCCGCGGTGCGCGAGCGAGATCTCGCCGGGCGCGGGCCGGTTGCCGCCCCCGACCAGGCCGGGAGCCGAGGTGCCGTGGTGCGGCGCCCGGAAGGGCGGTATCTCGATCAGCCCCTCTCCGGCGGGCAGGGTGCCGGCCACCGAGTGGATGCGGGTGACCTCGATGGCCTCGGACCGCGCCAGGGGAGGCAGGATCGAGGGGAGGCGGCGGGCGAGCATCGTCTTGCCCGCCCCGGGCGGGCCGACCAGCAGCACGTGATGACCGCCCGCGGCCGCGATCTCCAGAGCCCGCTTCGCGATCGCCTGGCCGCGGACGTCCGCGAAGTCCGGCCGGTCGAGGGAAGGGGCCGGGCGCGGCGCCGGAGCGAAAGGCGCGATGGGGGAGTCGCCCCGAAGGTGCCCGATGAGGAGGGCGAGCGACTCGACCGCGATCACGCGGATGCCATCGACCGCGGCGGCTTCCGCGGCGTTGCCCGCGGGCACGATGAGCTCCTCGAAGCCCGCGTCTCTCGCCGCCAGGGCCACGCAGAGTGCTCCCTTGACCGGTCGGACCTGGCCGTCGAGTCCGAGCTCGCCCACGTAGACGCGTCTCTTCCGGTCGGCGTTCTCGAGCCCCGCGATTTCCAGGAAGGCAACGGCGACCGGCAGGTCGAGCGAGGCACCGAGCTTCCGGAAACCGGCGGGCGCGAGGTTGACGGTCACTTTTCCGGAAGGCAGCGAGAAGCCGCTGTTCCGAAGGGCCGATCGGACCCGCTCGCGGGCTTCGCGCACGCTCGGGTCGGGCAGCCCCACGATCGTGAAGGCGGGGAGCCCGGACGAGACGTCGACTTCGACGTCGAGGATCCGGGCGTCGATTCCGAAAGTTACGGCGGAGTGAGTTCGGGCGAGCATGCCTAGAATTGTTGCGGGGACAGGGGCGCGAAGGGCCCTGCACCCGCAGCAGCCCGAAAACGGCGAGGGGTTGTCTAGCGGAGGCGGGGGATCTTGAGGCGGTCGCCCGGCCGGAGCTTGACGCGCGATGGAAGGCTGTTGACGGCCAGCAGCGTGGCGACCGTCGTCCCGTGCCGGACCGCGATCCGGTACAGGGTATCGCCGGTCCGGACCTGATAGTGCTTCGCCTCCGCCCGTCGGCCGGTGGGCTTCGGCCGGGACTTCGACGCCAAGAGGACCCGGGACCCCCGGCCTCTCCTTCCGGAACGGGCCGAGGCGTACTGGATGGTCTCACCGGACCGGCCCGGGATCACCAGGATGCGACCCTTCGGAACCCGCGCGCGGCGCGAGAGGCCGTTCATCGCCGCGAGCGTCGCGACCGATACGCGATACCTGCCGGCGATTCGCGCGAGCGTCTCTCCGCGCCGCGCGACGTGGCGGCGCGCGACCGGGAACGTGGCCGTGGGAGCGCCCGCAAACGCGAGGAGAACTTCGTCACGGGATCCCACCGGGACTTTGAGCTCGTACCCCTCGGGCTGCCGGGGGGTGATGGGCGTCTTCAGCTCCGGGTTCAGCCGTCGGAGCTCGTCGAGCGCCGTTTCCGCAGCCGAGAGGTGTTTCAGATGAACGGGGCGGTCGAGGCGAACGGTCTCGTACGCGAGCGGCTGCTCGTACTCGACGTCGAAGCCGTAGTGAGCCGGGTTCCGCGCGATCAGGGTGGCCGCGATCACGGCGGGAACGTAGTTCTGCGTCTGCGGTCGGATGGCGCCCGTTGCCGCGAGCTCCCAGAAGTTGTTCGCGCCGGTGCGCTGCATCGAGCGGAGGATCTTTCCTTCTCCCGCGTTGTAGGCGGCCATCGCCAGGTACCAGTCATTGAAGATCTCGTGCAGATAGGACAGGTAGCGCGCCGCCGCGCGGGTCGCCTTTTCGGGGTCGCTCCGCTCGTCTACGACGGCGTTTGCGGTCAGCCCGTAGTGGCGGCCGGTGCGGGGCATGAACTGCCAGATCCCGTGGGCTTTCATGGGCGAGCGCGCGTTCACCCGGAAAGAGGACTCGATCAAGGCAATCTGCGCGAGATCCCGGGGGATGCCTTCCTCCTCGAAGATCTTGTGGATCATCGGGATGTACCGGCCGGAGCGGGCGAGGCCGCGGGCGATGACCCCGTGGAGGTCGTTCTGGAAGGCCGCGAGGATCTTCAATACCGGGTCGTTCACGGTCATCGGGATGTCGTAGGTCACGCCCACGGTGTCCGAGGCGATGGCTTCCTTGGCCTCCACGATGTCCTGCGCGGAGGCTTGCGGCGCCGCGATCTCGGTCAGCTCGGAGGCCACCTGGCCGTCGGAAGTGCCGGCCTCCTCCGCGGGGCCCGCGAGGGCCTCGTAGCGGAGCGCGCTCTCGTAGAGCTGGATCGAGAAGGAGAGCAATTCCCGGTCGGACGGGGCCGGACCCGAGGGCGGGCGCAGCACTTCGACGGCCTGCCGGAAGTACTCCCGCGCGCAGTCGAAGTCGCCGGAAAGCGCCGCCAGGCGTCCCTGCTCGAAGAGGGCTCCCGCCCGCGTCATCGCGACGTATTCGGGGGGTGGCCGCCGGGCCGCGGCGGGACGCCGCGCATTCGCCGAACAGCTCAGGAGGGTCCCCACCAGGCACAAGAGGACACAGCTTTTCCCGACGAGGTCCCTGGTTTTTGGAGGCATCTGGAAAAAGGTTAATGCCCCGGTGCAACCAAAAGCAAAGCCTTTTTGGGGTGTGGCGGAAGGAGGACAGGAGATCCGCACGCGCTGCCGCCTTTTCGCAGCCTGGTCGTCGGGGCGTGCGGGCATGTCTCTATCGGCCGAGGATCTGGAATTTGAGGGCGAGAACGAGCTTCTCGAGATCCTGCGCGGAGTCGATGGGAATCGTGAATGTTTTCCCGTCGCCGACGCGCTCGTTGTTGCGATCCGTGAACTCGAGCGTCACCGCGACGTGATGGCCCGAGGCGAGGTCGCGTCGAGGAACCTCCACCTCGTAAATCCGACTGACCTCCTTGCGGTGGTTCAGGCTGTTGGCGAGGAGGTCGTCCACCGAGATTCCGGACGTCACGCGTTTCGACGGGCGCCCCGCCGGAGAGAGCGAAGTCGCGTTCTTTCGCAGCCGCTCGAGCTCGGCCAGGATGTCCACGTTGGATCCCACGCGGACGTGCTTCACGCCGGCTTCCGCGGACGGCGCCGCCGCCGGGCTCTGCGCGAACGAGACGTCCGCGAGGTCTTCGCCCCGGGTGCTATCCGGCTCGAATTCGATTTCGTCGGGGACGTCGTCGCCGCGATGCCTGCCGGGCAAAGCCGCGCCGAATGCGGTATGGGAGATCGCCACCGCCGGGCGGGGGCCCGGCTCCGGTTCCTGCGGGAGCGCGGGACGCGGCTCGCTCGGGGCGGGTGCCGGAGACGTTTCTCTCGGAGCCGGCTTCGCGGCCGGGGGCGACGTCGGTCGCGCGGGAGCCCGGTCCTCTCCCTGCATTCTCTTCTTCAGGGAACGGAGGGTGAGCCGCGAGATCGCCTTGAGAGTTTCGAACACTCCTTGACCGTGGATCGCGCTCGCCTCGTAGCTCTCGTGCGTCTTGTCCCGGTTCAGCGCCTCGTCGAGCTCCTCGACCGTCAGGATGTTCGCGAGGTCCCGCTTGTTGTACTGGAGGGCGAGAGGCAGCTCGTCGAGAGTCACGCCGATCTCGGCCAGATTCGTCTTCAGGTTGGCGAAGCTCTCGAGGTTCGCCTCCTTCATGGCCCGCTGGGAGTCCGCGACGAAGACGATGCCGTCGACCCCCTTCAGGACGAGCTTGCGGGTCGTGTTGTAGAAGACCTGGCCCGGAACGGTGTAGAGCTGGACCCGGGTCTTGAAGCCGCTGATGACCCCGACGTCTAAGGGCAGAAGGTCGAAGAAGAGCGTCCGGTCCGTCTCGGTTTCCAGGGACACCATTTCCCCCCGCGAATCCGGGGCCGTCCGGCCGTAGATGTGGTGCAGATTGGTCGTCTTTCCGCACAGGCCCGGACCGTAATAAACGATCTTGGCCGCCATCTGCATCGTGGCGTAGTTGAAGAACACCATATTGCTCGGGGTGGGTCTATCCCGGGATCGATTTTAGCATCCGGGTCGGTTCTGTGCCGCCGATTCAGCGCTTTGGACCAAGTGTGTGTGATTTCTTTTCACTTCCCTCGGGTCCCTCGCCGCCGGTCGCCGCGGGAATTCCGAGTATCTCGGAAATCTCGTCCTCCCGGCCGCGTCCCTGCGTTCGCGAGAGCGTCTCGGCGGCCAGGACGGCGTAGAGCGCGAAGAGCTCGGGGCGGCCGGCCAGCGCCTCCGAGTGGAGGCGGACGGTCGCAACGTCCCGCCGCGCGACCGGACCGGTCAGCGCCTCGTCGAAAGGGAGCCGTCCGACCGCTTCGACCGCGGTCGCGGCGAGGCCCGCGAGCGCGACGCGCCCCTCCTCCGCGTCGAGGCCCGCGTCGGACCAGGCACGCACCGCGAGCGACAGCAGGGAAGCCGTGCCGCCGGCCGCCAGGGTCGCGGCCAGGTGATAGAGCGGTTTGCCCGCGGCCGGAATCCGATGCGGCCGCGCGCCGATCCGGCGGCAGATCACCTCCGCCGCGTCCTGCGCGGCAGGTTCCCCCTCGACCGCCACGAACGCGCCCTTCCAGTCGTCCTCTCGGAGACCCGTGAACGCGCGGAGCGGATGGAGAGATCCGAGGACCGCACCGGAGGTGGCAAGCGGCGCGAGCACGCGGCTGCCCACGGCGCCCGAAAAGTGGAACGCAAAACGCCAGCGGCCACGCGACGACATCCGCGCGGCAAGCGGGGCGAGCGCGTCGTCGGGGGCGGCGAGGACGAGGACGTCGGCGTCCAGCGAACCGCGGTCATCGAGGTCGCGCGCGGCGACTCCGGTAAGAAAATTCCCGGGCAGGTTCGCCCGTGCGGCGTCGCGGGCCGCCACGATGATCGGTCCTCCCGACGCCGTCCACGATCGCGCAAACGCGCGCCCGGCGCGGCCGGGTCCGACGAGCACGACCGTCGCCTGCGAAAGATCGTCGACCATTCCGGGACACTCTATTTCCCGGCCGGGGCTGCCTTGACTGGGCCTGCGGCCGCCGCTACCCTGAATCCTGGCAGTCTTCTCGCGCGAGTGCCAGGGCTGAGGTCAATGAGCAGTCTCGATACACGGAGTCGGGCGATCCTGAAGGAGATCATCCGTGTCCACGTGGACACGGGCGAACCGGTCTCCTCGCGGACGCTTTTCAAATCCAGCCGCTTCGACCTCTCGCCCGCGTCGATTCGCAACATCATGGCCGACCTGACCGACGGGGGTTATCTCGCGCAGCCCCACACCTCGGCCGGACGGGTTCCCACCGACCGCGCCTACCGGCTCTACATCGACGAGCTCGTGCGACACCGGCGTGTCACCGAAGGCGTCCGGGACCAGGTCGACTCCGACCTGGCCTCCGCGGGCCCGGAGGTGACCGGGCTCTTCCAGACCGCGTCGAGGCTTCTCTCCCACCTTTCCGGCGAGGTGGGCTTCGTGGTGGCCCCCGATGCCCTGCACACCGTCCTGAAGAGCCTGCGCTTCCTCTCGGTCGCTCCCGGCAAGGTCCTCGTCGTCCAGATCAACGAGCCGGACGTCGTGATCTCCCGCGTCATCGAAACCGGCGGAGAATACACGGCGCGGGAGCTCGAGTCGGCGAGCGAGCGGTTCAGCCGGGAGTACGCGGGCTTGACCCTTCACGAGGTTCGCCGGCGCCTGGTATCGGAGCTGGCGGAGGAGAAGACCGCATTCGACGGAGTCCTCGGCCGGGCCCTCGAGCTGGCGCGTCTCGCTCTCGATTCGCGGGACGGCGACGAGAAGGTCTACGTGGAGGGAGCGTCCAAGCTCTTCGACAAGCCCGAGTTCTCGGACGTGGAGAGCCTGAAGCGGGTCTTCCGCGCCTTCGACGAGCGGACGCGGCTCCTCGACCTCGTGACCCGTTATCTCGACTCGCGGGAGACGTGCGTCGTCCTCGGGTCGGAGGTGAGCCTGACGTCGGACCCCCGCCTGTCGGCGGTGTTGACGTCCTACGGTTCGGGAGAGACACTGACCGGCATGCTCGGCGTGATCGGTCCCGCGCGCCGGGAGTATCCGCGCGTCATTCCGGTCGTCGAATTCCTCGGCCGCGCCCTGACCGAGCGACTCGAGAGCCGCGAGGTCCGCCCGCGGCGGGAGCCCTCCCATGGATGACCGTGACAAAGGCGCCGACAGCGACGCCGAAGAGGACCGGATCCTGGTCGAGGACACGGGCGAGTCGCTCGACTCCGCGCTCGCGGAGGAAGAGCGGTCGGCGATCGCCGCTACGGAGGCCAGGCTGCGCTCGGTCCAGGGGGACCTCGAGGAGCTCAAGGAGCGACATCTCCGCAAGCTCGCGGAGTTCGAGAACCTGCGCAAGCGAAGCGATCGGGAGAAGGCCGAATCCCGACGCCTGGCTCTGGCCGATCTCGCGCGGGAATTCCTGCCCGTGGTCGACAGCTTCGAGCAGGCGCTCGCGCACGCCTCCTCCGCGGATCTCGAGGGCGACTTCGGACAGGGAATTCTGCTCATCCATCGGCAGCTTTCGGACCTCTGGCGCAAGCACGGCCTGCGCGAGGTGCCGACCGCCGGCGGGTTCGACCCGAACCATCACGAGGCCGTTTCGACCGAGCCGTCGCCCGAGCCGCCGAACACGGTCCTCGAGGTCCTGCGCAAGGGTTACACGATCGGCGACCGGCTGATCCGCCCCGCGCTCGTCAAGGTCGCGGTCCGGCCGGGCGACGCCGGCCGGAAGCAATCGGAAGGAACGGACTGACGTGGGCAAGATCCTCGGCATCGACCTGGGCACCACGAACTGCTGCGTGGCGGTCGTCGAAGGGACCGCTCCGCAGGTCCTCGCGAACCGGGAGGGCAGCCGCACGACCCCGTCGATCGTCGCCTTCACCGAGGACGGCGAGCGCCTCGTGGGTCAAATCGCGAAGCGGCAGGCGATCACGAACCCGCTGAACACGGTGTTTGCGGTGAAGCGCCTGGTCGGCCGGAAATTCGACTCCCAGGAGACCGCGCACGCGCGGGAGGTTCTTTCGTACGAGATCGTCCGGGCCGGCAACGGCGACGTCAAGATCCGCTCGCGGGATAGGGAGTACAGCCCCGAGGAGATCTCCGCTTTCATTCTCCAGGAGATCAAGGAGTTCTCGGAGGAAGTCCTCGGAGAGGAAATCACGGAGGCGATCGTCACGGTTCCCGCGTACTTCGACGACGCGCAGAGGCAGGCCACGCGCGACGCAGGCCGGATCGCCGGGCTCGAAGTCCTCCGGATCATCAACGAGCCCACCGCCGCCGCGCTCGCGTACGGGCTCGACCGCAAGGGCAACGAGATCGTCGCGGTGTACGACCTGGGCGGCGGGACCTTCGACATCTCCATCCTCGAGCTCGGCGACGGCCTTTACGAAGTCAAAGCGACGGCGGGGGATACGTACCTGGGGGGCGAGGACTTCGACAAGAAGATCATGGACTGGCTCCTCGAGGACTTTCAGAAGTCGACGGGGATCGACCTCAAGCAGGACCGCATGGCGCTGCAGAGGCTCAAGGAGGCTGCCGAGAAGGCGAAGTGCGACCTGTCGAGCTCGTTGGAGACGACGATCACGCTGCCGTTCATTTCGGCCGACGCGTCCGGACCGAAGCACATCAGCCGCTCGCTGACCCGCGAGAAGTTCGAGCAGCTCGTCGCCGACCTGATCGACCGGACGGCCGCGCCCTGCCTGGACGCCCTGGCGTCCGCGAAGATGCAGCCCTCCGACGTCGACCAGGTGATCCTGGTCGGCGGCCAGACCCGGACCCCGCGCGTCCAGCGTATGGTCGGCGAGCTCTTCGGCCGCGAGCCCTCCCGGGACATCAATCCGGACGAGGTGGTCGCCATCGGCGCCGCCATCCAGGGCGGCGTGCTGAAGGGTGAGATCAAGGAGGTCGTGCTCCTCGATGTGACTCCGCTCTCGCTCGGGATCGAGACGCATGGCGGTCTCTTCGAGAAGCTGATCGAACGCAACTCGACCATCCCCACCAAGAACACGAAGGTCTTCACGACCGTGGCCGACAACCAGTCCGTCGTGGAGATCCACGTTCTCCAGGGGGAGCGCGAGCTCTCCCGGGAAAACAAGGACCTCGGACGGTTCGAGCTCGTCGGGATTCCGACGGCGCCGCGCGGGGTTCCCCAGATCGAGGTGACCTTCGCGATCGACTCGAACGGCATCGTTCACGTTTCGGCGCGCGACCTCGCCACCGGGAAGGCGCAGGGCATGCAGCTGAATCCGGCCGGCGGCTTGTCGCAGTCCGAGATCGACCGAATCATCCGGGAGGCCTCGGCCTTCGCCACCGCCGACAACGAGCGCCGGGAGATCACCGAGCTCCGGAATCGCCTGGAGGGAATGCTGGCGTCCAACGAGCGCGTTCTGGGCGAGTTCACCGAGTCGCTCTCGTCGGACGAGCTGGAGAGGATCGAGGAGACACTGAACCGTTCGAAGCAGATGGTGCCGAGCGAATCGCGCGACGAGCTGATGGAAGCGCTCTTCGACATGCACGGCGTGGCGAAGGTTCTGACCCGCGTCATGCTCCAGCGAGCCGCCGCCAATCCCTCCGCGGCCTCCTAGATGCCCACCCGGCGCGACTACTACGAGGTCCTCGAGGTGTCTCGCGAGGTGTCGACCGCGGAGCTGAAGTCCGCGTATCGGCGCCTCGCGCTCAAGTACCACCCGGACCGGAACCCGAACGACTCGGAAGCCGCCGACAAGTTCAAGGAGGCGTCCGAGGCGTACGCCGTGCTCTCCGATCCGGAAAAGCGCCAGCGGTACGACCGCTTCGGCCACGGCGGCGTGGGCGGCGCGGCGGGAGGAGGCTTCGGCGGCTTCGACCCCTCCGTGTTCGGCGACTTCTCGGACCTGCTGGGCGACCTCTTCGGGTTTTCGGGCGCGCGGGAGAGGCGCCAGTCGGGCAGCGATCTGGTGTATCGGATGGAGATCACCCTGAAGGACGCCGCTTTCGGCATCGACGCACCGATCGCCATTTCGCGGCTGGTGGCGTGCCCCGCGTGCCACGGTTCCGGAGCGGAAGCCGGCACGACGCCCGTGACGTGCCCGACGTGCAAGGGTCGCGGCCGGCAGAGGCTGTCGCAGGGGTTTCTCGTCGTTACGCGGTCCTGCCCGGAATGCGGAGGCGACGGCAGGATCGTCGAGAAGCCGTGCGCGGAGTGCCGCGGCGAAGGGCGGCGGCGGGAGTCCCGAAAGCTCGACATCCGGATCCCGGCGGGCGTCGAGACCGGATCCCGGCTGCGCCTGACGGGCGAGGGAGACGCGGGGCCCGCGGGCGGAGCCGCCGGAGACCTCTACGTCGTTCTCACGGTGACGCCGCACGAAGTCTTCGAGCGCGAGGGAGAAGACGTGGTTCTCCCGCTCAACCTTCCCTTTCCGACGCTCGTCCTGGGCGGCGAGGTCTCCGTGCCGACGCTCGAAGGCGAGCCGGAAAAGGTGGCGATCCCCGCCGGCACCGCGGTCGGCCGCGAAATCCGGATCAAGGGCCGGGGCCTCGGGCAGCTCGGCCGCAACCGGAGGGGAGACCTCGTGATCCGGGCGGGGGTCGCGGTCCCGGAAAAGCCGAGCGCGCGGGAGAAGGAGCTTCTCCGGGAGTACGCCGCGGAGATCGGAGCGCCGATCGGCGGGAAGAGCGTTCTCGACAAAGCGAAGAAAATCTTCAAATAGAGAGTTGTCTCGACCGAAATACTCGCGCTTGACCGTTCCTCGCCGGGCGAAGGACGACGCGATCCTTGGAATTCTGACCCTCTTCGATCCGCTCGGATTCCAGGAGCGCGGCTCCGACCTGATCGCGTTCTATCGGGAGTCCTCCGCGGCGCGGGCCGCCGGAGGGGCGCTCGACGCCTCGCGGGTCCGACACGAGATCTCGACGGACCTTCCGGAGGAGGATCCCCTCGAGGCCTATCGCGCGGCGTCCCGACCGTTTTCGGTGGGGAAGAAATTCTGGATCGACCCGGGCCCGCCGTCGCCGGCGGCGCCGCCGGCGGGACGCGTCGCCCTTCGCCTGCCGGCGTCCCGCGCGTTCGGCACCGGCGGACACGAGTCGACGCGGCTCGCGCTCGTCGCGCTCGAAGAAGAGCGCCTGGACGGCGTCGACGTGCTCGACGTCGGGACCGGTTCGGCGATCCTCGCCCTCGCCGCCGTTGCGCTCGGAGCGAGACACGCCTTCGGATTCGACTCGGACCCGGAGGCGATCTTCGTCGCGAGGGATAACCTCCTCCTCCATCCGTTCGGCGCGCAGGTTTCGCTCGCGGCCTGCACGCCGGCCGCGATCTCCGGAACGTTTCGGGTCGTCGTGGCCAACCTCCTGCCGGAGGAGCTGCTGCCCATGAAAGGGATGATCTTCGCGCGCGTCGGGCCCGGCGGCCATCTGCTGGTCTCGGGAATCCCCTCGGACCGCGAACAGAAGATCATTTCGACTCTCAAGCCGCGCCGCTGGTCGCTCGGCGGCTGCCGGCGCGAGAACGGCTGGACATGCGTGACCCTCGAGCGCGGCTGATCGTCGCGAATCTCCCCGCTCCCGGGGAAACCGTCCGCCTCCCGCCGGAGGAGGCGGCGCACGCGAGCGCCCGCCGGCTCCGCATCGGAGACACGGTTCTCCTTTCCGACGGCAGCGGACGCTCGGCCCTCTCCGAGATCGTCTCCCTCTCCCGGCGCGAAATGATCGCCCGCGTGCGGGAGGTCGTCCCGGGCGCGCCGGTCAGCGTCCCCGTTTCCCTCTACCTCGCGGGGCTGCGGCCCGCGAGGCTGTCCTGGGCGGTCGAGAAGGCGACGGAGCTCGGCGCGGCGCGGGTCGTCCTCGTCGCCGCCGCCCGGACGCAGTCCTTCCGCGCGTCGGCGGGTCTTCTGCCCCGCCTGGACCGCGTTGCGCGCGAGTCGTCGAAGCAGTGCGGACGGCCCGACTGGCCCGCGATTTCCGGCCCCCTCGATCTCCCCGCAGTTCTCGAGGCGGAGAGCACGCCGAACCGGCTCTTTCTCGACCCCGCCGGAGATCCGTTTCCGCGCCGGATCGCGCCCGGGCCCGCGGCGCTCCTCGTGGGTCCCGAGGGAGGATGGACCGAGGAAGAAAGAGAACGGGCGGTTCGAATCGGTTGGAAGGTCCTCGCGCTGCCCGCCGGCCTTCTCCGCGCCGAGACGGCCGCGGTCGCGGCTCTCGTGCTTCTCCGTTTCGCGTGGGATTCCGGAATCCAAAAACGGAGTTAGACTGCGACGAACCCGCCGCGATCCTCCAACGGAGGTTTCAGCATGTCGTACGAGGAAGTTCAGAAGGTCTGGATGAACGGGCGCCTCGTGGACTTCGCGGACGCGAAGATCCACGCGTTCTCGCACGTCTTTCACTACGGCTCTGCCATGTTCGAGGGCACGCGCGTGTACGACACGCGAAACGGCCCCGCGGCGTTCCGCCTGGACGACCACATCGAGCGGCTGTTTCACTCCTGCAAGGTCTACCGGATGGAGATTCCCTACACGCCGGAGGAGTTCCGCGACGCGATCTTCGAGACGATCCGCGCGAACGGTTTCGGCGCGTGCTACATCCGTCCGGTCGTGTACCGCGGGCTCGGCGCTCTGGGAGTCAACCCCTTCAAGAGCCCGGTCGACGTCGTCATCGCGGTGTGGAAGTGGGGCCAGTACCTGGGTGAGGACGCCGTGCAGAAGGGCGTGGACGTCTGCGTCTCGTCGTGGAACCGGATGGCGCCCAATACGTTCCCGGCGATGGCCAAGGCGACCGGGAACTATCTGAACTCCATGCTCATCAAGATGGAGGCGCTCGTCAACGGTTACACGGAGGGGATCGCGCTCGACAACGCGGGTCGGATCTCGGAGGGCAGCGGCGAGAACATCTTCCTCGTGTACCACGGCCGGGTCCTGACGCCCCCTCTCGCGGGGACCATCCTTCCGGGCATCACGCGGGAGTCGGTCATCGTGCTCGCGAAGGACGCGGGCTACGAGGTCGTCGAACAGCAGATCGCGCGGGAAATGCTCTACATCGCGGACGAGGTCTTCTTCACGGGCACGGCCGCTGAAATCACCCCGGTCCGGTCGGTGGACCGGATCCCCGTCGGCAACGGCGCCCGGGGACCCGTCACCGAGCGCCTCCAGAAGGACTTCTTCGCGCTCCTGGAGGGGGAGGCCGAGGACCGGTACGGATGGCTCACGCCCCTCCCGGTCGAGGCGCGGGTCTAAGACTCCGGGACACGGAACACGGGACGTCCCCGCTTCCAATCCCGCGCCATCGGGCGTACCCTAAGCCCCCGGGGGTAAATCCATGCTGATCAACGACCTGCTCAAAATTGCGGTCGACCGCAGCGCGTCCGACCTTCACCTGAAAGTCGGGGCGCATCCGGTCATCCGCGTGGACGGAACTCTCATTCCTTTGGTCGAGCTCCGACCCCTCATGCAGGAGGAGAGCGTCGCGATGGCGTTCTCGATCATGTCGGCGCGCCAGAAGGAGAAATTCAAGAACAACTTCGAGATCGACATCGCGTACTCCGTGCCGAACCTGGGGCGGTTCCGGTGCAACATCTTCCAGCAGCGGGGAACCGTGGGCCTCGTTCTGCGCGTCATTCCGCAGAAGATCCGGACGATCAAGGAGCTCCTGCTGCCGCCGGTGATCGAGAAGATCTGCCAGGAGCAGCGGGGCCTGATTCTCTGCACCGGGACGACCGGCTCGGGCAAGTCGACGACGCTCGCCGCGATGATCGACCTCATCAACGCCACGCGGAACGAGCACATCATGACGATCGAGGACCCGATCGAGTTCCTCCACCGCGACAAGAAGTCGATCATCAACCAGCGCGAGGTCGACGTCGACACGAAGGGGTTCTCGATCGCGCTGCGCAGCGCGCTGCGCCAGGACCCGGACATCATTCTCGTGGGCGAAATGCGCGACTACGAAACCATCGAGACCGCGCTCGTGGCCGCGGAGACGGGTCACCTCGTTCTCTCGACCCTGCATACGCTCGATGCGACCGAGACGGTCAACCGGATCATCTCGGTAGTCCCCCCGCACCAGCAGAAACAGATCCGGCTGCAGCTCGGATCCGTGATCCGGTCGATTCTTTCGATGCGGCTCATGCCCCGGGCCGACGGGCTCGGCCGCGTGCCGGCGGTCGAAGTCCTGATCCGCACCGGCTACGTCCGCGAGTGCATCGAGAACAAGGAAAAGACGAGCCTTCTGCGGGACGCAATCCAGGCGGGCACGTCCCAGTACGGGATGCAGACCTTCGATCAGTCGCTGTACGGGCTCTACCGGGCCGGGCTCATCACGCTCGAAGAGGCGCTCCGGCGCGCGACGAACCCCAACGAGTTCCGGCTCAAGATCCAGGGGATCCAGTCCACGTCCGACATCGCCCAGGAGGCGATGGACTCGGTCCTCGAGATGCCGACGGACTTCACCCCGATCGAGGAGGAGTCGCCCTTCGACTTCTCCAACCAGGTCCCGCCGGCGCGGTAGCTCGGACGAACACGGTCCGAAAGAACGGGTCGGGCGCCGAGTCCTCCGAGGCCGCGCGGGAGCGCGCGCTTCGTCTCCTCTCGATCCGGCCGCGGGGGCGCGAGGAGCTCGCGCGGGCGCTGGCGGACCGCGGTTTCGAGAAGGAAGCGGTCGCGCGCGCCCTCGTCCGGCTCGAAGCCGAGGGGTTGCTCGACGATCTCGGCGCAGCCCGCTCCGCGGTGCGAATCCGGGGGGACCGCTACGGCACACGGCGGCTCGAACGGGAGCTTCGCGCCCGCGGCTTCTCGCGCGAGACCGTGGAGCGCGCGCTCTCGGAGCGGGAGCCCGAGGTGGAAGAAACCGCGCTCTACCGCGCGTTGGAGAGGGTCTGGAAACGGAGCGCGCGGCTTTCCGGGCTCGTCCGGAGGAAGCGCGCGCTCGACTCGCTCGTGCGCCGGGGTTTCCCGGCGGCAAAAGTTTCTGAGATGATCGATCGGTTCGAGAAAGCCCGAAATGACGACCATGAAGGCAAACGAGGTCCGCGAGCGGTTTCTTAGCTACTTCGAGGAGCGTCGGCACCGCCGCGTCCCGTCGTCCTCGCTCATCCCGGCGGAAGATCCCACTCTTCTCTTCACGAACGCCGGCATGGTGCAGTTCAAGGACGTCTTCACGGGCCGTGAGAGTCGCGAGTACTCCCGGGCGACGAGCTCGCAGAAGTGCGTCCGCGCCGGGGGGAAGCACAACGACCTCGACAACGTCGGCTATACCGGCCGTCACCATACCTTCTTCGAGATGCTCGGCAACTTCTCGTTCGGCGACTACTTCAAGGAGGAGGCGATCCGGTTCGCGTGGGAGCTGCTCACGGATCCGGAGAAGGGCTACGGCCTCGATCCCGCCCGGCTCTGGGCAACCGTGTTTCTCACGGACGACGATGCCGCAGTCCTCTGGGAGCGCTACCTTCCGAAAGATCGGATCCTGCGTTTCGGCGAGGCCGAGAACTTCTGGGCGATGGGGGAGACCGGCCCCTGCGGCCCCTGCTCCGAGATCCACTTCTTTCGCGGCGAGGACCTGGCCGCGAACACCGCCGACCGGGTCAACGGACCGGGCGACGACACGGTCGAGATCTGGAATCTCGTATTCATGCAGTTCGAGCGGGATGCTTCCGGGAGGCTCGAGCCGCTTCCCCGCCCCTCCGTGGACACGGGCGCCGGGCTCGAGCGGATCACGGCGGTCCTCCAGGGAGTCTCCAACAACTACGACACCGACCTCTTTGGCGGCATCCTCTCGACGCTTTCCGCGATCGTCGTCGAAAAGGGGGGAGCGGCGTACCGAGGCAACTTCGCCCCGGAGGACGCGCCGTACCGGGTGATCGCCGATCACGCGCGCGCCGCGACCATGCTGATCGCGGACGGGGTTCTTCCCTCCAACGAGGGCCGCGGCTACGTCCTCCGCCGGATTATTCGGCGCGCGCTGCGTTATGGACGACGCCTCGACCTCCAGGAACCGTTCCTCCACCGGCTGCCGCCGTCGGTGGTCGACGTCTACCGCGGAGTTCACATCGAGCCGAAGGACGCGGACGCCGTCGCGAAGCGGGTCGCGGAAATCCTCCTGCCAGAGGAGGAGCGCTTCGCGCGGACGCTGTCGGAGGGCATCGACCGGGTGGGCGAGGCGGCCAGCCGCGCGCGCGAACGCGGGGAACCGCGCCTGAACGGCGAGACCGTCTTCCGCTTCTACGACACGCACGGGATACCGATCGAGGTGATCGAGGAGATCGCCGCCGACGAGGGGGTGACGATCGATCACGAGGGCTTCGAAGCGCAGCTCGAGGGGCAGCGCCGCGCGTCTCGTTCGGCGGCGAAGTTCGAAGCCACCGACGTGTCGGTCTACGAGAAGCTCGACCTGCCCGCGGAACACTCCGCGTTTCGCGGCTACCCCGAGCACGACTTCATCTCACAGGACGGAGTGCGGATCGTGGCGCTCGTCAAGGACGGCGCGCCGGCCGCGCGGCTCGAAGAGGGCGAGACGGGCGAAGCCGTCGCCGACCGGACCGTCTTCTATCCCGAGGGGGGAGGGCAGATCGCGGACACCGGCACGTGGACCTGGCCCGGTGGAGAGGCCGAGGTCCTCCACGTGTGGAAGCCGCGCCCGGACACGATCGCGCACCGCGTCCGCATCTCCCGCGGCACGCTCGAGAGCGGGACCGTCGTCGACATGCGGATTCCGGAGTGGATCCGCCGCCGGACGCAGGCGAACCACACCGGCACTCACCTCCTTCACGCGGCGCTCCGGCGAGTCCTCGGCGCGGGCGCCCGCCAGATGGGCTCCCTGGTCGCTCCGGACCGGCTCCGCTTCGACTACGCGGTGTCGGCGCCGCCGACGCCTGCCCAGATCGCGGAGATCGAGCGGCTCGTCAACGAAGAGATCCTGCGCGACCGCGAGGTCACGAAGTCGAACCTGCCGATGGAGGAGGCCCGTCGCCGCGG
The DNA here is from genome assembly GCA_038327245.1 of Acidobacteriota bacterium. Lineage (GTDB taxonomy): Bacteria > Acidobacteriota > Thermoanaerobaculia > UBA5066 > Gp7-AA6 > Gp7-AA6. The sequence continues at coordinate 18,556 of JBBQKV010000021.1, forward strand.
GGCCGACATGTTCTTCTGGGACAAGTACTCCGACCGCGTCCGCGTGGTTGAAGTGCCCGGATTCTCGACTGAGCTCTGCGGCGGTTGCCACGTGCCGCGGACCGGCGAGATCGGCGCCTTCAAGATCGTGTCGGACAAGTCGCTCGCGGCCGGCGTCCGGCGCCTCGAGGCGGTGACGTCGCTCGGCGCGGTCGACCTCCTCTCGTCCGACGAGGAAACGCTGAACCGCCTGTCCGCCGCGGCCCAGGCGCCGCGGGAGACGCTGCTCGTGCGGTGGGACGAGCGCGAGGAGCGGTTGAAGGCCCTGGAGCGCGAAGTGACGTCGCTGCGGATGAAGCTCGCCTCCGGGGAATCCGGATCGGCCGGCGAGAGCGAGGAAATCGGCGGGATCTCGGTCGTCACCCGACTCGTGCCGGGCCTCTCGATCCCGGAGCTGCGCAACCTGTCGGATACGCTGCGGTCGCGCGTGAAGAGCGGCGTCGTCCTCGTGGGGACGTCCAACGACGGCAAGACTTCGGTGGTCGCGGCCGTCACGCGGGACCTCGTGGATCGGGTTCCCGCATCCCGCCTGGCGGCCCGGATCGGCCAGGCGCTCGGCGGCTCCGGCGGCGGAAAGCCGGATCTCGCCCAGGCCGGAGGCCGGCGGGAAGACCTCCTGCCGGAGGCTCTGCGCGCCGGAAAAGAGGCAGTCCGGGAGATCCTCGCGGCGTGACGGACGTCACACTCCGCGTCGGTTCCCCGTCTGGAATATAATGATTCAAACCCGGTTACTGAAACTGTTCCCGCACTGAAGATGCGCTCGAAGACCCTCTTCCTCCTGGCCGTTCTGCTCGCCGTGGCGGCGAGCGGCTCCGCCCGTGTGCGGATCGTGATGCAGAACGGAAAGAGGGTCATCTACAACGACGGCGTCGGCGAGAAGAGCGGGGCCGGCGGCCGGAAACGCCCGGTCGGTGAACAGCAGTGGCTGGCGACGCGGATCACGCGGCCGTCGGAGTTCGATCCCCTGATCACCCGCGCGGCGAACGACCACTCGCTCGATCCCCGCCTCGTGAAGTCGGTCATGCTGGTGGAGTCGGGCTTCAACCCGGCGGCGGTGTCGCCCAAGGGGGCGCGCGGGCTCATGCAGCTCATGCCGGCGACGGCCAGCGAGCATGGCGCCCGGAACATCCACGATCCCGCGCAGAACATCGCGGCGGGGACTCGCTACCTCTCCCACCTGCTCAGCCTCTTCGACGGCAACCTCGAGAAGTCCCTGGCCGCCTACAACGCGGGGGAAGGCGCGGTCGCCCGCTACGGCGGAGTCCCTCCCTACGACGAGACCCGGAACTACGTGCGGAGGGCCTTGACCGCCTACTACGGGACCCCGTACGCCGGCGGCTCCGGGGCCTCCCTCGGCGGAGGCTTCGGAAAGTCCGCGCGCGCCCCGTTCTCCGGGAAGCCCGTGCATATCGAGAGGGATTCGCAGAACCGCCCGATCCTGACGACCGCCCGTCCGTCCGCCCCGGTTCTGCGCCGCCTGAGCTAGTGTCGCGGGCGGCTCGAGGTAGCTGTCGCGCGCGGCTCGAGGTAATTGTCGCGTGCGCCTCGACGGCGCACGTAAGAGAGTAAACGGCCGCTGAGCCGCATCCCATGGTGGTGGTGCGGCAGCCGCTCTAGTCAGTAGACCGACTCCGAAGGCCTTCCGCAAATTCGCGGAGACGCTCCTCCGCAGCCTTGAGCACTCTCTGGACCGTCTCCTCGTCCCGGTGCTCGCAGTACAGGCGAACCATCGGCTCGGTTCCGGAGAGACGGTGGAGGAGCCAGCCCTCTTCTCCGAAGGCGTACTTCACTCCATCCCCGTCGATCACGCGACTGACCGCCGCGCCGCCGACCTCGCGCGGGGGATCCGCGCGCACGGCCTCCAGGTAGGCGTCCACCACCGGGACCGGAAGGAGGACGTCGCGCCGGCCGTACTCGAAGCTGCCGAATTCGGCGGCCAGGTCGGCGAGCGCTCCGTCGAGATCGCGGCCGGACTGCGCGAGGCTCTCGAGCAGAAGGAGCCCGTTGAAGACGCCGTCCCGCTCGGGAAGGTGGAACGCGAAGGCGTAACCGCCGCTCTCCTCGCCCCCCGCCGCCGCCTCGCCCCGATTCATGAGCTCCGCGACGTACTTGAAGCCGATCGGGGTCTCGATCAGCGGAACGCCGAGGCCCGCGGCAATCCGGTCGATCAGGATCGACGTCGAGAAGGTCTTCGCGATGCCGCCGGAAAGCCCGCGCCGCCGGAACGCGTGCAGGAGCAGGAGCGCCAGAACGCGGTGAGGGGAAACGAAGATGCCCCGGCGGTCGAGGACGCCGAGCCGGTCCGCGTCGCCGTCCTGCGCGACGGCGAGGTCGAGTCCGCCCGCCACGACCTCCTGAGCCGCGGCTTTCAGGTTGCCGGCGACGGGCTCGGGGTGGACCCCGCCGAAGAGCGCATCGCGCTCGCAGCGAAAGGGCACGATCCGCGTGGCGCCGGCGCCCACGACGTCCGCGACGAGCGTGCCGGCCGCCCCGTGCATCGAGTCGGCGAGCACCGAGAGGCCGGCCGCGCGGATCCGGTCGAGGTCGAGCAGGGAGCGCAGGCGCTCGCGGTAAGAGACGAGCAGGTCGGTGGTCTCGATCCGGCCTTCCCGCGCGGCCTCGACGGCGGGCGCGTCCGCCTCCCGCGAGATGGCCTCGTAGAGCTCGGGCGGCGCGCTGCCGCCGAAGTGCGCCTTCATTTTGAAGCCGTTGTAGGGCGCCGGGTTGTGGCTGGCGGTGATCGCGACGCCTCCCCGGAGACCCAGCCGGCGCACGTGGAAGGAGACGACGGGCGTGGGAACGGGGCGATCCGCGAGCAGCACGTCGATTCCGGCGCGTGCGAAGACTTCCGCCACCGAGCGGGCGAACTCCGGAGAGAGGAAGCGGGTGTCGTATCCGAGGACGATGCGCGCATTGTCGCCAGGGCCGTTTTCAGCCACATAGACCCGGGCGGCGGCGGCGGCGACCCGGCGCAGCGCCTCGAAAGTGCAGTCGTCGGCGATGACTCCACGCCAGCCGTCCGTCCCGAACGGGATGCTCATCCGGACCCCGGCGAGGCGGGCGGTGTTACCTTAATCAGAGTGCCTGCACCTCTCGCCGAAGATACCGCAGCGAAATCCGATCGGCGGGACGAGCCGCTGAGAATCAACCTCCCGAACGGGTTGACGCTCCTGCGGATCTTTCTCGTCCCGTTCCTGCTCGTGGTTCTGCTCACGAAGTTCGAGGGGCGCGAGACCGTCGGCCTCCTCATCTTTCTCTTCGCGACGGCCACCGACTTCTTCGACGGGTGGCTCGCGCGCCGCCGCGGCGAGATCACGACGCTTGGGACGCTGCTCGACCCCATCGCGGACAAGCTCCTGATCTCGGGCGCGTTCATTTCGCTCGTGGAGCTCCAGGTCGCGCAGGCGTGGATGGTGGTCGTCATCCTTGGCCGCGAGTTCGCGGTCTCGGGGCTGCGCTCGATCGCCTCGGCGCAGGGTCTCGTCATCCCCGCGTCCGGATGGGGGAAGGCGAAGATGTTCACGGAAATCGTGGCGGCCTCGCTCCTCATCCTCGCGATCCGCCACCAGGTCTTCCTTCTGCCGGGCAAGATCGCCCTCTGGCTGGCGGTGACGATGGCGATCGTTTCGGGCGTCTACTACTTCGCGCTGTTCCTCCGCCGGATCGTGTCGATCCCCGGGCCGCTCCAGAAGCCGCGCTAGGATCCCGCGCGTCGGAGCAGGAACCGCCGGATCTCGCGCCCCTCCTGGCGATATTTGATCTCGTAGTGGGTGAGCGGCGGCGCGGGGAGCGACTCCCAGGCGAGCTCCTCCAGCGCCGGTACGGTCTGCAGAACGGGCGCGAGCTCCTCCGCATATCCCGGATGGTCCGTGGCGATGCGGACGAGCCCGCCCGCCTCGAGCTTCGCGGCGAGGACTTCCAGGAACACGCCGTCGAGGAGCCGGCGCTTCCGCTGCTTCTTCTTCGGCCAGGGATCCGGAAAGTAGACGTGAAAGCCGCTCACCGACCGGTCCGGGACGGACGCCTCCACGAAGATGCGCGCGTCCGCCCGGAGAACGCGCGCGTTCGGAAGTCCGGATCTCTCGACCCGATCCCGGGACACCCGGTAGTAGGAAAGGGATCGCTCGACCCCGAGAAAGTCGCGCGCCGGATGGGCCCGGGCGGACTCGATCAGGAACCTCGCCTTGCCGGTTCCGATCTCGATCTCGAGCGGCGCGCGCCGGCCGAAAATCTCGGACGCGGCGAAGGCGCGTCCGATCCACGGCTGCTCGTCGTTCGAGGCCGGAAACCGGGAGCGCGGGCGCGGCGGAGTGCTAGTCTGATCGCTCAGGAAACGACCCGATTCTCATGCCCACGGTGGTGTTCGTCAACGAGGGGAGGGCCGGAACGTTTCCGGCCGGCACGACTCTCCTGGCCGCGGCTCTCGACCTGGGCGTCAACATCAGCCACATCTGCGGCGGCCACGGGATCTGCTCCACGTGCCGTGTCGAGGTGGTCGCCGGCCGCGAGAATCTCTCTCCCATCAATCCCCAGGAGATCGCCTACGAGCTGGGAGCGTGCGGGCGGCTGGGCTGCCAGGCGCGCGTGACCGGGAACGTCGGCGTGCGCGTCCTCATGGTGGCGAGCGTCCAGCTGGACTAGCCTCCCAGCCGCTCGGCGACCGCCCTCGCGAAATCGGTCGTCGACGCGGCCCCGCCGAGATCCGGCGTCCGGACTCCGGCCGCAAACGTCGCGAAGAGGGCCGACTCGATCGCCGTCGCCAGCACTCCCTGCCCCAGGTACCGGAGCATGAGGACCGCGCTCATGAGCAGCGCCGTCGGGTTCGCCTTTCCGGTCCCGGCGATGTCGGGGGCGGTCCCGTGCACCGCTTCGAAGATCGCGACGTCCTTCCCGAGGTTCGCGCCCGGGACGAGCCCGAGTCCGCCGACGAGCCCGGCCGCGAGGTCCGACACGATGTCGCCGTAGAGGTTCTCGAGCAGCAGAACGTCGAAAATCTCGGGGTTCATGACCAGGCGCATGCAGGTCGCGTCGACGATGCGATCGTCCGCCACGATGTCGGGGTATTCGGCCGCGACCTTGCGGAAGCAGTCGAGGAACAGGCCGTCCGAGAGCTTCATGATGTTCGCCTTGTGGACCGCGGTGACCCTTCGGCGCCCCTCCCGACGGGCGTACTCGAACGCGAACCGGGCGATCCTCGTGGACGCGACCTCCGTGATGATTTTCAGCGACTCCACGACGCCGGGAACGACCGTGTGCTCGAGTCCGCTGTAGAGGTCCTCGGTGTTCTCGCGCACGACGACGAGGTCGACGTTCTCGAACCGGGACGGCACCGCCGGCACGTTCCGGACGGGCCGCAGGCTCGCGTAGAGGTCGAGGGTCTTCCTCAGGGCGACGTTGACCGAGGAGAACCCCTTTCCGATCGGGGTCCCGACCGGCCCCTTCAGCGCGATGCGGTTCTTCCGGATCGAGTCGAGGACCGCCGCCGGAAGCGGGTTGCCTCCGCTCTCCTCGGCGACCCGCCCGACGACCGCCTCCTCGAACTCGAGCGGCGCTCCGGCGGCCTCCAGGATCGCCAGAACCGCGTCCGCGACCTCGGGTCCGATCCCGTCGCCCCGAATGAGGGTGACCCGCGTCTTCGCGGCCGGCATCATGTGGCGGCCGGCGGGGCGACGGGCTCGCGCGGCAGGATCATCCGCACGCTCTTGATCGTAGTGGGGGTCGCGTCCTCCACGATGAACTCGGCGCGGCGGCCTCTCCAGCGCTCGCCCCGACGGGGGATCCGGCCGAAGCGCAGCATGAGGTGGCCCGCGATCGTCTCGGCCTCGTCGCGCGGGAGCGACAGTCCGAACTGCTCTTCGATGTCGTCCAGCCGGAAGCTTCCTTCGAGGACGTAGGTGCGGTCGCCGGCCGCGACGAAGCCGGACGTTTCCTCCTCGTCGTACTCGTCCTGGATCGGACCGAGAAGCTCCTCGATCGCGTTCTCGATCGTCGCGATCCCGGCGGTGCCGCCGTGCTCGTCCACGACGATCGCCATATGGGTCCGGCGGCGCCGCATCTCGCGAAAAAGGTCCTCGGCGCGCTTGAACTCCGGAACGAGAAACGGCGGGTCGAGATAGCGGCCGAGCACGAAGTTCTCCTCCGCCTCGTCCGACAGGTCGAAGAGGTCCTTCGCGTGCAGGATTCCGACGACGTTGTCGAGCGAGCCGCGGTAGACGGGCAGCCGGGAGAGCTTGTGCTCGTGGAGAACGAGCCGCACGTCGTCGAACTTCGCAGTCTCCGGAAGCGCGATCACCTTGGTGCGCGGGACCATGATGTCGCGGACCGTCTTGTCGCCGAATTCCAGCACCTTGTGGAGGAGCTGTCGCTCCTCGCCGTGGATGACTCCCTCGTCCGCGCCGAGGTTGATGACGCTCTTCATTTCCTCCTCGGTGAGCATGGGAGTCTTCTCGGGGATTCCGAACAGCCGCAGCATGCCGGTCGAAAGCTTCACGCAGACCTCGACGATGGGAGAAAGGATCTTCGTGATCCACGCCATCGGAATCGCGACGGCGCGGGCGATCGGAACGGGTGATGCCGCGCCCACGGCCTTCGGAATCATCTCGGCGAAGATGAACAGCACCACGGTCGAGAAGATGATCGCCGCGGGCACGCCGTACGCTTCGCCGACCCACGCCGTCGCGATCGCCGTCGCCAGGGCCGACGCGGCCGACACGAACAAATTCTGCCCGATGAGGATGGTCGCCAGAAGGCGGGACGTGTGCGATTTCAGGTTCCGGATGATGACCCCCTTCCGGTCCCCCTTCTCCCGCATCCGCTGCAGGTCGATGCGCGAGAGCGAGACGAGAGCCGTTTCCGATCCGGCGAAAAACGCGCAAAGGACCAGGGAGAGAACGAGGAGCGCGCCGTAAACCACGGTCTTGACGGTCATGGAGTCCCCGGCATTTCAGGAAGCGGCTGCGGGCCGAGCCGCGCCGCGGCCCACGCGGCCGCGTCCGCGAGCCCCCGGTCGGACGGACCGCCGAGAGCGCCAAGCGCGGGCAGGACCGAGGAGTCGCCGACCGACCCGGCGGAGGCGGCCGCGTTTCGCTGGAGGCCCCGGCGTCCGGCCCGGTTGAGGGCGCTCGCCCCGAAGCGCCGCCGCCACTCCCCTTTGCCCATCGCGAGCCACTCCGCGCGCGTCGGGACTGTCCCCGGGCCGGGCGGCCCCGCGGTCACCGCTCCGTTCCACGGACAGGCTTCCTGGCAGACGTCGCAGCCGAACACCCGTTCGCCGAGCGCCGCCTGGATGTCGTGGGGAATCGGGCCGCGGCTCTCGATGGTCCAGTACGCCAGACAGAGAGCCGCGTCGAGAAGGCCCGGAGCCACGAACGCGTCGGTCGGGCAGCTCTCCAGGCACCGCACGCACGAGCCGCACAATTCCGCCACCGGATCGTCCGGGGGCAAATCGAGATCCGTGACGATCTCGGCCAGCAGCAACCACGAGCCGAGCTGCCGGTCGATCAAACAGCCGTTCTTGCCGATCCAGCCGAGGCCCGCGGCCGCGGCGAAGGACCTCTCCGCGAGGGGGGTCGAGTCGACGCACACTCGCCAGCCGAAGGACTCTTCCAGGCGCCGGCCGACGCTCTGCGCCACCCGGATCGCGCTCTTGCGGAGGCTCCCGTGATAGTCGGGGCCTGCCGCGTAACGGGCGATCGACGCTCCATCTTCCGCGCGGAGAGAGGCCGACCGGTGCGGCGCGGCCAGGCACACGACCGATCGGGCGCCCGGCAGCAGGTTGGCGGGAGACGCGCGGACGTCCGCCGTTTTTTCGAGATAGGCCATGCCGGCGTGGCGTCCTGCGCCGATCCAGTCCCGGAAGCGGTCGAAGCGGGGAGGCGGCTCCGCGCGGGCGATTCCGACGCGGGAGAAGCCCTCCCTCTGCGCCTCCTCGCGGAAGATCCGGGCCTGCTCGACTCGATCGGACCGCGCGTTCATGCCCGTCGGACGATGCTAGCACCCCGTCGCAGTATTCTGCGCACGGAGCGGCACGCCGGCCGCCCGGAGGATCTCGCTGACCTCGAACGACCGGTTCTATCCGAGAGTCTTCGGCCTCGTCGTCGCGGCTCTGCTCGCCGTGGCGCTCGTGTCGATCCTCAAGCCCTTCATCGGTCCGATCCTCTGGGCGCTCCTGCTCGCGTTCCTCCTCCACCCCGTCAACGTGCGATTCCGGCGGCGGTTCGGGGTGAAGAGAAGGCGCGGCGCCGCGGCGTTTCTCATGACCGTCGCGGTCGCTCTCGCGATCGTGTTGCCGGCCGCGCTGCTCGCCGTCGCCTTCGCGGGCCAGGCGGCGGACCTCTCCCAGCGCCTGGGCGGCCTCGTGGACCGCTACCGGATCGCGCGCCCGAGCGATCTCATCCGGCTTCCGTTCATCGCGCGCTTCGTGCAATGGCTGGCGGACCACACTCCGGTGACCGTGGACCAGGTGCAGGCCTGGATGGTGAACGGTCTGCGCACGGCTCTCGAGTTTGCTCTCGCGAACAGCAAGTCCGTTTTCCTGGGAGCACTCGGCGCGGTCGTCGGGCTGTTCCTGATGCTCTTCGTCCTCTACTTCTTCTTCCGCGACGGCGAGGAGCTCGTCCGACGCGGCATGAAGCTCGTCCCGCTCGCCGAGGAACGCAAGCGCCGCCTGGAAACTCACATCGCGGAGGTCACCCGCGCCGTCGTCTACGGCAACGTCCTGACCGCGGCGGTCCAGGGCGTGCTGATCGGAATTGCCTTCTGGATTTCTCCGCTTCCTTCGCCCGTGGTTTTCGGGGTGCTCGGCGCCGTGGCCTCGCTCATCCCGGCGGTCGGCACCGGCCTCGTCATGGTGCCGGCCACGATCGCGCTCGCCGTCTCCGGACAGTGGGGCTGGACGATCTTCATGATCGCGTGGGCGCTCGGCGTGGTCGGCCTGGCGGACAACTTTCTGCGCCCCATCTTCATCTCGGGCCGCGCCGAGATATCCACGCTCCCCATCTTCATCGGCGCGATCGGCGGGGTTGCCGCGTTCGGCCCGATCGGCCTCTTCCTGGGACCCATCGTGATCGCGCTCGTTCTCGCTTTCATCCGCTTCGCCGAAGAGGCCCGCGGGGAGCCGTAGACGGCGGCGTCCGGTCGAACCTGCCGAAGGGGGACGATTCGGGGACAGACCACGGTTTCCAGGACAAATTGTCTGTGGAGGCTCGTCATGCCCCGCCGCGCCCGTCTCGCCATTCCCGGCATTCCCTGGCACATCATCCAGCGCGGCAACAACCGCACGCCCTGCTTCTACGCCGAGGAGGACTATCGGCGATACCTCGATACCCTGCGCGAGATGGCCGGGAGATTCGGGTGCGCCGTGCACGCCTACGTCCTCATGACGAACCACGTGCACCTGCTGCTCACGCCGAGCCGGGCGGACAGCGCGGCACTCCTGATGAAAAACCTCGGGCAGCGCTACGTGCAGTACGTCAATCGTTGCTATCGCCGAAGCGGCACCCTGTGGGAGGGCCGATTTCGATCCTGTTTGACGCAGAGCGAAAGCTACGTGCTGGCGTGCTATCGCTATATCGAGCTCAACCCGGTGCGGGCGAGCATGGTTTCTCATCCGCGTGATCATCGCTGGTCAAGTTACCGAGCCAATGCCGAAGGCCGTGCCGATCCCCTGGTTACGCCGAATCCCGAGTATCTGGGCCTCGGCAGCACCGAATCGGATCGCCTCCGTGCCTACCGCCAGCTCTTCACGGCGCATCTTGATCCGCAGCGGATCGCCGAAATCCGCCTTGCGACAAACGGTAACTATGCGCTGGGAAACGACCGCTTCCGGGGTGAGGTCGCCCGAATGCTGAACCGACGCGTTACGCCGGGCCGGAGCGGACGACCCGTGGAGAGAGGAGACGGCTGAGCAGAAACCGTGGTCTGTCCCTATTTTCCCCGAGCTCGAGCCTGCCGCGCGGCTCCCTAAGCCCGACGAGCCTGAGCTATCCTTCTCACGTGACTCTGAAAGTTGACTTCGATCGGGAAGAGGACGGCCGCTGGATCGCTCTGATCGAGACGATCCCGGGCTGCCACGTCTACGGAAAGACGCGCCAGGACGCTCTCCGAAAGATCGAGGCCTTGGCCCTCCACGCCGTCGCCGAGAAGCTCGAAGATGGCGAGGTGACGGCCGAGGAGGCGACGAACGTAACCTTCGTCGTGTCCGCCGCTGCCTGATCGGTTCAAAGCCACCAAAGCCCGAAGAGTCCTCGCCGCGCTACTTCGCACCGGCTGGACGGTGAAGCGAACCTCCGGCTCCCACAAGACTCTCTCCCGCCAAGGCCGGCCCAACGTCATCTTCGCCTTCCACGACAACGAAGAGCTCGGCCCCAAGATGCTCGCCCGCATCGCCAAGGAAACCGGACTCACACCCGACGACCTCTGATCGCCCGCCGCTGGTAGACTCCCTCATCATGGAAGGCCGCGCCGAGCTCCGGCCGGTTGAGAGCGCCCGCCATGCGCTTCTCGCGGGCCAGATCCTCGCCAACGATCCCGCCACGTTGTCCAAAACTCGCGTCAGGGGGTTCGACGTTGCAGGAGAGACCCGCACCGAGCCGCTGCACTTCCTAAACTCAACATCGCACCGGAGTTCTTCGACCTTTAGCTGCCGGCTCGCGTCGGATCTTGTCGGCTTCCTC
>JBBQKV010000022.1:0-29198 GCA_038327245.1 Acidobacteriota bacterium
CGGATGAACGTCTTCACGGGAGGGTCCGCCTACTCGATGGTGCGGGACATCGCCGAGGGGTTCGTGATCCCGAGCGAGCTCACGTTCAAGCGTTTCGCGCCCGGAGACTTCGTGATGTTCGTGCAGGAGGCGGACAAGCTGCTGCGCGAGGTCCGGGGGAACCAGGTTCCCCACACCGACGTCGACGCCGCCCAGAAGCGCCAGCGAAGCATCCAGCGAGTTCAGCAGGCGATGACGATCGCCCGAAGTGTCCAGAGCCGACGCGGTTGAGCCGCGGCGTCTCGCGCGCCGAAATCTTCCGCGCCGCCGCCGTCTACCTCGCCGCCACGGTTCTGCTCACGTGGCCGCAGGCCGCGCGGATGGGGAGCGGCCTCGGCGACCTCTGGGACGCCAAGCTGAACGCGTGGATCTTCCACTGGGACTTCCACCAGACGTTTCACGATCCGCTCCGCCTCTTTCACGCCAACATCTTTCACCCCGCGCGCTACGCCCTCGCATTCTCCGAGAACCTCTGGGGAGCCGCGGTCTTCGGGTTCCCCCTCTACGCGGCGGGCGCCTCCACGCTCTTCGTCTACAACTTTCTCTTCCTCCTCGGGATGTTTCTCTCCGCCCTCGCCGCCTGGGCGCTGGCGCGGGAGGTGACCGGCGACGCGACGGGCTCTCTGCTCGCGGGCCTCATCTTCGCGTTCGCCCCCTGGCGGCTCGCGCAGATCCCGCATGTCCAGTTTCAGTGGGGTCCCTTCCTCGCGCTCCTCTTTCTGTTCGCACTGCGGTGGTTGAAGGGCGGTCGCCGCCGCGACCTCTTTCTCTTCGGCCTTTTCTTCGCCTGGAACGCGCTTACGAACGTTCACTTCGCGATCTTCTCCGGCATCCTGCTGGCGGTCGTGCTCGCGTGGGAAGCGCTGACCGGAGAAGATCCCGATCGCCCGAGGCGGATTCTCGGGACGGTCGGGGCGACCGCCGTCGCCGCCCTCCTGGTCCTGCCGTTCTACGTCCCCTATGCGAGGGCCGCGAAACTCTACGGAATGCGGCGCTCGATCGGAGAAACGACCTTCTACTCGGCGCTGCCGACGGCGCTCCTCGTCGCGGGCCCGCAGAACAAGCTGTGGGCTCCGCTCACCCAGCGGTTCGCCCGGCCGGAGGCCGAGATGTTCCCGGGGCTCGTGCCCGTCGCTCTGGCCGCGTACGCGGTCGTCCGCCTTCGCCGCGCGCGAGAGGGAGAAACCGGATCCCACCCGAGGCGCGAGATCGCGGGGTGGCGCCGCCACGCCGCGAAGGCTCTCGACGTCCTCGCCCTGGCAGCTCTCGCCGCCGGAGTCGCGGCGCTCGCCGTTCCCAACCTGCGCGTGGGTCTGCTGAACCTGCACGATCCCGGCCGGGCATTCGTATTCCTGACCGGTTTCGTTCTTCTGCGGCTGGCTCTCGCCTTCCCGATCCGGTTCCGCTCTGCGGACCTGGGCGAGTTCCTGCGATCCCGCCCGCTCGATCGCCGCGCCGGCCTCTTCCTCGCGGTCGGGTTCACCGGCCTTCTCGTCGCGGCCGGCGGCCACACGCCCTACTACCGGTTTCTCTTTCAATCGTTCGGGTTCCTTTTTCGGGCGATCCGGGTCCCGGCCCGCGGGATGGTCCTGTCTCACCTGGCGCTCGGAGTGCTCGCCGCCTGGGGCCTTGCCCTCGTTCTCCGTCGGGTGCCTACTCGCGCCGAGCGCGCCGCGTTCGTCGGCGCTGCGCTCCTGCTGACGGCGATCGAATACCGGGCATCTCCGATCGACTTTCCGGCGGTCGAGCCCGCGGGGGCTCCCGTTTACGCCTGGCTGGCGGGTGTCCGGGTGCCCGGCGCGGTACTCGAGCTTCCGATCGGTTTCGACTACGACGCGGAGCATGTCTTCCGGTCAACCGCGCACTGGCGGCCGCTCATCAACGGGTATTCCGGCTTCGCGCCGCCCCACTACGACGAGCTCAAGGTCCTGTTCGATAAGCGGCCGGTTCCGGACGAGGTCTGGGCGCGCACCCGGGCGCTGGGTGGTACGTTGCTGATCCTCCACCCTCAGGAAGCTGAGAACCTGGTGCGCTTGAACCTCGCGCGGGCGGTGCGAAAAGGTCTTTCTGAAGCGAAGCTCGAGATGCTCGGAAGCTTCCCGCACGATGGGGCGCGCGATTTCGTATTCCAGATCGCTCCCGCGCCCGAGTTCGAGACCGGTATCACGGTCACCGAACGCGACCGGGCGACGGCGGATTTCGCGCGGCTCACGTCGACCGCCGAGTCGGAGCTCGCGCCACCGTTCGGCGTGATCGACATTCCGCCCGAATACGCGGAGGTCGCGGCCGGAAGCTTCGGGCTGGGCTGGGCGCTCGACGACTCGGGAATCGCGGAGATTCGCGTCGCGACCGAGCTCGGGCCGGGCGCCCCGGGAATCGTCGGCGGCGCGCGGCCCGACATTCCGCCGGTCCATCCGGACTACTCCGACGCCGCGAACTCCGGGTTCGGGTTCGTCGTGCCGACCGTCCCGCCGGGTCCTCACACCCTCACGATCACTCTCGTCGGAAAGGATGGCGGCCGCACTGATCTCACCCGCCAGATTCGCGTCCGATGAGGGATAATCCGACGCTTTTATGTCCACGGAATCGACGGCCATCTCCCACATCAGCGAAAAGAGCGGCGCGGACGCGACCGTCCGGGGGTGGCTCTATGCGCGCCGCTCGTCCGGGAAAATCCAGTTCCTCGTGGTCCGGGACGGGACGGGATATCTCCAGTGCGTCGTCGTCAAGGCGGACGTGTCACCCGAGACGTGGGCGGAGGCGGAGCGCGCGACCCAGGAGTGTTCGCTCACCGTGAGCGGCCGCGTCCGGGAGGAACCGCGGGCGCCCGGCGGCTGGGAAATGAGCGCGACCGACGTCCGGATCCTGGGGCCCTCCGAGAACTACCCGATCTCGCCGAAGGAGCACGGCGTCGACTTCCTGATGTCGCACCGGCACCTCTGGATGCGCTCCTCGCAGCAACACGCGGTCCTGCGCGTGCGCTCCGAGGTCTCCCAGGCGATCCGGGACTTCTTCCACGAACGCGAGTACGTGCTGATCGACTCGCCGATCCTGACGGGCTCCTCGGTCGAAGGCACCTCGACGCTCTTCGAGACCGACTACTTCGGGGAGAAGGCCTACCTGTCGCAGTCCGGTCAGCTCTACTTGGAGCCGGCCGCGGCTTCCTTCGGCAAGGTGTACTGCTTCGGCCCGACGTTCCGGGCGGAGAAGTCGAAGACCCGCCGGCACCTGACCGAGTTCTGGATGATCGAGCCGGAGGTGGCTTTCCTGGAGTTCGACGGACTCTGCGACCTGGCCGAGGAGTTCGTCGTGTCGCTGATCGCCCGCACGCTCGACCGCTGCGCGGAAGATCTCGAGCGCCTGGAACGCGACACCTCGAAGCTGGAGGCGGTGAAGCGCCCGTTCCCGCGGATCACCTACCGCGACGCGGTGGAGAAGCTTTCCGCGACCGGACTGCCGATCGCGTTCGGCGACGACCTCGGCGCCGACGAGGAGACCGCCCTCGTCGGCGACAGCGAACGGCCACTCATCGTTTCGCGCTTTCCCGCGGCCATCAAGTCCTTCTACATGCAGCCGGACCCGCAGGACCCGGAGGTCGTTCTCGGGCTCGACATGCTGGCGCCCGAGGGCTACGGCGAGATCATCGGCGGGTCACAGCGGATTCACGACCTCGAGCTGCTCGAGCGCCGACTGGCGGAGCACAAGCTCCCGCGCGAGAAGTACGAGTGGTACCTGGACGTCCGCCGGTACGGCACGTTTCCGCACTCCGGCTTCGGGATGGGGCTCGAGCGCTTCGTGACCTGGATGTGCGGCATTCACCACCTGCGGGAAGCGATCCCGTATCCGCGGACGTTGAAGCGGATCTATCCATGAGCCGGGACACGGAACACGGGACATGAAAAAACTCCCCACCGTGGGCGTCGTCTCGCTCGGTTGCGCCAAGAACCTGGTGGACACCGAGGTCATGCTCGGGCACCTGCAGCGCGCGGGGCACGAGATCGTGCCGGACGGCCGCGCCAGGGTGGTGCTCGTGAACACGTGCGGGTTCATCGACAAGGCCAAGGAAGAGTCGGTGGAAGCGATCCTCGAACAGGTCGAGCGCAAGCGGCGCGGCGAGATCGACCGAGTGATCGTCGCGGGCTGCATGGTCCAGAAGTACGGCCGGGAGCTGGCCGACGAGATTCCCGAGGTCGACGTCTTTCTCGGTCTCGACGAGCTGGAGCGGGCGCCGGACGCGGCCGCGGGGCTGCCGACGCTTGCGCGCTTCACGGAGAAACCGCTCGCCACGCGGCTCTACGACGAGGCCGCGCCGCGCGTCCTGTCGCGCCGCCGGGGTTACGCGTACCTGAAGGTGGGGGAGGGCTGCGACAACCCCTGCACTTTCTGCACGATTCCGCAGATGCGCGGAAAGCAGAGGAGCCGCACGATCGAGTCGCTCGTTGCGGAGGCCCGGGCGCTCGAGGTCCAGGGGATCTCGGAGCTCGTGCTGATCTCGCAGGACACGACCCGCTACGGCGACGATCTCGGCCTGAAGAGAGTGGGCCTCGCCCGGCTCGTGGAGGCCCTGCTCGCCGGGACGACCGTCCCGTGGCTGCGTTTCCTCTACGCATATCCGAAGACGCTCGACGACTCGGTGCTGGTCCTCATGTCGGACAATCCGCGTTTCCTGTCCTACGTGGACATCCCACTTCAACACGTGTCCGGATCAATTCTGAGAGCGATGCGACGCGGGGGCGACTCCGCCGCGTACCTGGCGATGATCGAGAGGATGAGGGCGATCGTTCCCGGAATTGCGATCCGGACCACCTTCATCGTCGGGTTTCCAGGCGAAGGAGACGCCGAGTTCCGGGAGCTGTGCGAGTTCGTGCGGCAAGCGCAGCTCGACAACGTCGGCGTTTTCACGTACTCCCCCGAGCCCGGCTCGGGCTCGGAATCGCTCGGAGACCCGGTGCCGGCGGAGGAGAAGGACCGGC
The DNA here is from genome assembly GCA_038327245.1 of Acidobacteriota bacterium. Taxonomy (GTDB): domain Bacteria; phylum Acidobacteriota; class Thermoanaerobaculia; order UBA5066; family Gp7-AA6; genus Gp7-AA6. The sequence continues at coordinate 5,013 of JBBQKV010000022.1, forward strand.
GGCGCGATTTCCTCCTGTCTCTGCAGAGACCCATCGCCCGCCGGAAGAACCGCGCACTGGTCGGGCGGACGCTGGAGGCGATCGTCGAGGGCCCGTGCGACGAGACCGACCAGCTGCTCGAGGGACGCGTGCGCTCCCAGGCGCCCGAGATCGACGGCCGTCTCCTGGTCAACGACGCGGGGGGGCGGGAGGTCCGGCCCGGCGAGATCGTGTCGGTGCGCATCTCCGACGCCTACGAGTACGACCTGGTCGGCGCAATCGTCTGATCCACCGAAGGGCCCCTTCGTCAAGATGACGGAACTGCACGTCGTCCGCGACCTCCTCCGCGAGACGGATCTTCCCCGCGACGGGATCGCGACGATCGGAAACTTCGATGGCGTGCACCGGGGTCACCGCCGGATCCTCGAGGCCGTCGTCGCCCGCGCGCGGGACGCCGGTCGGCCGTCGGTCGCGATCACCTTCGAGCCGCATCCGCTCTCGGTACTCCGGCCGGATCGCGCGCCGCGCCGCCTCCAGACCCTGCACCAGAAGGAGGAGACGATCGAGGCGCTCGGGGTCGAGAACCTGCTGGTGATTCCGTTCACCCGCGACTTCTCGCTCACCGAGCCCGAGGACTTCGTGCGGTCGATCCTGCGCGATCGGCTCGCGGTCTCGGAGATCTTCCTCGGCAGCCACTTCGCCTTCGGGCGCGGCAAGCGCGGCGACCTCGCGCTCCTGAAGAGGATGGGGCTGGAGTGCGGGTTCGTCGCGTCCGGCGTCGAGGAGGCTTTCTTCGAAGGGGAGCCCATTTCTTCGACGCGCATCCGCACCGCGATCGACCGGGGAGAGGTGAAGGCCGCGAACGCGATGCTCGGTCGCGAATACGAGCTCGACGGCCTCGTCGCGAAGGGCGACAAGGTCGGCCGCCGGATCGGATATCCCACGATCAACCTGGAGCCGGAAAACGAGCTCCACCCGGCGGACGGCGTCTACGTCACCCAGATCGACATACGGTCCTTCGGACGGCGCTTCGACTGCGTCACGAACATCGGCCGGCGCCCCACCGTCTACGAGGAGTTCGACACCACGATCGAGACCTTCGTCCTCGATTTTTCGGCGGACGTCTACGGAGAGAGGGTGCGGCTCTTCTTCTTCGACCGGCTCCGCGAGGAGCGGAAGTTTCCCTCGGTCACCGACCTCTCCGCGCAGATCGGCCGCGACATCGAGGAGACGCGGCGGTACTTCGAAAGGGCCCGTATCGCGTCCGACGAAACCGCTCCGCAATAAGATGGGAGTCGGTGATCCTCGGACCCCGCCCCGCGTCCACTCGGATCCTTTTGGCGGTGTCGTTTCTCGCGGCCGGGGCTGCGATCGCCGCGGACGACGCGGTCCCGGTTCCGGGCGGCGCCGCGTCGATCCGGCGCCTGCTCCGCCTCGAGAGGGATCGGCCCGCGGCGAGCTTCTTCCGCGAGGTGAACGAGGTCCTGCTCTTCCAGGGAGAGGCCCAGGGGAGCTGGAGCCAGGTGGAGAGCCGCAAGGCGGTCGTCGAGTTCGTGGAGGACCTCGCGGCCTGGCGCAAAGAATTCGGACGGGTGGTGACGTTCACGACTTCGACGCCGGAGGGGCAGCGGACGGCGCGCCGGGCCCTGGCCTGGCTCGGCATCGAGGTGTCGGGAGAGCCCGCCCAGTGGACGACGGAGACCCGCACGGACAGCGGCTCGATCCGCCGCCGCAGGTTCGTCGACGCCATCGGAATTCCGGTGCCGACGTTTCTCTCCCGCCTTCGGTCGGGTCAACCCGTGGTGGTGGCTCCGCGCGACGAGATGGTCCCCCTGCCGCTCTCCGTTGCGGCCTGGAGGGAGATCCTCGGTGAAGGGAAGCTGACGGCGGACGACGCTTTCCTCCACTTCGTCCAGGACGTCCGGGCTTCCCGGATGCTCGTTACGGTCCAATCCCTGGATGCCGAGACCCTGGAGGGGCTCGCGGCGCTCGGCGGCACGAAGGGGATCGCGGCGCCCCTGTCGGTCCTCTACGAAAAGGCGCTCGACTCCTTTGCGCACTATCCGGAGGCGATTTCGCTCGCGGGCGGCCGCTTCAACCTGCCGGGCGGCCGCGAGGCGGACCCCATCTGGAAGGACTTGTTTAGCGTTTCGCCGGCGACTCCCGCGAAGTTCCTGCGCGCGCTCTACGAGACCGACTCTGGGAAAGGAGCGTACGTCGTCGACGCTCTGCAGCAGCTGCCGGACTCGGCCGCCCGGGCAGTGGTGCTGGGCCGCACCGGCGGCGGGCCGAAGTCCGTGGATCGTTTTCGCCGGATCTACCGCTCGATCGAAAAGTCGGCCGTGGGTTTCGAGCTGGCCCGGCGCGACCCTTACGACTTCGCCCACGTCGTGCGTTTCCTGCGCCTGACCGACGACGGGGAACTCGGTCTCCGGGGCGCGGACTTAGACGGCGACGGGTTTCCGCGCGGGGAAGGGGAGCTGGCCCAAATCGTCGCCGAAGCGAAGCGGCACCCGGCGCCGGAGGAGGCCCTGAGCCGGATCTTTCGCTCCGACACCGGAAGGGCGGTCGACGTGCCGCGACGCCGGTTTCTCTTTGTCTCGAACCTCATCGAACGACGGCCCGACCTGGAGGAACCGGGTCTCGTCGGGCTCCTGCTGCGCGGGGCGGACCGGTTCTTTCCGGCCTACGCCGTGCTCGAAGACATTCCCGCCGACCCGCCGCTCGCGCGGCGGTACCTCTTCACGCTCGATCGGCTCGATCGCCGCAGGGCTTCGCGGGGCTCCGAAGTCGCCTGCGGCCTCCTCCAGAGCGCTGCCGAGCTGCTCGCGCAGCTCGTCCGATCGGGGGGCCTCGAACCTCCGGAGAGCCGCGATCTCCTTTCGTCCCTGATGAATCAACCCCTCTTTGTAGAAGAGAACGCGGTTCCGGCGGAGGCTCCGGGCTCTTTCTTCACCTGGCTCTCGGATCGTCTCCTCGGGACGCTCCGCAAGCGCGCCGCCGCGGGCGGCGAAGACGCGTCCGCGGACGACGTTCTCGGCAGGGCGCTCGCCGGACCGTCCCGGCTCACTCCGTTCGACTGGCGGGGAGGACGGTACGCGTACGACGCCACGACCGACGAGCTCGGCCGGCGGGCGGTCTTCCGGGAGCGGCAGCGCCTCGCGTCCCTGCAGGAGGTCGAGGAGGTTCTCCGGGCGCGCCGCGAGCTGCTCGCCGCGGCGGCCAGGAAGGACGTGGAATCGGCGCGGCACTCCGTCACCGTGCTCGCCGAGGGACTGCAGGTGAACGAGTCGCCGGAGGGGCAGGAGGCCGACCGGCCAGTGGGCGCGGAGGAGGAACGGGCGCGGGCGGCTCTCGCGGACGCCGAGAAGACCTCGGCCGGTGCTCTGCCCCAGCTGGCGTCGCGGATTGCGCCGGTCGACGCGTTGATCCTCGAGCGGGCGTTCGAGGCGCTTCTCGGGCACGTCTATTCGATTTCCGCGGGCGACCCGGAGGACCTCTACTACCAGGACCCCGACTTCGTGAGAAACCACTCGTTCCGGGAGGTCGAGAAGGGCGGACGCGTCCTGGTGTCGCCGTTCGGTCCCACGGCGCTCTCCCCGCGAGAGTCGGGGGGCGGGTTCCGCATCAGCGGTTCGGTCTTCCGACTGCCCGACATCCTCGGTCTTCTCCACGCCGAGCAGATCGCGTACAACCCCGGCGCCTTCATCGGCAACGAGCAGATCCGTTCGGGACTCATCGGTCCGGTGCGCCGGATGTCCCCGGCGCGCGTCGACGACGATGCGCTCACGTTCGTCGCGGCTTCGTGCCAGGCCACCGAGCAGCTCGCGGAGGCCCTCGTCGCGAAGGATCTCCGCGAGCGGTTGCGCGCGTGGCGGGACGTCGCGCGGGATCTCGTACCCCGTTCACGGCTGGCGAGGGTGGCGGAGATCGCCGCGCCCTCCCGCGAGGCTCTCGCGGAGTATCTGTCGCCGTCGGACCTCTACCGGATTGGAAGGCGGCTCGCGCTCGCGCCGCCGTCCGCGTCTCTCCCGGCGGGCGACGCCGCGGGGCAGGCCCGGGACGCGCTCTCGCGTCTGCAGGCGCGGCTCGGGGAGCGGGGCGCCGGCGATCGACTCGCCGAGTTCGGGCCTCGGACCGTGGCCTACGCCGGGCGAATGCGGCTCTCCGATCTGGACCTGCCGCCGTACGAGCGGCTGGCGGCGTACCGCACGCCGCAGCTCTTCAGCGATCGGCTCTACGACATCAAGATCGCGGTGGCCCGGGTCATCTCGGAGAACGGGATGCCGGCGGCCCTCCTCCCGCTCGTCCTGCCCGGTGCGGTCGATAGAATGATGGCCGACGTGAAGATGGCATTTGCTTACGACTGGAGATCGATCGTCCGCAAGGCGAATGCGTTTGGCGTCTCGGACCTCGAGTTCCAGATGGACGAGGCGTTGAAGGCCGGCCGGCTCGTCCGGGACGAGTCCGCCGAGCCGCCCGGGGAGGGCCCGTGAAGCCTCTCGCGCGGGCATTGGCGATTCTTTGCGCAGTCCTGGCGGCGACCGTGGCGCTTCCGGCCGCTGCGGACGACGCCGCGGTCACCGACGGCTCCCGGCCGGGCGTGCGCGTTCTCTCGCCGTCGAACCGCGACATTCCCGTGGGAGACACCCGGATCGTCGCCGCGGTGGACGGGTACGTCTCGGGCGATCAGGTCGACGTTTTCGTCGATGGACGAAAGGTCGGCACCGCGACCCAGCCTCCGTGGCAGGTTGCGTGGCAGGCCGGCGACGCGCTCCGTGGCCACACGATTTCGGTGGCGCTGCGCCGCGCGGGGCGGGAAATCGCGTCGGCCCGGGTGAAGACCCAGAACGCCGGTTTCAGCTCGCGCGCCTCGGCGGACGCGGTCACTGTCGCGCCGATCGTCACCGACCGCCACGGCCGCTACGTGCCGGGCTTGACCGCGAAGAACTTCACCCTGCTGGACGACGGGCAGCCGCAAAAGATCGAGACCTTCGACGCGGCCGACTCGCCTCTCTCCGCGATCCTCATCCTCGACGTATCCGGCTCGATGCTCATGAAGATCGACGAGGCGCGGCGAGCAGCCCACGCCTTCGTCGACGCGCTCAAGCCGAAGGACGAAGTCGGATTGATGACCTTCTCGACGACGGTCGTCGGCTCGATCGACTTCACGCAGGACCGGGCGGCGCTCCACGAGGCGATCGATGCCGCGCAGACCCAGGGCGAGACCGCGCTGTACGACGTCACCGCGATGGCTTTGAAGAAGCTGCGCCCGCTGAAGCGCCGCAAGGCCGTCATCCTGTTCACCGACGGCGACGACAACCGCAGCCGGCTTTCGGTCGATCAGGTCGCCAAGATGGCGCGCGCGTCGGAGGTCTCCATCTACTCGGTGGCCCAGGGGGCGAGCGAGTCCGAAACTCTGAAGGTGTTCCTCGACCGCCTCGCGGAGGACACGGGGGGACGGTCCTACTTCATCGGCTCGATCCAGAAACTCTCGGACACCTTCCACGAAATCCTGACCGAGTTGAAGAGCCAGTACTTTCTGACCTACACGCCGCGGGCGGGACTGAAGCCCCGGACGTGGCACCGCATCGAGGTCCGGGTCAACCGGCCCGATCTCGTGGTGCGGGCCCGCAAGGAGTACTTTTTCGAGTGAGTCGCGGGGACAGGCCTGCGGGCCTGCACCCGCAGCAGTTCACGGGCGGACGGGCTCCGGCCTCTCTCGGGTCGTCACGATAGCCCGCTTGCCCAGAATCCCCCGAAGCCCCGCGAGCACGACCAGGGCCGCTCCCAGCGAGGTGACGATCGTCGCCCCCGTTGGGAGGTCGAAGACGTAGGACAGGTAGACGCCGATCGCGGTCACGATCGCGCCCATCGCCCAGCCGATCGCGAGACGCGCTCCGATCCGGTCCGAGAAGAACATCGCGGATACCGCCGGCACGATGAGGTACGAGAAGACGAGGAGCACTCCCGCGATCGGAACCGACGACGTGACGACGAATCCGAAGGACACGTAAAAGAGAAAGTCCCAGAAGCGGATGGACATCCCCTGCCGTTCCGCCTCCGGTTCATCGAGCGAGATGAGCAGGAACTTCTTCCGCAGGAGCCAGTGAAGCACCCCGATCAAGACGTAGAGAACCGCCGTCCGCCCGATCTCGGCCCAGGAGACCGAGAGGATGTTGCCAACGAGCATCTCCTTCAGGTGCTCGGTCTCGCCGCTCACTTTCGACATGGCGAGGATCGCGGCCGCGGCCGCCACGGCATACGCGATGCCGATAATCGCCTCCTGGGGGATCCGGCTCTTTCGATGCACCCGGGAGAAGGCGAAGATCGCGGCTCCGAGAAAGGTGAACCCGAGCGAGAACAAATAGGCGGCGGTCGAGTGAATGTCGTGTCCGAAAAGGACCCCGATAGTCGCCCCGAGCGCGGCGATCTGGGCGAGTGAGAGGTCGACGAAGATCACCCCCCGCTCGACGACGTGCAGGCCCAGGTACGAAAGCATTCCCGTCAGGACCAGGCCCGCTGCGAACGCGGGCAACAGGAGCTGCAGAACGCTCATCAGCGGCCCGCTTTCTTCGCCGCGAGCGCATCGGAGAGGATTTTCACGTCGTAATCGAACAGCGAAATGTAGTCCTTCGCCTGGGGGACGCCGCCCACCGAAGGAATGAACCGCAGGAGCGTCGCGCCGGTCTTCTGGGCCACCGACTTCGGCGTGCGCTCGTCGAAATACGGTTCCATCAGGATGACCGGGACTTTCCGAGCAATCATCAGGTTGATCAACTCGACCGTGTGCGACGGTGAGGGCGGAATTCCCGGCTTCGGTTCGACGTACCCGGCGGCCTTGAGGCCGAATCGCTTCAGGAAATTGGGCCAGGAGTTGTGGTACGTCACGAGCTCGGTCCCGGAATATGGCCCCAGTGCGGCTTCCCACTTCTTTTCCGCCGCCGCGAGAGCCGTTTCGAAGGCGGCCAGGTTGGACTTGTACTCGACGGCCCCCGCGGGATCGAGCGCCGAAAGCTTCGCGGCGATCGCGCGCGCGATCACGCGGCCGTTATTGGGGTCGAGCCAGTAGTGCGGGTTCCCGAACGGGTGGACGTCGCCCATCGCACGGGTGACGACGCCTGTCGGGCGCTCGAGGATATCGCAGCCGACCGACGCGTCGAGGTACCCGGGAGATCCCGGATGGATCTTGCCGTTGCGGCTCTGATCGAGCAGCGGCGGCAGATATCCAACCTCGAGGTCGAGTCCCGCAACGATCAGCAGATCGGCGCGCGAAAGCTTCAGGATGAACGAGGGCTTGGCCTCGACGAAGTGCGGGTCCTGATAACCGCGCGACAGGGCAAAAATCTCGACTCGCTTGCCGCCGACCGAGTCGGCGATTGAAGCGAAGTCCTGCAGGCTCGTGACGACCTTGACTGCCGCGAAGGCGGGCGAAGCCGCCACGAGCAACAGCAGAGCGAAAATCATCTTCTCTTTCATCTTGTCCTCAAAAGGTATGGGCGCCGTGCGCGCCGATCGAAAATTGAAGTTGAACGAGAGCTTCGGTCGCGGTGATCCCGCCGGCATACCGCCGGCGCCGCAGCTCGCCGCGGATCTGAGAGAACTCGCTCGGCCGGAAGGTCAGCGTCAGGGCCTCGCCGCGGTCCCGCTTCGTGTCGTCGTCGGCGCGGTCGGAGAACTCGTACCTCCCGCCGCCGAACCATCGGCGTGCGATCTGGTAGTCCCCGCTGACGAAGAAGCCTCGGGAGGTCTGCTTGCCATCCGGTTGCTCGCGTTGACTGCGAAACAGCTCACTTCGCAGAATGAAGGAACGGTACGCGCGCCCGGAGAGCGGCTTCCACCGGTAGACGAGGTGGATGTTCTCCAGCGTCGTTTCCGAGTCGTCTGCCGAACCATTGTGACCCCGCGCCCACGTCGAGCCGAGCTCGAGGTTGTGGTCGTCGCCGAGGTCCCTATAGGCGCGATAGTGGGCGAGGTAGGCGATGTCGCTTCGAGACGGAGCTTCGAAAAGTCCCTCCGACTCGCCGCGGAAGACCTGCAGCGTCAGCTCCGAGAACGTGTCTCCCGGCAGCGGCAGGATCTTGGCCACCGAGAGCCCCGCGTCTTTCCATCCTTCTTCGCCGCCCAGCAGGTTGACGATCGGAAGCGGCTCGTCGGCCCAGGGGAGGACGTGCAGATGCATCAGGTTGACCTTGCCGATCTGGGCTCGGAACTTTCCGACCTTGACGAGCAGGTCAGCCGGGAGGTTCGTGAAGGTCACGAAACCCTCCTCGAGCTCGATGCCCTCGTTCGATAGGGAGACGAAGAAGTCCGCCTTTGCGTAGGGGTCCACGATCGCCTGGAACGAAATCTCCGACTCGCGCACCGCGAGCGACGGCTGGTCATCGACCGGGTTCCTTCCGGCGATCGCGAGGAAGTTTCCGATGACCGCGATCGCCGGGTTGAAGTACGTCGGGTTCGCCGACGCCGCAGCGGCCGGAGGAGGGGCGGCAGTTTCCTCCGGCGCGGGAGAGGGGGCCGCTTCGGGAAGGGGCTCTGTTGGTTCCGGAACGGGCGTCGGGCTCGGCGCCGGCTGCTGCGCCAGGGCGGTCGCCGACAACGGCAGAACGAGGCAAACGAAGAGAAGAAGTTTTCCAAATCGGCTCACGAATCCTCCTGGAGAGCTTGAGAACCTCCCGGGGCGACGCGCCCGCGGGGTGAGAGACGCTCTAGGAGGCGAAGGGAGGGGAGCGGCCATCGAGCCGCAGAACGGAGAAGACGCGGATTGCGAAAGGCCTCGATGCGATCGTCTGGATTGCCGAGGTTTGCGGTCCGGTGATGTTGGCCGGCGTCGGAGAGGAGAGAAGTGGCCGATGGGCGCGACAGGCGAGGCAATCGTGCGGTCCATGGCTTGCCGCGCTTGGCCCGGCGACCCCGATCATGAGGACGAGCGATGGAGCCCCGCATGCGGCGTCCGGTTCCGGATGGAGACCAAATGCCGCCGCGCACGCCAGGCAGGCGGCGACAAGAGTGATGATCCGGGCGCCCCGAGCCTTCTTCATCGAAGCGATCATCCTACCGTCAAACCCGGTCGACGAAAGGCGAATTCCGCCTTGACTAGAATGACGCGGTGTCGGAACACGTTGCCGCGGTCGGGTCCCTGACGCAGGGGCCCGACTCCGAAGCCGTCCTGAAGCGGCGGATGTACTGGCTGCTGGGGCTCACGTTCATCCACGTCGTCGGCGAAGGCGGATTGGGGTTCTACGAGGCGCTCCGAACGGGCAGCCTCGCTCTCCTCGCGTTCGCGCTCGAGAGCGTGATCGAAGGCGGCGCGGCGTTTCTCGCCGTCCGCCACCTGAGGCTGCTCGCCGACCGCGAGCAGGACCACGCGCGGCGCGACCGCATGCTCGCGCGCTGGATCGGCATCTCGTTTCTGATCCTCGGCGCTTACGTGGTCGCCCGCGCCATTTACGAGCTCACTCACGGATCGGAAGCGGAGAAGAGCGTTCTCGGTCTCCTGCTGACGCTCTTCGCCTCGTTCGGGATGCCCTTTGTCGGTTACGGAAAATGGAAGACGGCGAGGCGGCTGGGGAGCGAGGGGCTGGCTGCCGAAGCGAAGGAATCGATCGCGTGCTCGATCGACTCCTCTCTCACACTTTTCGCGATGATCGGTGGCCTCCTCGGCGCCCCCGGCTGGGTCGATCCGGCTCTCTCTCTCCTCATGGTCCCGTGGTTCCTGCGCGAGGGCCTCGCCCACGTGCGCGGGAGAGTCCACGCGCACGTTCATTGATGAGCGGGAGATAATGACGCCGCCGTGATCTCCCTCTTTACCAAGCGCATTTTCGTACTCGGTCTGGCGCTCGGCGCGGTCGGTATACAGATGCTGGCAGTCACGGCGAGTGCGCGATTCCTGCTTCGCGGGGAAAGACACGCGCATCGAACGTGTCTTGCTTCAGACAGCGGGAACCTCGTCCTCGTGTTCCATCACAACCCCGCGACAACCGGCCGCACTTCGAGCTCGCCCGGGGCCGACCATCGGGTCGTTCTGCATGACGTCAGTTTTCTGACGTCACCCGCCATTCCGCTGTCGCCGCCCCGGCTTGCAGCGACAGTGTCCATCGTTCACCTGCCCCGGGCCATGAGCGAAGACCCGCGAGTTCGACTGTCAGCGCCCCCGCCTACGCTGCCCGGCTCCGACCCTCTTCATTCCCGCCTCTGCGTCTTTCTCGTCTAATCGCGACGGATCCCTCGATTCCCGGCAGCCCGTCGAGCGAGGTATGACCTACTCAATTGAGACGCGGGGGTGAAGATGTGACGGATCGGCAACAGAGTGCATCCCGGCCCGCTCTTCTCGGCGCCTCGCCGAGTTCGCTTCGGGAAATCATGACTCGCGAGCGATGGTTCGAGGCCGCGCGGATCGGCGTCGTCGGCACCATCGTCTCCCTTTACTACTTCAGGGTCGTGCCCCTCCCGTTTCTGCTCGTCGCGGTGGCGGCGGGGCTATATCCGCTCGTCAAGACGGCCGTCGTCGATCTCTATCGCGAGCACAGGATTGGAACCGAAGTTTTCGTGACGCTCGCGACGACCATCGCCATGATCGGGCGAGAGTATGTCGCTGGCGCCATTCTTCTCGTCATCATTCTGATCGCGGAATTCATCGCCGAACTGAATACCGATCGCGCGCGAGCCTCGATCAAGGCACTCATCGGTTCCGTTCCCCAGGTCGCCCTGGTCCGGCGAGGACAGACGGAAGAGTCCATCCGTGTCGAAGACATCGGGGTCGGAGAGGTCGTCGTGGTCCGGACGGGCGATCGGGTTCCGGTGGACGGAATCGTTCGGAGCGGCGAAGGCAGCGTCGACCAGTCGCCGATCACGGGCGAAAGCATGCCGCAGGAGAAAGCGGTCGGGGACACCGTGCTCGCGGGAACGATCGTCGACTCCGGCGCGCTCGACGTCGAGACTCAAAAGCCTGCCGCCGATACCATCTTCGCGCGGATCATCCAGCTGGTCGAGCACGCGGAGGAACAGAAGGCGCCGGTTCAGAAGCTTGCCGACCGCGTCGCCTCCTGGCTCATCCCGGTCGTGTTCGTGTTTCTCCTCACGGTTTTCCTCATCACGCGCGACGTACGGCTCATCGTCACGCTTCTCATCTTCACTTCGCCGGCCGAGCTCGGGCTCGCGACACCTCTCGTGATGATCGCGGCGATCGCGCGGGCGGCCCGAGCCGGAATCCTCGTCAAGGGCGGGGTGTTTCTCGAGCTTCTGGCCAAGGTCGACGTGATCGCGTTCGACAAGACGGGAACGCTCACCATCGGGCAACCCGAGGTCGCGCGCATCCGCCTGTTCGATCCGGGCACGACGGAAGAAGAGCTTCTGCGTCTCGCCGCTGCGGCGGAGCGGCGGTCGAGCCATCCCATCGCGGCGGCGGTGCTGCGGCGGGCGCGCAGCGCCGGTTTGAACGTCTCGGAACCGGCGGAGTTCGCGGTCCTTCAGGGGCGCGGCGTTCGCGCAAAGGTGGAGGGCAAGTCGGTCCTCGTCGGGAACGCGGCGCTGCTCGGTGAGACCGGCCTGCAGGCCCCCTCTCTGGAGGGAGAGACGAGCGACCAGACAGTCCTGTTCGTCGCGGCAGATTCGCGAGTGCTCGGGGCGATGTTCTTTGCCGACATCATCCGGCCGCAGATCCGCGCGACGATCGCCCGGTTGAAACGCGCCGGAATCAAACGGACTGTAATGGTCACCGGTGACCACAAAGCAGTCGCCGAGCGAATCGGAGCCGAGGTGGGCGTCGATCAGGTCTATTCGGACCTGATGCCGGAGGACAAGGTCCGCGTGGTGCGCGAGCTTCAGGCACAAGGACACCGTGTGGCGATGGTCGGAGACGGCGTCAACGACGCCCCGGCTCTCGCCGCCGCGGACGTAGGAATTGCAATGGGGGTTGCCGGAACTCAGGCTGCACTCGAAGCCGCCGATGTCGCGCTGATGACCGACGAGGTCGGGAAGATCCTCGAGGCTCGAGCGATCGCCTCGCGCGCCTATCGCACGATCCAGGAGAATCTCATCTTCGGAGTGGGAGTCGTTCACGTTGCGGGAATCGTCGCCGCACTTCTCAAGCTCATCGGGCCGATTCAAGCCGCTCTGATTCACCTCGGGCCGGACATTCTCGTCTTCGTGAATTCGATCAAGCTTCTTCACATCCGAATTCCGACGCTCGCTGACGAAATCGAGAAGGGATAGGGATGGTCCCGGCCTTCATCGTCGTCTTCCGCGAAGGATTCGAGGCGTTCTTGAGCGTTGCGGTCATTCTCGCGTTTCTGCAGAAGTCCGGCAGGACGTGGCTTCGGCCGAGCGTCTACTCGGGAGTCGCCGCCTCGGTAATCGCGAGCGGCGTGCTCGGCTATCTTCTGAGCCAGAACCAGTCGCCCTTCTGGGAGGGAGTCTTCGGAATCGTGGCAGTCGTGCTGGTTGTCACCTTCGTCATCCAGGTCTGGAGAATGGCGCCGACCATGCGGCGAGATGTCGAGTTACGAGTGAACGTCAGTTCATCCAGCGCTTCCCGAGTCAAAGCGGTGATCGGAGTGTTCCTCTTTACTGTCCTCATGGTCACGCGGGAAGGGATGGAAGCGGCGATGATCTTGATTCAAGTCCGGAGCGCCCCCAGGTTCCTGGCGGGCGCTCTTCTCGGGCTGGCTGGCGCGGCGGCGCTCTCCTGGACGTGGGCACGCTTCGGACATCGCATCAACGTTAAGAGGTTCTTTCAAGTGACGGGCGCATTTCTGCTCCTTTTCGCGCTCCAGATTGCGATCTATTCCATCCACGAGTTCTCCGAGGCCGGGGTGCTCCCGGCGAGTGAAGCGATCAGCGATGCGACGGAGATCTACTCCCCCGCTGGCAAGTACGGAAAGTGGTTCTCCGTCGTCATCGTCGCAGGATGTGCCCTCTGGCTCGGAAGTGCCTCGATCCTGGATCGGAGGCGTCGGGCACAACCGGCAGGCCAGTTTCCGGAGTAGGCTAGCCTCCTGAATCCACTGGCCGCGATCCTGCATATTTGACGACTGGAGGGCTTCTCGAAAATGGCAAACAATCCGAACGTGTCCGAGGTTTCCGACACGAGTTTCGAGGGCGACATCCTGAAGAGCTCGACGCCGGTCCTCGTGGACTTCTGGGCCCCCTGGTGCGGCCCCTGCCGAACCGTGGCGCCGATCGTGGACGACCTGGCGAATCAGTACGCGGGCAAGCTCAAGGTCGCAAAGGTCAACGTCGACGAGTCCCAGCAAGTGGCGTTCCAGTACCAGGTCACCTCGATTCCAACCTTCATCCTCTTCAAGAACGGGCAGGTGGCCGACCGCGTCCTCGGCGCCCTGCCGCGCAGCGAATTCATCAAGTTCATCGACCGCAACATCGCCTGAGTTGAAATCGCGCAGCGTCCGGCGTCGTAAGATTCCCGGATGCCGCCGCGCGTTCTCGTCCTCTTCGCCCGGGAACCCCGGCGCCAGGCGCTCGACAAGGGCCTGGCGGTCGATTCCGGCGAGGCGCTTTTCGCGGCCTTCGCGAACGGCTGGATCGACGCCGCCGCCGGCTGCGGCGCTTCCGTAATCGTCGCCTCGATCCGCGTGCGGTTTTCCTCGGGGGTCGAAAACGACTTCGACTCCGTCGTGGCGCTGACCGGCTTCCGCCCGGACCTCTCCTTCGTCAGCGAGCTCGCTCTCGAGATCTCGCCCGCGACCGAGGGCTCCGCCCGCCTCTCCCGCGCGCTGTCGAACGTGACGGATTGCCTCTCCGTGCCGGCAATTGCCGCCGCCGACCTCGGCTCCGGCGAGCCCGGCTTCTACCTGCTGGGCGCCAAGAGTTACGGCCGCTCGCGCACGTTCCTCCTGCGCACTGGACTCGCGCACCTGGAAGCAATCCTGCCGGCGGTCGAGTCCTGCAGCGGCACGGCTTTCGCGTAACCCAATCCCGACCAGCGCTCGTCTCTCCGAGCACGGAGTAGTCCGTGCCGGCTCGGAGGGAACACGACAAGCCCCGTGAAGCGTTTGGGAAGCGTATGAAGAAGTTCGTCTGGATAGCCATCGTCGTGGGGATCGGGGCCGCAGTCTTCCTGCTGCTCGGCAGCCGGAAGAAGTCCGAGCCGAAGTACCGCACCGCCAAGGTCGATCGCGGCGATGTGACCCAGACCGTGACGGCGACGGGGGCGGTTTCCGCGGTCACTTCGGTCGCCGTGGGAAGTCAGGTTTCGGGGATCATCCAGAAGCTTTACGCCGACTTCAACAGCCAGGTGAAGAAGGGCGACCTGTTGGCGGAGCTCGACCCGACGCCCTTTCAGGAAAAGGTCAACGCCAGCCAGGCCGGCCTCGACAAGGCGAACGTGGAGTTGCGCAACACCCGGATCGCGCTGAACCGCCAGCAGGCGTTGAAAAAAGAGGGCCTTGCTCCGCAGGCCGATTACGACCAGGCCCAGGCGAACTACGACTCGGCGCGCGCCTCCGTTCAGCAGGCGGCGGCGGCCGTGAAGCAGGCCGAGACGGACCTGAAGTACACGAAGATCGTCGCGCCGATCGACGGAGTGGTTGTCGCGAGGCAGTACGACGTGGGACAGACGGTCGCCGCTTCGTTCCAGGCGCCGACGCTCTTCACGATCGCGCAGGACCTGACGAAGATGCAGGTCGCCGCGGACGTGTCCGAGTCCGACATCGGGACAGTGAAGGTGGAACAGCCCGTACGCTTCAACGTCGACGCCTACCCCGACCGCGACTTTCGCGGGAGGGTGTCGCAGATCCGACTGAACGCCACGGTCAACCAGAACGTCGTGACGTATCCGGTCATCGTCGAGGTGTCCAATACCGATCAGGCGCTGCGTCCGAGCATGACGGCCAACGTGTCGATCGAGGTTGCCCGAGTTCGCGACGCCCTGCGCATTCCCAACGCCGCATTGCGCTGGCGGCCGGAGGCCAAGGCCACCGGCTCCCCGGAGGCGCGCGCGGCCGGGCTGGGGTCCGGAGGCGGCACGCCCGCGATGGCGCGGCAGGTGGTTGGCGGCAGCGCGGGCGCGGGAGGCTCCGGTGCGGGCAGAGGGTCCGGATCCGGCGGCTCGGGCCGGCGCCGGGGCGGCGGTCAGCGTCCGGCCCAGGTCGTCTACAGGCTGCCGACCGGCAAGGAAGAGCCGGTCCCCGTCGAGATCAAAACCGGCATCTCCGACGGCCGCGTGACCGTGGTGGTCGCAGGTCCGATCGCTCCCGGCGAGGACGTCGTCACAGGCGCCGCAACGTCCAAGGCGGGCACCGCCACGAGCGCGGTCCCGGTCGGCGGCGCGCGGGGCGCGGGCGGTGGCGGGCGTCGTGGCTTCTGAGCAGGCCCCGGTCGAGCGGGCGACCGCGTCGGCCTCGGCGGCGTCCCAGGCGGTCATCCGGACCGAAGACCTCACGCGGATCTACCGGATGGGGGAGGTCGAGGTGCGCGCCTTAGACGGCGTGTCGCTCTTGGTCGCTGCCGGAGAGTTTGTCGCGATCATGGGCTCCTCGGGGTCCGGCAAGAGCACGTTCATGAACATCATCGGGTGCCTCGACCGGCCGACCGGCGGCCACTACTTCCTGGATGGGGTCGACGTCTCGGGTCTCGACCGCGACGAGCGCGCCGAGATCCGCAACGGGAAGATCGGATTCGTCTTTCAGTCGTTCAACCTGATTGCCCGGACGTCGGCGTTGGAGAACGTGGAGTTGCCGCTCATCTACTCATCCGGTGGCCATGTGGCGAAGGACCGGGTGGAGCGGGCGCGGAAGTGTCTGGCGGAGGTCGGGCTCGCCGGACGGGAGAGTCACCTTCCGAGCCAGCTCTCGGGAGGCCAGCAACAGCGCGTGGCCATCGCGCGCGCCTTGATCAACGACCCGAAACTGATGCTCGCCGACGAGCCGACCGGAAACCTCGACACGAAGACCTCCGAGGAGATCATGGCCGTGTTTCAGCGGCTGAACGACGGGGGGAAGACCGTCGTGCTCATCACGCACGAGCCGGACATCGCCGAATACGCGCGGCGCATCGTGGTCTTCCGCGACGGCCGCGTCGTCGAGGATCGTCCGTCAAAACAGCGCCGGGCGGCTGCCGCAGATCGCACGGGGGCCGCCAGTTGAAGTTCCTCACGATCCTGAAAGTCGGTTTGAAGGCGATCGCCCGAAACAAGATGCGGTCGGCGCTGACCGCGCTCGGCATCATCATTGGCGTCGCCTGCGTGATCGCGATGGTCGGCGTGGGCAAGGGCTCGCAAGCCGCCATCCAGTCGCAGATCTCGTCGCTCGGCACGAACTTCCTCATGGTCTTCCCCGGAGTCGCGACCCAGTCCGGAGCCCGGATCTTTACGGGCGAGTCGACTCTGACCGAGGACGACGTCACCGCTGTGAAGGCGGAGTGTCCCTCGGTCGCGTACGTGTCGCCGATGTCTCGCTCCGCCGGACAGTTGGTCGCCGGGAACCTCAACTGGGGGACGCAGGTCCAGGGGGTCGGGGTGGAGTGGCCGTTCATCCGGTCGTGGAACACGTCGGTGGGAACGTTCTTCGGCGACAGCGAGGTGCGCTCCGCCTCGAAGGTGTGCGTGCTCGGCTCGACCGTCGCCAACGCGCTCTTCGGCGACCAGAACCCGGTCGGCGAGAGCGTCCGGATCAAGAACTTCCCCTTCCGGGTCATCGGCGTGCTCGAGAGCAAGGGCGGCAATACTCAGGGCCAGGACCAGGACGACACGGTTGTGGCGCCCTACACGACGGTCATGCGGCTCCTGAAGGGAAAGAACCGGATCGACATGTTCATGGTCTCCGCGGTGTCGCAGGATGCGGTTGCCCAGGCTCAGACCGAGATCGAGGCCCTCCTGCGGCAGCGCCACCGCCTGCCGCCCGGAGCCGACGCCGACTTCATGATCCGGTCGCAGCAGGAGATCGCGGCGACCGCCGATGAGACGTCCAAGACGCTGTCGCTCCTGCTCGCTTCGGCCGCATCGATCTCTCTCCTGGTCGGCGGGATCGGGATCATGAACATCATGCTGGTCTCGGTGACGGAGCGGACCCGCGAGATCGGAATCCGGATGGCGATCGGCGCCAAGGGAAAGGACATCCTGACCCAGTTCCTGGTCGAGGCGCTCACCCTGTCGATCGCGGGCGGCGGAATCGGCATCCTGCTGGGGGTCGGCGCTTCGCGATTCCTCGCCTGGAAAGCGCACTGGTCGATCGCCCTGCCGCCCGAGTCGATCCTCCTGGCCTTCGGTTTCTCCGCGGCGATCGGCGTGTTCTTCGGCTTCTACCCTGCCCGCAAGGCCTCGCGCCTCGACCCCATCGAAGCCCTCCGCTACGAGTAACTCAGCCCGTCGTCTCCCCACGACGCGGTAAACTGTCTCATTCTCAACCGATGAAGTCTCGTCCGGATCGGCCCGCGGAAAAGATCTGTCCTTGAGCGCCCTGCGCGTTCTCTGGCGCAAGCTCGACCCGAGGTCGAGCGTCGCGTCGCGCTTGCTTCTCGGTTTTCTCCTCGCTTTCTGCATCCCCGGCGGCGCGTTCGTTTTCCTTCTCGAACAGCGCCTCTCCGAGCTCCAGCGGGGGTCGGCGCGGCAGCTCGAAGGAATCCGCGTCGCGGACGCCATCGGCCGCCTGTCGCAGGATGTCCGTTTCCGGACGGACTGGATGGATCGCCGCGCACGCATGACCGAGGAGGCGGCAACCAACCTGTCCGATGCGCTGGAGCTCGCGCTGGAGCAACCCGCAACCTCGGCGGCCCGCGAGGCTCATCTGCTTCTCGCTCGCGTGCTGGAGCGGCGGCCGGCCGTCGTCGGCATCACGGTCCTCGCGGCTTCGGGCGCGCGGATCCGAGTAACGAGACCCGGCGTCGGACCGCCGTTCGCGGATCGGAATTCCGCGCTCGAGTCCGGGCCGCAGGAGACCGCTGCGGGCAAGGCGCTCGGCCCCTCCTGGAGAGAGCTCCGTCCGGCGCGCGATGGTCCGGTCGCGACGGTGGCGGCGCCCGTCCGGGGCCGGGCGGGCAAGGTTCTGGGCGAGCTGCGCATGGACGTCGACGCCCGGCAGTTCGTGCAGGAAGGCCTCGAGGGAGTGGATCTCCCCGGAGACATCTGGCTCGCTACGGATGCTGATGGCCGCCTGATCGCCGCCTCGCCCGGCGCCGGCCGGCTTCTGCAGTGCACGGAACTCGCCCGCCGGCCCCTGGCCTCGTCCCGGTCGATCCCGTGCCGGGATCTGTGGACCGAGTTGCGGAGGGATCCTTCGGCCGCGAAGGCTCCGAGCCGGAAGGGGACCTACCGCCTCGCGTCCGCGCGCATTCCCTCGAGCGGCTGGATCTTCGCCGAGGGATATTCGGCGCCGGCGTTGGCGCGGGTCGCGACCGGCACGCGCCAGAAGATCGAGCCCCGCTCCTATGCGGAGCTGAAGCGCGACGTCGTCCTCCTCTTCCTGTACCTCGTCGTCGCGGTGTTCGGGGCCGTTCTCCTCATCGCCCGGCGTATCTCGGAGCCGGTCCTCGAGCTCGTCGCGGCGGCCGAGGAGATCGGCGGCGGCCGTCCCGTCAAGCTGACGCGGCCGCGGTCGCGGGACGAGCTCGGGCGGCTCGCCGTCGCGATCGAGCGGATGGGGAGACGGGTCGCTCGCCGGGTCGAGACGCTCCGCCGGCTCCACCACCTCTCCCGCGCCGGCTACCGCACCACCGACGTGAAGGAGATCCTGGCGCGCTCGAGCGAGGCGATCGGAGCATTCACCCGGGCGGAGACGGTGCTCTTCATGCTCCACGACCCGAACACGAACCGGCTGGAGGGCGCGAGCCCCGGCTGGAACGTCTCCGAAGAGCTGGCGAGCCAGGTCAAGATTCCGATGGAGGTCCGATCGATCGCTGTTGCCGTGTTCAAGAGCGGCGAGGCCTACTATTCGAACGACCTCGAGCACGACACCTACGTTCACCTCGACTACAAGAACCTGTTCGGCGCGCGGAACGCGCTGTTCGCCCCACTGAAGACGGAGCACGAGACTCTCGGGGTGGTCGCCGCGGTCAACCGGGCCGGAGGGTTCGGCCGCGAGGAGGTCGACGCGATGACGTCGTTCGCCGACGTCGCGTCGCTGCTTCTCAAGAACGCCCGTCTCTACGTGACCCTCACGGGGACGGTCGAAGAGCTTCGCCGCGCCAGCCGGCTGAAGGATCACTTCCTCCAGAACGTCAACCACGAGCTCCGCACGCCCCTGACGGCGATCGTCGGTTGGACGGATCTCCTCATGGAGGAAAACCTGGACGAGAAGACGCTCGCGCGCGGGATGTCGCAGATGCGCCAGTCCGCACGGGTTCTGCTCGCCTTGATCGACGACCTGCTGGACCTCGCCCGGATGGAACGCGGCTCGCTCTCTCTGGACCGGAAGGCCGTGTCGCTGCCGGACGTGGTCCAGCGCTCGATCGACACGGTTCGAATGATGGCGGACGGGCGGCTGGTTACGGTCATTTTCGCTCCGCCCGCGACGGCGATCGCCCCGGTGCAGGCGGATCCGCTGCGGCTCCAGCAGGTCCTCTGGAACCTCCTCGCCAACGCGATCAAGTTCTCCCGCCGCCACGGGCGCGTGGTGGTGAGGGTCGAGCGGGATACGGACCGCTACCTGGTCAGCGTCGAGGACGACGGGATCGGAATTCCGGCCGGGGAGCTCTCCCACGTCTTCGAACGATTCCGGCAGGTGGACGGGTCGCCGACCCGCCAGCACGCCGGGATGGGAATCGGCCTCGCGCTCGCGAGGTCCTTAGTCGAGCTCCACGGCGGAGCGATCTGGGCCGACAGCGTCGTGGGCAAGGGGAGCCGCTTCACCTTCACGCTTCCCATCCGCGCCGTCGACCGGCGCTCCGGAGAGCCGGAGACGGCCTCCGGAATCGAAGCCGCTGCCGCGGCGGCGGCCGGGGAAGGACCGCTGATCGGCTAGATCGGGATCCGTCGATCAGGCGACGAAGGACGCCGGAAGGCCCGTCCCCTTGAGGAGGTCCTTGACGACGCGGGCCGTCTCCTCTTTCCCGGGGACGCAGAGGTTCGGGTCCTTCTCGGTCCCGTCGGCGATCGCCTTCGCGTAACCCTCGCAGTCGTATCCACACGCGGTGCAGTCCGTCTGCGCCATCGCGGCGTAGAGCTTGGTCGAGAGGTCCCCATCCTTCGCCATCTCCATGCGTTTGGGGAGCGGGATCGTCTCGTCGTGGAAGGGCGGCGCTTCCGCCTTCTTGATCGGGGCGGCGGTGACGTCCGCCTCGTCGGGCCGTCCGGTGTCCTTCCACCGTCCATACGAGAGACACGTCGGGCAGACGAACGTGTAGTCCCATCCCTGCGGGATGAAGACCGCCGGCGTGCGATAAACGACCAGGTTCGTGAAGTCCTGCGGGCACGCGGGGGCCTCGCGCTCCTGCGCATCCAGGACCATCGTCTTGACGTGGGGACGCGAGAACTCGATCTGCTTGGGCTTCTGGTCGAAACGGAACATCTCGCCCTTCGGGCACACCATGACGACCTGCGGCTTGTAGACGCGCTCCACGAAAAAGGTCCGCATGGGAACGTCGTGCTTCGGACAGACGGCGGGGGCGTCCCTCCAGAAGGAGGACACCAGCTGAGACTTCTCGGAGAGCGAGAGCTTCACGCCGCGATTATAAAGGGGACAGATTTATTTTTCTGCCAGCCTTCCGCCATGAGAACGCTCAGAAAATAAATCTGTCCCCTTTTAAGAGGCAGTCCCTATTCAAGAGGCAAACGGATTCGAGACCCGCTCCTCCCCGATCGTCGTGTCGGGGCCGTGGCCGCACACCACGCGCGTCGCCGGATCGAGCGCGAAGAGTTTTTCGCGGATGGACGAGAGGATCCTGTCGGTGTCCCCTCCCCAGAGATCGGTCCGGCCGACCGAACGACGGAAGAGGGTGTCTCCGGAGAAGAGGATGGGAGGGACACGACCCCCGAGCAGAAAACAAGTCGATCCGGGAGTGTGCCCCGGGGTGTGGATGACCGAGAGGGAGAAGCGGCCGAAGGCAATCGCCTCGCCGTCCGTGAATCCCCCGTCCGGCGGGAGCGGCGGCTCCGCGGTCAGGCCGAAGAATCCGGCCTGTTCCGGCAGCGCGTCGTAGAGCGGGCGGTCGGCGGGGTGAATGCGGATGGGTGCACCCGTCGAGCCTCGGACGGCCGCCGTGCCGCCGATGTGGTCGAAGTGCCCGTGCGTGTGGAGGAGCGCGACCGCGCGCCATTTGGAATCCGCCAGCACCCGGAGGATCTTCTCCGGCTCGTCGCCCGGGTCGACGATCACGGCCTCACCCGACTCCGGGTCAGCGATGATCGAGCAGTTGCACTGGAGCGGGCCCACCGGGACCGTGCGGACGACGGGCCCGGTCACGGGCTCACGGATTCACCGCGACGACGGTCTCGACGTCGTGGCTCTGGCGGCGGTCCGGCGAGGCCCACACGGTTTCGGGCGACGAGAGGTTCAGCTGGATCGCCCACTCGTCGTTGTCGGTCCGGCGGCGCTCCGAGGCGAAGAGCTTGCGGCGGCTCTTCGGGGTGAAGATCTCCCAGCGAATCCAGCCGAAGTCGACCGAGTCGTCGTGAAGGTAGAACGCCGGGACCTTTTCTCCCGGCTCGATTTCGGCCTCGCGAACCGTCAGAGGCCGGAAGCCGTTCGCGCCGAGGCGCTCCAGAAACTCCTCGCGCACCGGCTGATCCCGGTGGCGGAGCTCGTGGCGGCCGCGCGCCACGCCGCGGCCGAGAATGAGGTCGTCGAGCGCGTCGGATAGGTCCTTCTCCACGCTCGCGATGTTAACGCCCCGGCGCGAAGGCGCGCTCGCGCAGCGCCGCATCGAGGCGGCGCAGGTCGGAGTCCTCTGCGCTCGGAAAGGGGAGCGACGGGAACATCCCGGCCCACCGCCGGAGCTCGGGGTGCCGCGGCTCGCCCGCGAGCACGAGCCACGCGCGTTCGCCGAGCCTCCAGGACCAGGTCAGCCGGACGACCTCGCCGTCCAGATTGAGCACCTCCCGGCCGCGCTTTCCTTCGTCGAAGAGCCACGTCGGGCCGACGAGGTAGAACGCCACGCACAGCTGGGAGTACTGGTTCTCGGTGAAGATGCGTTCGGTCGGCGGCGATTCGCGCCGGAGAAACTCCGCGAGCGGGCGCCAGTCGGCCCGCCCTTCACGAAAGTAGACCGCGAGGGAGCGCAGGTCGAGAAAGAGGATGGCCGCGAGGAGAAGGGCGGCGACGGGACGCCGGCGTGGCCGCGCGGCGAGGGCCGCGAGCGGCAGCGCGGCGAGCGCCGGGATGGCGAGGCCGGCCGGGAGGAAGTGCTTGGATGTGTCGTAGTGCGGATGGAGGCGCCCAAGGACCTCCATCGCGAGAATTCCTCCGATCGACCAGGCGACGAGGAAACGCAGTCGCGGGTGTCGAAGGGCCATGAGGGCGCCGATCGCGACCAGGACCAGGTAGAGCGGACCCTTTCGGCCGAGCGGCTGCCCGTCGTCCGGCGCGAACGCAAAGAAGGAAAGGATCCGGCTCCAGCGCTGCCATGACGTCGCTGCCGGCGCGGCCATGGGGGCACGTCTCGCAGCTTCCAGGACCACGGGCCACCACGGCAGGTAGGCGAGGAAGAGCGTGGCCGCGAACGCGGGACTCCAGGCCAGGAACCGGCGCGCTGCCCGGCGCCGATCGGCGTCTTCCAAAAATGCGTCCTCGACGACCATCGCGGTTGCGGCAATCCCCAGAACGAGCGCCGCGAAATACAGGGAGTAGGCGGTCGCGACGCAGGAGAGCCACAGGGCTCCAAGCCTCACCGGCCCCGGTTTCTCGAGGTACCGGTCGAGCAGAAGGAGCGCGAGGACGAGAAGGAACAGTCCCAGGGAGTAGGGTCGGAACTCCTGCGAGTAGCGGACGTGGAACGGCGCGAACGCGAGGAGGAGGGCTGCTATCCAGCCGGCTGCGGCATGTCCCGCACGGCGGGTGATGAGGAGTCCGATCGCTCCGACGGTTCCGACTCCCCAGGCGACCGCCGGGAGCTTACGCGCCCAATCCGCCGGGCCGGAGAGCTCGAGAAAACGGCCGACCAGATAGTCGAGCGGCGGATGGATGGCGTCGAACTTCAGGGTCTTCCAGAAGAACCGGGAGTCCCCCTGGATGAAGAACCCCTGCAGGATCTCGTCGAGGCCGTAGGAGAAGTGGTCGAGGCGGAAGAGCCGGACGGCCGCGGCCGCCGCGACGAGGAGTCCCGCCGCGGTGAGGATCCGCTCGCGCGCCGTCATGGCGCGAAGAATAAACCGGCCGGGACGTTAGACTTGCGCGCCTTGCTCGAAGTCACCTCCCAGGTCATCCGCTTCTCGCTGGCCCTGTGGGTCGGCGGAACGCTCGTGACCGTCCTGGTGCCGCCACTCCTCTTCCGCGAGATTCCTTCCCGGGATCTCGCCGGACGCCTCTTCGGCGAGCTCCTCCGGAGGTTCGAGGCGGTCAAGCAGCTCCTGTCCCTCCTGCTGGTGCTGGCCGTTTTCGCGGAGCTCGAGATCACCCGAGTCCTCGGGGGGCGATCCTTCGTGGCGGGGATCGCGATCTTCGTCGCGGTCGCGACGAACGTCTATCTCGCGATGGTCGTCCGGCCGCGGCTCGGTTACTTCCGGATGAAGGTCGGATCGTTCGACGACGCTCCGGGCGACAACCCCTGGCGACGGCGCTTCGACCGGCTGCACCGCCGCTCGGTCCGGGTCCTGGCGCTCGGCTGGTTTGCCGCGGCCCTCGCCCTGGCGGCCCGCCCGTGATCGACCTCCGCAGCGACACCGTCACCCGACCCTCCGAGGCGATGCGCCGCGCGATGGCGGAGGCCCCGGTCGGGGACGACGTCTTTGAGGAGGACCCGACGGTTCAGCGCCTCGAGGAGGCGGTGGCGGAAATCCTGGGCTTCGACGCGGCGCTTTTCACGCCGAGCGGGACGATGGCCAACCAGATCGCGATGCGCATCCTCGCCCCGCCCGGAACCGAGGTGCTCATGGAGGAGCGCTCGCATCCGTTCCACTTCGAGATGGCGGGCATGGCGGCGCTCTCGGGCCTGCTTCCGCGGCCGATCCCGTCGCCCGACGGGATCCTGAACGCCGATGCCGTCCGCGCGGCGGTGCAGCCGGACGTTTCGTACAAGCCGCGCAGCTCGCTTCTCGTCGTGGAGAACACCCACAACCTCTGGGGCGGGAAGGCGTACCGCCGCACCGACATCGAGCCGCTCCTG
>JBBQKV010000023.1:0-27402 GCA_038327245.1 Acidobacteriota bacterium
ATCCGGGGAGGAACCGGCGACCCGAAGCGCGATGCCGACAAGGAGCGCGTCGAGATCGCGCTCCAGTGGAACGACGGTTACTCCGAAACGCTCTACACGTTCACGAACACGATCAACAACCGGGACGGCGGCACGCACCTCGAAGGGTTCAAGACCGCCCTGACGCGCGCGATCCAGAAGTACGCCGACCAGAGCGGCTCGTCGAAGGCCCTGAAAGAGACCAGCCTGTCCGGAGACGACTGCCGGGAAGGCCTGACAGCCGTGATCTCGGTCAAGGTGCGCGACCCCAAGTTCTCCTCGCAGACGAAGGACAAGCTCGTCTCCTCCGAGGTCAAGACGTGGGTTCAGCAGGTCGTCTACGAAAAGCTTGGCTCCTACCTCGAGGAGAACCCGCGGGTCGCGCGCAAGATCGTCGAAAAGATCGTGGAGTCGGCGCGAGCGCGCGAGGCGGCCCGTAAGGCGCGCGAGCTCGTCCGGCGCAAGGGCGCTCTCGACTCGTCGTCGCTTCCGGGCAAGCTCGCGGACTGCCAGGAGAAAGACCCCGCCTTCTCGGAGCTCTTCATCGTCGAGGGCGACAGCGCGGGCGGCAGCGCCAAGCAGGGGCGCGACCGGAAGTTCCAGGCGATCCTGCCGCTGCGGGGCAAGATCCTGAACGTCGAGAAGGCGCGCCTCGACAAGATGCTGGCGTCCGCCGAGATCCGTACGCTGATTACGGCGCTCGGCACCGGGATCGCGCAGGACTTCGACTCCGCGAAGGTCCGGTACCACAAGGTGATCGTGATGACCGATGCGGACGTGGACGGTTCCCATATCCGCACGTTGCTCCTGACCTTCTTCTACCGGCACATGCAGGCCGTGATCGACAAGGGGTTCCTCTACATCGCGCAGCCGCCGCTCTTCAAGGTCGCGGAGGGGAAGAAGGAGACGTACCTGAAGGACGAGAAGGAAATGTCCAAGTTCCTGCTCGCCCGGATCGGCGACGACCGCTCCCTCTCTTCCGAGATGTCCGGAGCCGCGGCGGCCGGAGCGAAGCTCGTCGCGCTCCTCGAGAAGATGGAGGAGTACCGGGGTCACGTCGAGAAGCTCGCGCGACGTGGCATTTCGGAGGGGGTCGTCCGGGCTCTTCTCGACCGCGGAATGGTGTCGAAGAGCGACTTCGCCGACCGGCAGAAGGTCGAGGACCTGGCGAAAGCGGTTCGCGCTTTCGAGATGGAGAGGTCGGAGGTGGTCGCCGACGAAGAGCACTCCGGCTGGGCGCTCGAACTCGTGCAGCGGGTCGGCGGTGTGCCCCGCGCGGCGCGCATCGATGCCGATTTCGTCGGGGGATTCGAGATGAAGCGCATCCGGGAGACAGCCAAAGCGATCGGGGCGTTCCTGGACGGTCCGTACGTCGTCACCCGGAACGGCGAGACCGAGCGTCATTACACGATTCCCGCGGTCGTGGACGCGATCTATGAATCGGCCAAGAAGGGGCTCCTCATCAACCGGTATAAGGGACTGGGCGAAATGAACCCCGAGCAGCTCTGGCAGACGACGATGAACCCGGAGACGCGACGCCTCCTCCAGGTGGCCATCGAGGACGGCGTCGAGGCAAACGAGGTGTTTTCCATTTTGATGGGCGACGCGGTCGAGCCGCGCCGCGAGTTCATCGAGAAGAACGCGCTGAACGTGAGGAACCTGGATATCTGATCCTCTGTCATCCCGAGCGAAGCGAGGGATCTGGACGCGATTGAGACGTCAGGTTCCTCGGGCCTGCGGCCCTCGGAATGACAGGCGAGGGCTGGCTCCTCGGAACGACAAGGTAAGCATTTGACCTCGAACATACTTTCCACCGAAGAACGCGTTCCCGTCACGATCGAGGACGAGGTCCGCCGCTCGTACCTCGACTACGCGATGTCCGTCATCATCGGACGCGCCCTCCCGGACGTCCGCGACGGGTTGAAGCCGGTTCACCGGCGCTGCCTCTTCGGCATGTGGGAGCAGAACAACCTCCACAACAAGCCTTACAAGAAGTCCGCGCGCATCGTCGGAGACGTGCTCGGCAAATACCATCCCCATGGCGAGGGCTCGGTCTACGACTCGATCGTCCGCATGGCCCAGGAGTTCTCCATGCGGTATCCGCTGGTCGACGGCCAGGGCAACTTCGGCTCCATCGACGGCGACAACGCCGCGGCGATGCGTTACACCGAGATCCGCCTGACCCGCCTCGCCGCGGAGCTGATCGGCGACGACATCGAGAAGGAGACGGTGGACTGGGTCCCCAACTACGACGGGTCGCTCCTCGAACCGACCGTTCTCCCCTCGAAGTTCCCGAACCTGCTGGTCAACGGGTCGTCCGGCATCGCGGTCGGCATGGCGACCAACATCCCGCCGCACAACCTGGGCGAGGTCGTCGACGCCACGATCGAGCTGATCCGGCACCCCGACGCGACGCTCGGCCAGCTGATGAAGAAGCTCCCGGGCCCCGACTTCCCCACCGCCGGTTTCATCCACGGCGCCGTGGGAATCCGGGATGCGTACAAGACGGGGCGCGGCATCGTGCAGGTCCGGGCCCGGGCGGTCATCGAGAAGGCGGCGCGCGGCGAGAAAGAGTCCATCGTCCTGACCGAGATTCCCTACCAGGTGAACAAGGCGAAGCTCGTGGAGAGGATCGCCGAGCTCGTCAACGACAAGAAGATCGACGGGATCTCGGACCTGCGCGACGAGAGCAGCCGCGAGGGGATCCGCGTGGTGGTGGAGCTGAAGCGCGGGGAGAACGCGCAGGTGGTCCTGAACCAGCTCTATTCGCTGACCCCGATGCAGTCGACGTTCGGGATCATCTTCCTCGCGATCGTCGAGAACCAGCCGAAGGTCCTCCCTCTCGCCGATCTCCTCCGGCACTTCATCGACCACCGCAAGTCGGTCGTCATCCGGCGGACCCAGTTCGACCTGAAGAAGGCGGAGGAGCGCGCGCACCTCCTGCGCGGCCTCGCGCTCGCTCTCGCGAACATCGAGCTGGTCATCAAGATCATCCGCGGCTCGAAGGACCCGAAGGAAGCGAAAGAACGCCTGATCGCCGAGGTCTCGATGAGCCGCGCGGGCCTCGAGAAATTCACGGGGATGAAGCTCCCCGAGCCCGCAAAGGGGAAGAGGGACGACGTCATCCGGCTGGACGAGATCCAGGCGCAGGCCATCCTCGAGATGCGGCTGCAGCGGCTGACCGGCCTCGAGCGGGAAAAGATCGTTGCCGAGTTCCAGGAAGTCCTGACCTTGATCGCTAAGCTGAAGGAGATCCTGGGGTCCGAGAAGCTGGTGCTCGAAATCATCGTGGACGAGCTCCAGGAGATCAGGAAGCTCTTCGGCGACGAGCGCCGGACCGAGATCGTGGCGGAGGCGTCCGACATCGACATCGAGGACCTGATCGTCGAAGAGGACATGGTGATCACGGTCTCGCGCGGCGGTTACATCAAGCGCTCTCCCCTGTCGCTCTACCGCGCGCAGCGCCGCGGCGGCAAGGGGCGCATCGGCGCGACGACGAAGGAAGAGGACGTCGTCGAACACCTCTTCGTCGCGTCGACGCACGCCTACATCCTCGCGTTCACTTCGCGGGGACGCATGCACTGGATCAAGGTGTACGAGGTTCCGCAGCTCGGGCCCGCGACCCGGGGCAAGGCGATCGTCAACCTGCTGAATCTGGATCCGAACGAGCGCGTCGTGGCGCTCGCCTCCACGATGGACTTCCCCGAGGATCAACATCTGGTCTTCGCGACCAAGCTCGGCCTCGTCAAGAAGACGGCTCTGGCGGCGTACTCGAACGTGCGCTCCGGCGGCATCATCGCGATCAACATCGAAGAGGGCGACGAGCTCCTCTCGGTCCGCGTGACCGATGGAACCCGCCAGATCTTCATCGGCACCCACCTCGGCCAGGGCATCCGCTTCGCCGAGACGGACGTCCGGCCGACCGGCCGCGATACCACGGGCGTCTGGGGAATCGCTTTGAAAAAAGATTCCGATTACGTCGTCGAGATGGAAGTCGTGGAGGAACACGGGCATCTCCTGACCGTGACCGAGAAGGGATACGGCAAGCGCTCCGAGGCGTCCGAGTATCGCTTCCAGGCGCGCGGCGGCTCCGGCGTCATCAACATCCGGGTCACCGACAAAAACGGCCCGGTCGCCGGGATCAAGTCGGTCACCGACGTGGATCAACTTCTGCTGATTACGCAGAGCGGGATGCTCATCCGGATCAAGGTCAAGGACATCCGGGAGACCGGACGCGCCGCGCAGGGCGTGCGCCTGATCAACCTCGATGAAGGAGACCGCGTCGTCGCCGTCGCGAAGCTCGCGGAGCCCGACGATGGAGACGACGATGCGCAGGCGGCGCTCCCCGGGGCGGAGCCGGAGCCCCCGGCGCCGGGTCCGCGGTCGAAGGCGTCCGAGCCCCCGGAAGGCACGCCTTTCCTGGACGACGAAGAGTAGCTCCCGGCGGATGAGGCGGGGATAGAATCCCCCGCCACCCATGCGTTTCTTTCTCGACAGCGCCCTGGTCGACGACGCGAAGAAAGTCCGCGAATGGGGCCTCCTGGACGGTGTCTGGCTCTCGCCGGCGGCGGCGGAGACGGTCGGCCTGGACTATCGGCGAGCCGCACGGGAGCTCTCGGCGCTGACCGACGGCCCGGTGTGCGTGAGCCCGACCTCGACCGACGCCAAGGGCATGTACAAGGAGGCACGCGAGCTCGCGAAGCTCGGCAAGGACATCGTCGTCTCGCTTCCGGCGCAGCCCGAGGGGATGCGCGTCGCGCGGCTGCTCGCGCAGGACCAGGTGGCCGTCTGCGCCTCCGGCTGCTTCTCGGCGGCGCAGGCGCTGATCGCGGCCAAGTCGAACGTCAGCTACGTGGCGCCGGCGGTGGGACCGCTCGACGACATCGGGTCGATCGGCATGGACCTCGTCGAACAGATCATCCGCGTGTACGACAACTACGGCTTCCAGACGCAGATCCTGGTATCGGACCTGCGCAACCCGGTCCACGTGCTCGATGCCGCGTTGATGGGCGCCGACGTCGCCGCGGTCTCGCCGGCGGTCATCGAGCAGCTCTTCCGGCACCCGCTGTCCGACGAAATTCTCGCGAGCCGGGAGCGATGAAGCCGTCGCCGGACCGCGTTCTCTACCTCTCCCGCGTCATCGCGAAGAAGCTGAAGGAGAACCTGAACCTCACGCAGAAGGCGGACGACGACACCGTCCGGCGGGCGATCGTGCGGGACCTGACGGAGGCGTACAAGGAGCTCGACGCGATCGAGGAGAAAGTGCGCGGCTCCCTGGCGAAGCGCAAGAACCCGAACCCCCGCGACGAGGAGTTCCTGTTCTCACGCAACCTGGACGACGAGCTCCGAAAGCACGGAGCCTAGGGCCTCAAATAACTGACAGCGCGGGCAGTTAGAGCTCTCGCGTCCCCCAGATTCCGCGTCCCTCCGAATTTCCTTTATCCCCTTCGCAATCAACGTTTAGATAAAATCGCCTTGGAAGGGCGCGAGGTATCGATACAATTGGAACAATGA
Source organism: Acidobacteriota bacterium (assembly GCA_038327245.1). Taxonomy (GTDB): domain Bacteria; phylum Acidobacteriota; class Thermoanaerobaculia; order UBA5066; family Gp7-AA6; genus Gp7-AA6. Next base: position 5,533 of record JBBQKV010000023.1, read on the forward strand.
CGGACCAATTGGATCACCTGCTCTCGATCGAGCTCGATCGCACCTCCCGGGAGCGGCTTTCCGACCAGCTCTTCGCGGCGCTCGCCGCGCGCATCGAGACCGGACTCTTCCCCGCCAACGCCCGACTTCCCACGACGCGGGAGGTCGCCGCGGCGCTCGGCGTCAACCGCGGGAGCGTGCAGTCCGCCTATCGACGCCTCGCGGAAGAGGGTCTGGGGACGACGCGCGTGGGCAGCGGCACCGTCGTCCGCGCCGCCGCCCGGCGGCCCCGGCCATTCGACGCCGCGGAGCTCGTCTCGCGGCGGGCCTCCGCAATCCCGGCCGCGGCTCCCGCGCCCGTCGCCCTTCCGCTCGTCGCGGACTTCTCGCGCCTGACGCCGGACGAGCGGTTTTTCCCGCTCGACCGGTTCATCGACACTCTGACGGAAGCGTGGAGCCGGCGGCCGGACCTGTGGCAGTACGCTCCCCCGCTCGGCCTCGAAGAGCTACGCGTCGAGATCTCGCGGCGGCTCTCGGAGAGCGGCATCGCGCGCTCCCCCGACGAGATTCTCGTGACGAGCGGCGCGCAACAGGGGCTCGACCTCCTCTTCCGGACGTTCACCGACCCGGGCGATTCCGTCGCTATGGAGTCGCCCACCTACACCGGGGCGCTCGCGCTGGCGCGGTTCGCCGGAGTCGAGATCGTCCCGCTGCCGATGACGCCGGAGGGGCCGGACGTTTCGCCCCTGCGCGGCCGGCGCGCGAAGCTCCTCTACGTGATGCCGGAACGACAGAACCCCACGGGCGTCACCACGACCGAATCGAAACGGCGCGAAATCCTGGAGGCGGCGGAGGATGCGGGAGCGCTCGTCGTCGAGGACGGCTACGAGGAGCCCGAATCGGGCGAAGCGCCGCTCGCGGCGCGCCGCCCAGACCGGGTGGTCTGGCTGGGGACCCTGTCGAAGGACCTCGTGCCCGGCTTCCGCATCGGCTGGCTGGCGGCGCCGCGGGACGTCGTCGAGCGGCTGGCTCTCGTGAAGAGAACCGCCGACTTCCAGACGCCGCTCCCGCTACAGGCCGCGATTGCGTCGTTCCTGCGCGCGGGCGCCGACCGCGAGGCGCGCAAGGCGCGCGCGTGGGAAGTCGAGATCCGGCGCGAGGCGATGGCGGAAGCGCTCGGGAGACACCTTCCCGAAGTGTCGTGGTGGGGGGGAGAGCCCGGAAGCGCGCTCTTCTGGGTGCGCCTTCCGGAGGGAGTCTCGGGGAGAAGCGTGGCGGAAGCGGCCGCGGCCCGGGGAGTCGCCGTCGCGCCGGGAGGGGACTTCGATCCGGAGGGAAAGGACCGCGCGGCGCTGCGCCTCTCGGTGTCCCGCGTCGAGCGCGACGCGATCGAGCCGGGCGTCGCGCTTCTCGCGGAGTCAGTAAAAGAAACGCGGGCGCGGTCGTCGGTGATCGACGCTGCACCTGTGGTCTAAGCAAGTCGCGGGGACGGAAAGCGAAGGAGTAGTTATGAGGGACACCGATTCGTTTCGCGTCAAGGTCGGCCTCGCCGAAATGTTGAAAGGCGGCGTCATCATGGACGTCGTCAACGCGGACCAGGCGCGCGTCGCGGAGGCCGCCGGCGCCGCGGCGGTCATGGCGCTGGAGCGCGTGCCGGCGGACATCCGTCGCGACGGGGGAGTCGCCCGAATGTCGCCGGTGTCGAAGATCCGCGAGATCCAGGAGGCGGTCTCGATCCCGGTCATGGCGAAGTGCCGGATCGGGCACGTCGCCGAGGCGCGGATCCTGGAGGCGCTCAAGGTGGACTTCATCGACGAGTCCGAGGTCCTCACCCCGGCCGACGAGGAGAACCACGTCTACAAGCACGATTTCGCCATCCCGTTCGTGTGCGGCTGCCGGAACCTGGGAGAGGCGCTGCGCCGCATCGGCGAGGGCGCCGCGATGATCCGGACGAAGGGGGAGGCCGGCACGGGCGACATCGTTCACGCGGTCAAGCACCTCCGCGACGTCCACCGCGAGATCCGCAACCTGACGCTCATGAGCAAGGACGAGCGGATGCGCGAGGCCAAGCGGCTGCAGGCGCCGTTCGAGCTGGTGGAGCAGGTCGCGGAGACCGGCCGCATGCCCGTCCCGAACTTCGCGGCGGGAGGCGTCGCGACGCCGGCGGACGCCGCGCTGTGCATGATGCTCGGCGCCGAGGCGATCTTCGTTGGGTCCGGCATCTTCAAATCCGACGATCCCGCGCTCCGCGCGCGCGCAATCGTGAAGGCGACGACTCACTGGCAGGATGCGCAGGCGCTCGTGGAGGCCGAGCAGTCGCTCGGCGCCGGAATGAAGGGGATCGAGGCCTCGAGCCTGCCGGAAGAAGCGCGGCTGCAGGGGAGAGGCTGGTGACCTGTCATCCCGAGCGAAGCCCCTCCAGTTGTCATCCCGAGCGCGCCACAGATTCCTCGTCGCTCCGCTCCTCGGAATGACACGGGAGCCGGAAGCGCGGCTGCAGGGAAGAGAGTGGTGAAGACGCCGATTTGTCATCCTGAGCGAAGCGAAGGATCTCTCGAAAATCTAGAGATCCTTCGTCGCTGCGCTCCTCAGGATGACAGGGAGACTCGAAGCCCGTGGTGAATCGCGGCGTCGCGGTCCTCGCCCTCCAGGGGGACTTTGCGGCCCACGGCCGGAGGCTTGCGGAGATGGGGCTCGCCTCCTTCGAGGCCCGGAAGCCGGAGGAGCTCGAGGGCGCGGCCGGCCTGGTGGTTCCGGGCGGCGAATCGACGACGCTCTGGAAGTTCTTCGAGTCGGCGCCCTGGGAGGACTCCATCCGCCGCTTCGCCGCGACCGGCGCCCCGGTGCTCGCCACCTGCGCCGGCGCGATCGTTCTCGCGCGGGAGGTCACCAACCCCGACCAGAGGGGGTTGGGCATCATCGACATCTCGGTCGAGCGGAACGCCTACGGCCGGCAGGCCGACTCGTTCGTGGGCGACGTGGACGCACCCGCGCTCGGCGGGCGGCTGCCGGCGGTCTTCATCCGCGCGCCGAAGATCCGGCGCGTCGGTGCGGCCGTCGAGATCCTCGCGACCCGCGAGTCGGAGCCGGTGCTCGTCCGGCAGGGCAACGTCGTCGCGGCGACGTTCCACCCGGAGCTGACGGACGACGCCACGGTTCACGAGCTGGCGTTTGCCGCGCTCCGCGGGCAGCGGAGGACGGCGTGAGCGCCGCGGGGGCGACGGGGTTCGTCCGCTCCGAGGTTCGCGACGGAGTTGCGATCCTCACCCTCGACCGGCCGCGCGCGAACGCAATCAACCCGGCGCTCGTCGCGGACCTGCGGGGCGCGGTTGCTAACGCGTCCGACGCTCCGGCGATCCTTCTCACCTCGTCGCAGCCCCTTTTCTCGGCGGGTTGGGACCTCCGCACGGTCCGTGCGTACACCCGGGAAGAGATGGCGGGGTTTCTGGGCGACTTCAACGCGCTGATGCGCGAGATGTTCGTCTTCGAGGGCCCCCTGGTCGCCGCGTTGCCGGGCCATGCGATCGCGGGAGGGATGATCCTCGCTTCCGTTGCCGACGAGCGGATCGCGGCGGAGGGGGAGGGACAGTTCGGGCTCTCCGAGGTCGCACTCGGAGTCCCGATCCCTCGACCGGTATACGAAATCTTCCGACACGTCCTCGGCGACCGGGAGGCCGAGCGCCTCGCGGCCGCCGGCGACAACGTCTCCGGAGACCGCGCCTTGGAGGTGGGCTTTCTCGACCGGATCGTGCCGGCCGCGGACCTTCTCGACGTCGCCTTCGGGCGCGCGCGGGAACTCGCCGGCCGGTCCCGCCCCGCCTACGCGGAGATCAAGCGCCGCGCCCGGGCCGAGACGCTGGCGCGCTTCGATCGTGCCGCGGAGGGCGACCCCTTCCTCGACTTCTGGTTCTCGGAAGAGGCGGGAGAGCGCATTGCCGGGCTCGTCGCGCGGCTGACCCACAAAAATTGAGCTTCGACCCGGAGGACGTGCTCGACGCCCTCGAGCTCTCCGCGGAAGATCCGTCTCTTCCGTTCCTCGAAAGGCTCTTCGGGCGATTTCTCGCCCGCGTGCCGTTCGAGACGGCGTCGAAGATCGTCCGCGACGCGGAGATCTCGGATCCCGTGGAGAAGCCGCGCGTGCCGGATGTCTTCTGGTCGGACTTCCTCGAGTCGGGTTCCGGCGGAACCTGCTTCGCGCGCGTTGCTGCGTTCGACGCGCTGCTCCAGTCGTCCGGTTTCACCTCGCGGAAGGTCCTCGGGCGGGTCCTCTCCGAGTTCGACCACGCGGCGACCTTCGTGGTGGCCGGCGGGCGGGAGTGGCTCGCGGACGTGGGCTTTCCGCTTCCGGCGCTCCTGCCGGCCGGCGGGGGAGAGGCCGAGACGGAGGTCGCGGTCCTTTCGGCGACCGAAACGGAGCGCGGCCTCGCGGTTCGCTTTCTCTCGGGCGTACCGGACGGGCCGCGGCGCCTGGAGGTCTTCCGGGCTCCGGTCGCGGACGAGGAGTTTCTCTCGCACTGGCGAGCCACGTTCCGGCCGGACTCGAAGTTCCTCGGGAACGTCTCGCTCCAGAAGCGCGACGGCCCGCGCGTCGTCACGTTCGTGCGGGGAGAGATTCGGGTCGACGACCTGCACACGCGCACGCGGATCCCGCTCGCGGGCGACCGCGCCCCGCTTCTCTCCGGGCTCTTCGGCATGGACGAGGCTCTGCTCCGCCGCGCCTTCTCCATCGCCGGCGACCCCGAGCCCGAGTTCGCCGACGCCCGCCTGACGGCGTGGCTTTCGATCGAGGCGGATGCGGAACGGGCGTTCGGCGCGATCGCGACGCCCGACGGATACCGGCAGTTGATGGAGGGAGTCGCCGACGTGACGGGGGAGGGCTGGCGATTCCGGCTGTCGCCTCCGGGAGCGGCGGAGGCGGGCTTCGAGGAAGAGGTCACGCCCGATCCGGACCGGCGCGCGCTCGCGGTCAAGCGGAAGTACCCCGACGGCCGGGAGGTCCCCCTCGAGTTCCGGGTCGAAGTGCGCGACGGCTCGACGTGGCTGGTGCGCGAGGCCGTACTTTCGGGAGCCCGCGATGATCTCCTGCGCAACGACCACGCACGGGGGCGCCTCGCCGGGACGCTCGCGGTGGACCTCCTCGCGTGGGCAAGGAAGCTCGGCTAGCTGGACGAATTCGGAGGCGGGTGCAGGTCCGTGGGACCTGTCCCCGCGGCATCAAAAGCGGAAGCTTCGCTCCGACTCCAGCAGCTTCAGCCGCGGCTCGGCGAGCGCCGCGATCTCGCGCCGGATGCGGGCGAGCGACGGCGGTTTCATGTGGTACAGGTAGACGGGCACCCTCGGCGGCATCTTGGTCAGCTCCTCCGCCACCAGGCGGGGCGTCATGTGGCACGAGGCGCGGGCCAGTTCGGCCTGCGCGTCCGAGAAGGACACCTCGAGGAAGATCGCCTTCAGGTTCCGGGTCCGGCGCGCCACCGCCCAGATCCGTTCGGTCGGACTCGTGTCGCCCGAGAAAACGACCGCTCGCCCCGGCTTCGACACGACGTAACCGAAGCCGGGCACGGCGTGGCGGACCGGGACCGGTGTCAGCGTCAGCGAACCCGCGCGGTACGGCTGAGCTTCCGAGATCCGCCGGTAGCGGAGCGTAGGCCGCGCGACGGAAGGCAGCCGGGTGAAGTCGGGCCAGGTCACGTCGTTGAAAACGTGCTTGCGCATCGCCGAGAGGACGGGGGCGGGAGCCGCCAGTTCGAGAGGCTCGGACTCACGGCCGGCGAGGTTCGCGACGAGGAACGGAAGCGACGCGAAGTGGTCGAAGTGCGCGTGCGTGAGCGCCACCCGCCGGATGCGCCTCTGCGCGGCGAGCGGGAGGGTCTCCGTCAACGATCCGGCGTCGAGGGCGGTCTCGCCGTCGATCAGGAAGGTCGTCATCCGATAGCCGGGCGCGGACCCGCCATAGGTACCGAGGACCCGGATCGCCAGAGATCTTTGCGGGGGCAAGTCCCGCCGATTGTACGAAATTGCGGCTACCCCTCTCGTGTTGACGCCTTGCTGACCCGATGAAGTCCACCTCTCTCGCTCTCGCGCTCCTCCTCAGCACCGGCGCCGCTCGCGCCGCCCGCCCGGTCGTTATCGGCACGAACGAAGGGGGCCCGCTCTCCCGCTCCGCGAACGTGGGCTGGATCCGGGTGAGCGTTTACTGGTCCTTCGTCGAGCCCCAGTCGGGCCAGTGGAACTGGACCGAAGCGGACGCGGTCGTGGACCAGGCGCGCGCCAACGGGCAGCAGGTCTTCTACATCCTCTCGGGTGCGCCGGCGTGGGCGTGCGGCTGCACGAATGGGGCGAAGCCTCCGGCGATCGACCTCTGGAAGAGGTTCGTCGGGAAGGTCGCGGCCCACATGAAGGGACGCGTGGCGGCGTACGAGGTGTGGAACGAGCCAGACCTCTCGGGCAACACGACCTATGGGGTGGGTTGGGACGCGGACCCGACCGTTGCGCCGAGGTACGTCGACTACCTGGTCGAGGCGGCGCGGATCATCCGGTCGATCGATCCGGCCGCGCGCATCGTCGGACCCGGACTTTCCGGCGGTTGGAACCCCCGCACTCTGCAGATTCTCTCGCAGCTCGAGGCGACGGAGTTTCCGGACGGGAACGCCTCATCCTTCCTGGACGCGATCTCCGTCCACGCGAACGCGAGCGCCGACTCGACGGCGGCAGACGCGGCGGACAAGCTCTGGTGGAACAAGCTCTATCCGATTCAGCAGTACAACCCGCGCAACGCGGGTAAGCCGATCTGGGTGAGCGAGTTCGGATGGAACTCCGACCTCATCGGCGAGGCCGCTCAGCGCGATCGGATCCGCGACTTCCTGGTCGGAATGACCGGGGAGAACGCGCGCCTCGCGCCGTTTCAGATCAACCACGCCTTCATTTACGTCGTCGGCCGTGGATGTGAAACGGGCCAGAGCATCGATCGCTGCGATTCCACCCCGAAGCTCGTCGTCACCGACTACCTCCAGAGTCTTCCGTTTCCGGCGGTTCAGCCGGTGCGGCCGCCGTTTACGGCGGAGGGCACCCGTTTCTACACGCTTCCGCCGTGCCGGCTGTTCGATACACGCGATCCCGCGGGTCCCCTGGGCGGACCCTTCCTGGCAGCCCGGACGCAACGCGGGTTCCCGGTCGCGCTCTCCTGCGGCCTGCCCGCGACGGCGCGGTCGATCTCGGGGAACGTGACGGTAACCGGCCCCGACGATTTCGGCTACCTGGTGGTCTTCGCGGGGAACGCGGCGCCGGGAACGTCCACGATCAACTATCGGCCGGGACAGACTCGGGCCAACAACGTCATCGGAGACGTCACGCCCACCGGAAGCGTGAGCGTTGGATGCGGCCAGTGGACCGGGCACGTCCACGTCCTCCTGGACGTAAACGGCTACTTCGAATAGCTCGGCGGGAACTGGGCTGAGGCCTAGAACTGAGCCCCGATGTAGAACGACGTCTTGAAGCCGGAGAGCGTCTTCTTGAAGTCCCACAACCTCGCGAAGTCCCAGTGGAGATCGAGGCCGAGCAGCGACAGCTGGAAGCCCAGCCCGTACGCGGCCTTTCCGTCGATCAGCCGCCGGTCGTTCGCGTCCCAGAACCGGAATCTCTGGTCCTGCAACGCGGCTCCGCCCACGTCCAGGAAAACCTGCCCACGGATGTTCCGGAAGGCGCCGATCGGAAGCTGCAGGACGTCGACCAGCGGGAAGCGGTACTCGAAGTTCGCATAGCCGACTTTGTTCCCGATCTGCTCGCGGAAGTCGAGCCCCCGCAGCGTGTCGAGGCCGCCGAAGTAGTAGATGTTCGGGAAGTTTCCGGTCGAGTACGCGCCGAACAGGCGGACCGCGATGAGCGACCGCTCCGTGATCTTGAAGTACTGGCGGATGTCGACCGTGACGTCCGAGGAGAGGGTGCCGGTGTCGTGCTGTCCCGGCACCAGCGTGTTCGCGTCCTTCTTGAAGTCGGGCGAGTAGGAGTAGGAGAGCGAGAATCGCCGTCCCGACAGCGGGCCCCACCCCTGGTAGAGCACGGTGTCCCCGATGAGCGAGACTCCCGCGGTCGGGAAGTTGTCCGATCGCGACTCGACGAAGAACGCCTGCGTCCCGTCGTTGTTCTGGATCACGAAGGGGAAGTCGAACTTCCGGGAGATGTAGCCGAGCTGCCCCTCGACCCGGTAGTAGCGGGAAAACGGATAGCTCAGGAGCCCGAGGGCGCCGGTCTGGCGGTAGATGCGGCGGCCGCGCTGCAGCTCGTTCCGGCTCTGGTCGAAACCGAGGAAGTAGGTCCGGTTGTCGAACAGCGCGAAGCCCTTCTGGAGCCGCTGGCGCAGGTTGTAGTAGATGAAGTTGAAGTTCGTGAACGAGGAGAGCGACTGGAACTGCGCGATCAGGCGCCGGTCACCCAGGTTGTCTCCGAAGACCAGCACGGTGTTGGACACGAACGTCTGGTCCGTGTTCACTCCCGCGACCACCTGCGCGTCCTCGAGCTGGAGCTTCCGGCTGCCTCTGGGCTTGATCTTCTCGGGGTCGACCGCGACCTCGATCGCCGGCTGGAACAGTTTCTGGGACTCGGGTCCGGCGGGCGAGATCGCCGGTGCGAGGTCCGGAAGCCGCCGGACCGACTTCCGCGCGTCCGCGATGTAGAGGGTGAACCGCCGCTTGTAGTACGCGGAGAAGACCAGCTTCTCGGTGTTGTCTTTCCCGATGAAGACCGTGGGCGAGAAGGCGCCGGCCACGACGTTCGTGTGAAGGCTCGTCTCGCCGTTCTCGAGGTTGACCGAGTAGATGTTGAAGATGCCGCCGTCGCGATCCGACGTGAAGAAGATCCGCTTGCTGTCGGGCGTCACCGACACGTCTTCGTCGTTCCAGTCTCCGTACGTGACCTGCTCGCGGGAGCCCGGCGCCGAAGGGTCGAAGCGGAAGATCTTCGCCTTCGTGCCCCGCACCGACGAGTAGTAAACCCATTTCCCGTCGGGGGACCAGGCGGGGCCGAAGTCGAAGGCCTCGTCGTCGGTCAGGTTCGTCAGGGTCTTCGAGTCGATCGAGTAGGCCCAGATGTCGGGGCGTCCGGCCTTGAGCGCCCGGAAGACGACGGTGCGGGAGTCGGGGGAGAAGGCCGGATTCAGCTGCTGGTCGAGCCCGGGCATCTCGACGCGCTCCCGGATGCCGCCGTTCAGGGCATTCAGCAGGAGCATCTCGCGGCCGCGCTCCCGCCGCGCGAACACCGCGACCGTGTTGCCGTCGGGGGACACGCCGAGGTCCGCGCCGCCGAGCGGGCCCGTCGTCAGCCACTGGCTCACGAGGTACTCGTAGCGGGTCGTCGAGCCCCGGGTGAGATTCCGGTAGAGCTTCCGGTCGGTCGTCGAGAGGACGACGACGTCCGCGTCGTTCTTGAAGGTCGAGATCGCCGCGACGAAGTCGCCCGACGGGTATGCGCGGGGAGATATGTCGGCCGAGGGCTCGTCGACGAGCTTGAACCGCTCGCCGAAGTCGATCGGCTCGCCCCGCTCGGTCAGGATCTTCAGGTACTTCTGGCGCAGGTAGCGCCGGAACTTCACGTCGAAGTCCTCGCCGGAAATGTTGAACGCCCGTTTGATGACCTTCTCGACGTTCCCGCCGATCTGGTTGCGGAACTCGAAAACGAAGTCGCGGACAGCGTCCTTGCCCCACTCCGCCTCGATGAAGTCGAAGACGGCGTGGCCGAACCGGTACGCGAAGAAGCCGCCCACGCCGTTGGTCTGAGCGACCTCCGGGACCTGGTCGGAGAGGACGGCATCGCGGAGAACCATCCGGTCCTTGTTGTCTTCGTCGTTGCCGAAGTAGGAGGCCATGCCTTCCATGAACCACTGGGGAGCGTTCGTCGACGCGGCGCGGATGTAGTTGCCGCCGAAAAGGATCTCGAACTGGAAGACGTGCGTGAGCTCGTGGGCAATGAGCTGGGCGAGCTTCTCGTCGGGGGAGTCGATGGGCAGGACCATCCGATTGCGCGCGGGGAGCGCGAAGGCCCCGAACGCCTCCGGGATGAAATTCAGGATGGTGTTGGTCTGCTCGAAGTCCGCGTGCGTCGCGTAATAGATGAGGTTGATCGGCTTCGGGATCTGGAAGTTCAGGGCGCGCGAGATGTCGTCGTAAGCGCTCTCCGCGTAAGAGGCCACCTTGGGAAGGGCGGCCCGCTCCGACTCGTAGAAATAGATCGTGAAGTGGGTCGAGCGGTAGACCTTCCAGTCGAAGTTGTCGTAGACGATCTTGTTCTTCCCGAACTGCGCGACCGCGGGAGCCGCGGCGCAGAGCGCGAAGACGAGCGCGATCGCGATCTTCTTCATGTCGCAAGCCCTCCTCACTGTCATCCCGAGCGAAGCGAGGGATCCCTCGCGCCTGCGGCGCTCGGGATGACGGGGAGAAAGGCCTCGCTGGTCTGTACGGGAGTATCGGATGGTTGGTACCTCGGGCCGGTTCTGTTCAGTCCGTGAAGATGTACCGCTCGGCTTCGCGGTCGCGGGCCACGAAGAGGTTCAGGATCTGGTTCTCCAGCGAAAACAGGTTCTCGAAGAGGCCCTGCAGCTCGTCGGCGCGACGGCCGCCGGTCTGGCGAAAGTCCTTGAACTCGTCCTGGAGGATCTTCTCCCCCGAACGGCCGTCGAAGACGAGGAACACGATGTCGAACAGGAACCCGGTCTGCTCGACGTAAACCTGCCGGTAGTAGGTCCGGCCGTCGATGGGAGAGACGTACTCCTCGGTCTTGTAGCCGGACCGGTCCTCGACTCGGAACTCCAGGCTGCCGGAGACGATGATCTCCGCCCCGGTCTGGGTGCCGAGCGCGCGCCAGAATTCGGTCGAGCGCCCCAGCTCCGAGAGGTTCTGCGTCGGCAGCTTCAGGTCGGTCGGGAGCGCGACCGTCTCGAGCTTGGTCTTCTTCTCGATCTGCTTCTTCAGGAATCGCTGGAACTCGGCCTGGAGGTCGACGTTCTGGAGCCGCTTGTCGCGCGCCTTCTCCGCCTCGGTCGCGATCACGAACGGCGCGAGCGCGATCTTCTCGTTCCCGCGGAGGGGCAGCCGGGGTTTGAGCGGCAGCTTGAGCTTGACCTGCGTCACGCCGGCCGCCGCCGGAAGGGCCGCGGAGAGCGCCAGGAGCACGACGGCCGCGGCGCGCCATGAGCCGGAGAAAGTCCTACGGACCACCGCTCGCCTTACCGGTCGTCCGGGTATACGAGGTGTAGAACTCGGCGAAACGCGCGTAGTTGCGGCGGATGTACGAATCTCCGGAGTCGAGCTCCAGGGCGCGCTTGTACTCGGCGAGCGCGCGCGAGAACTCACCCTCGGCTTCCAGAGCCACGGCGAGGTTGTTGTGCGCCCGCGCGTTGTTCGGCTCCTGCTGGACCGCGCGCTCGAACCGGAAGGCGGCCTCGCGCCAGAGGCCCCGGCGGGCGACGGACGTTCCGAACGAAATCTGGGTCTGCGCCTTGTCGGTGCGGGAGTACGACGAGCAGCCGACGGCGATGACCGCGGCCCCGACCACCAGCGCGAATTTCCTCAACACGTCCGTGCTCCGCATCTTCTTTCCCCCGGTGGGGCGGCTATTATAGGAAAGGCGCCGCGCGCTCGCGGAATTTCGCCCTTTCTCCGGCCGCGAAGGGGCCGTGATGCGGCTTCCTCCGCCGCTTTCTGAAGAATCCATGAAAACGTGCGGTCCGTCCGGCGCTTTGGAGATGGCTCCACCTGCCGGCTTTCCAGACACCCGTCGGGTTGAGGAAAATATGTTTCGGATGCCTCTCGCACGTCGAACCGCGATTTCCTGGGCCCGGTCCCGGGAGCTGACGCCCCAGCGGGTGTGGCCGGTCGTGCGCGAGCTCGGCGATCTCGAGGCGGTCCTGTCGACGCCGGAAGGGGAGCTCGCGCAACGGCTCGGGTCGGTCGTTCGCGCCCGGGCCCTCCTCGCCGGCCCGGAGGACGCGGCATCGGAGCGCTGGGCCGGAGCGGTCGAATCGTCCGGGCTGAGAGTCGTCACCGCCTTCGACGAGGAGTATCCGAAGCTCCTCTCCGAGATCGCGGATCCGCCGTTCCTTCTCTTTGCGATCGGACGTCTCGAGAAGCTCCGCCTGCCCGCGGTCGCAATCGTCGGGTCGCGCAACGCGACGCGGTACGGACGCGACGTAGCCGCGCGGCTCGCCCGCGATCTCTCGCAGGCCGGCGTCACGATCGTCTCCGGCTTCGCGCGCGGCGTGGATGCCGCCGCCCACCAGGCGGCGCGGGAAGGCCCGGGCGGAACGGTGGCCGTGCTCGGGTGCGGGCTCGACGTCAACTACCCGCGCGAGCACGCGCCTCTGAAAGCGGAGATGTCAGCGACGGACCTTCTTCTCTCGGAGTTCCCGCCCGGCGCGGAGCCCCGGCCCCAGAACTTCCCGATCCGCAACCGGATCATCGCGGGCCTCGCGGTCGGAGTCGTCGTCGTCGAAGCTTCGCGTCGCAGCGGATCGCTCATCACGGCGCGCCTCGCCGCTGACTCCGGGCGCGACGTCTTCGCCGTGCCCGGAAGCGTTTTCTCCGAGACTTCCGCGGGTACGCACGAGCTCCTTCGGGACGGCGCGATTCTCTGCCGCGGCTCGGAGGACGTGCTGTCGGAGCTCTTTCCCTCGGTCGGGGTTCCGACGGCGCGCGCCGGGCAGCCGAAGCTGGCTCTCGAGATGTCGGGCGAGGCCGCGCGTCTCTATGAAGCTCTCCGGAGGGAGGAGTCGCTCTCGGCGGAAGAGCTCGCGCAGGCGTTGGAACTTCCGGCGGCCACGGTCCTCGCGGCTCTGTTCGAGCTCGAGGCCGCGGGACTCGCGATCTGCGACGCCGGACGGTACGGCGCGGCGAGGAGGTAAGTCCCGCGTGGAGAAGAGCGGGGAGGCCAAACTCGGCCGCCGGGAATAACGCTTTGTTGTCAAGAGTGTCGGACGCTCCGGTTTGCGCTTTCCCCGGCGATATGGCAGCGTCCCACGCCCTGTCATGAACAACCTCGTCATCGTCGAGTCGCCCGCCAAGGCGCGCACCCTCGAGAAATTTCTCGGCAAGGACTTCCGCGTTCTGGCCTCCTACGGCCACGTCCGGGACCTGCCGAAGAAGGGCCTGGGCGTGGACCGCGAGAACTCCTACGAGCCGACCTACGAGGTCCTGCACGGCAAGGAGAAGACCCTCCAGGAGCTGAAACGCGCGGCCTCCAAAGCCGACGCGGTGTTCCTCGCGGCGGACCCGGACCGCGAGGGCGAAGCGATCTCGTGGCACCTGCAGCAGACGCTCGCCTCCTCGGCGAAGGGGAAACCGTTCCGGCGCGTGCGCTTCAACGAGATCACGAAGAAGGCCGTGCTCGCCGCGATGGCGGCGGCCGGGGAGATCGACTCCCGGCTCGTGGACGCGCAGCAGGCGCGGCGCATCATCGACCGGCTCGTCGGGTACGAGGTCTCGGACCTGCTTTGGAAGAAGATCTGGCGCGGACTCTCCGCGGGCCGGGTCCAGACGGTCGCGCTCCGGATCATCTGCGAGCGGGAGAAGGAAATCGAAGCCTTCGTCCCGGTCGAGTACTGGACGGTCGATGCGGACCTCGAGGGCTCCGCGCCGCCCCCCTTCACGGCGAAGCTCGTCTCGTTCGACGGGCGGAAGCTGAAGTTCGACGGAAGCGACCCGCGCCTCGAGTCGGAGTCGGCAGCCGCGCAGGTTCGCGAGGAAGCGGAGAAGGCGACCTGGCGGGTCGCGAAGGTCGACACGTCCGAGCGCCGCAAGAATCCGCCTCCCCCGTTCATCACGTCGCAGCTCCAGCAGGGCGCGGCGCGCCGGCTGGGGTTCGCGGTTCGCCGCACCATGCAGATCGCTCAGCGCCTCTACGAGGGACGGGAGATTCCGGGCCGGGGCACGGTCGGCCTCATCACGTACATGCGGACCGATTCCACGCGCGTCTCGGACGACGCGCTCACCGCGCTGCGCGACCACATCACGACGCGTTACGGGGCCGGCCTCGACGTGCTCCCCGACACGCCGCGTTTCTTCCGCAGCAAGCGGGACGTCCAGGACGCGCACGAGGCAATCCGTCCGACCGATCTCGCGCTGCCTCCGGACGAGGTCGGCCGCTACCTCGCGGCGGACGAAGCGAAGCTCTACCGGCTCATCTGGGAGCGGTTCGTCGCCTCGCAGATGTCACCCGCCGTGTACGACACCGTTAGCGCCGAGATCGAGGCGGGCCGCGCGCTGTACCGCGCGTCCGGCTCGACGTTGAAGACGCCCGGCTACCTCGCCGCGTACGGCGTCGCCGTCGAAGAGGACGAGGAGTCCGAGAAGGACGGCGCGAAGCTGCCGCCGCTCACGGCCGGCGAGACGCTCAGGCTCGTCGCCATCGAGCCCGAGGGGAAGGCGACGCAGCCGCCCCCGCGCTACAACGAGGCTTCACTCGTGAAGTTCCTGGAAGAGAACGGGATCGGTCGGCCCTCCACGTACGCCGAGATCCTGCGCAAGCTCGAGGACCGCGAGTACGTCCGTAAGAAGGACCGCCGGTTTCTGCCGACCGCTCTCGGACGGACCGTGCTGGAGCTCCTGATCCCGTACTTCGACGACTTCTTCGAGACGGGCTATACCGCGCGCATGGAGGAACGGCTCGACGAAGTGGAGGAGGGAAAGCTCTCCTGGCGGAAGGCGCTCTCCGAGTTCGACGAGAAGTTCACGAAGGACCGGGACCGGGCGCTCGACAAGATGGTCTCGGGTAAGGCCGGGATCCCGCTCCTGCAGGCGCGCGAGCTCCTCCACTTCCTGCCGATCGCCGCCGACCTTTCCGAAAAGTGTCCCCAGTGCGGTAAGAAGCTCAAGCTGCGGATGGGGAAGAACGGGCTCTTCATCGCGTGCAGCGGTTATCCCGCTTGCACGTTCACGGTCCACATCCCGGATCCCGACGAGGACGCGATCGACGCGGCCGAGCTCGAGGCGACCATGTGCGAGGAGTGCGGGTCCCCGATGAAGCTGCGCCAGAGCCGATCGGGGAGCTCGTTCCTGGGCTGCACGGCGTACCCGCGCTGCCGCAACGTCGTCAACGTCGCGGTGGAACGGGGCAAGGCGGAGGCGCGGCCGGACGAGCCCACCGGCGAGGCGTGCCCGCGCTGCAGCAACGCGCTCGTGCGGCGCCACGGACGTTTCGGGGCCTACGTGTCCTGCTCGAACTATCCGGCGTGCAAGTACAAGCCGCCCAAGCCGGTGCAGGACACGGGGGTGAAGTGCCCGAAGGACGGCGGCGCGCTCGTCGAGCGCCGCGGCCGCTTCCGGGCGTTCTACGGCTGCGTCAACTACCCCGCGTGCGACTTCTCCCTGAACGCGCGGCCGATCCCGCGCGCGTGCCCGCAATGCGGCAACCCCTACCTCCTGCTGCGCGAGCGCAAGGCCGGCGCGATCCTGGCGTGCGACCGCGCGGGCTGCGGGTTCGAGGCGCCGCCCGAAAACATCCCGCCGATGCGGGAGGTGTTCCTCGAAGTTGCGGAGAAATCCGACGAGAAGCCGAAGCCGAGGGCGCGCAAGCCGCGAAAGACCGCTGCGAAGGCGGCCGCCACTGCAACGACGGAGCGCCCCGCCCCCCGGCGCCGCGCGAAGGCCGGCGCCCCGACATCGCGGTGATCAGCCGGATCTGGCACGGCTGGACGAGCCGCGAGAACGCCGCGGCCTACGAAGAGCTCCTGACGTCCGAGATCCTGCCGGCAATCACGAGCCGCCGAATCCGGGGACTTACCGGCGCTCATCTTCTCAAGCGCGACGTCTCCGAAGGCGTCGAGTTCGTGACGATCCTCTGGTTCGAATCGATCGAGTCGGTTCGCGAATTCGCCGGCCAGGACTACGAGGCCGCGGTCGTGCCGGAGAAGGCGAGGCGGCTTCTCAAACGGTTCGACGCGCGCTCACAGCACTACGAGACGGTGCTCGAGGCGTAGGCCCATATATATGGTCGAGCTTCCGGACGATCTCCTGAGGGCGTGGAAAAAAAGGGCCGTCGATCAGGGCACGACGCTGAAGGAGCTCTGGGAGTCGGTTCTTTCTTCCGCTCTTCGTCCGACTCGACCGTCGCGCCGGGCGAAACGAAAGATTCGCTGGGTCACTGCCCCGGGTGGTCTCCCGCCTGGCCTGGACATCTCCAGTCGTGAGCGCATGTGGGAGTGGTTGCGCACCCACCGGTGATTGCTCTCGACACCAACCTGCTGGTTTACGCGCACCGATCCGGGGTACCCGAGCATTCATCCGCTCAGCGGGCGATCCAGAGAGCCTCCGACGATCCGAGGGGTTGGGGGGTCGCTCTGGACCCACGACCACGACTTCGTGGGAATTCCGGGAATGCGGGTCCACGACCCGCTCTGAGACGCGGAGCTACCGGACCAGGATCCGCTGCACCGCCCAGTAGAACCCGACGGCCGCGATCGCGACGGAGGCCGGCACGACGATCCGCGCCCGGTACCACGGCTTCTCCCGGAACGGCAGGCCGAAGAGCACGAGGGCGATCGCGATCACGGTCAGCTGCCCGGCCTCGACCCCCACGTTGAACGAGAGGAGCGCCGGCAGGAACTCGGAGCGGGGGAGACCCAGCTCGGTCAGAACTCCCGCGAACCCCATTCCGTGCAGGAGACCGAACGCGAAGACGAGCGCAACGCGCCAGGGCTTCAGCTCGGTCGTCGTCAGGTTCTCGATGGCCACGTAGACGATCGAGATCGCGATCAGGGGCTCGACGATCGAGCGCGCGAGGGACACCACGCCGTAGATCGTCAACGCGAGCGTGATCGTGTGCGCGACCGTGAACGCGGTTACCTGGAGCAGGACCGGCTTCAGGCGCGTGGAGAGGAGAAAGATCCCGAGGACGAAGAGGATGTGGTCCGTCCCCTTCGGGAGGATGTGCGTGTATCCGAGCTTCAGATAGGTCTTCACGACCTGCGCCCGCGTCGGCGGAACGATCGAAGCCGCGAGCGCGAACGGCCGACTCTCCCCGCCGTTCTCCAGCCACTGCCGCTCGACGTTCTCGTTGCCTTCGCTTTCCAGGGTCAGCATGGACATTCCCAGCGTTACGGGATTGCTCCAGGTGAACGCGTGCGCCCCGGCCGGAATGCGCCCGGAGATCCGAAGGCGCAGCTCGGCCGCGGCCGCGACCGCGGCGTCGTCCTCTCCGGAGTTCCGGACGAGCTCGATCCGGAACGGGACCGCCCGGCCGTCGAAGGCGGGACGGGCACCCCGGACGGCCGGGCCGAGGAGGGCGCCGACCTTCGCGTCGAGCGCTGGAGTCAGGCCCTGGATGCGGACGGGAGGTCGGACCTCCTCACCCTTCCCGAATCCCGGCGGCAGGTGCTCGCGGTCGAGGATGAGCTCGACCGTGAACGACGCGCCCCTCTGGAACGTCGCGAACGTGCGGATCGTGCCGAGCTCGTGGGCGGAGATGGCCGCCGCTACGAGCATCACGAGCGCCGCCGCTACGAGCACCGTCCGAGCAGACGGGAGACCTCGGACGGCGTCCATGCGGAGAGGTTACGCCGGGAACCTCCGGATGGATTGGTGCGGGGTCGGACTCACCAGATCGGGCACTCGAAATGGGGACAGATCTATTTTTCCGCACCGGGGGACGCGAAATGGGGACAGCCTATTTTCGAAAATAAATCTGTCCCCTTTTCCAAAATAAATCTGTCCCCTTTTCCGTCCCCTTTTCCCACGGTCCCCTTTTTCCACGATCGCGGAGTACTGGACGCCCGACTTCAAGCTGTGGAACTAATTCACCAGATCTGGCACCTCGCCTCGCGCACCGTCGACTTCAGTTCTCTCCGCCCGGAAGGTTGAGCAGCTTCCGGAAAGGGTCTTTCCACGGGAAGATCTGCGCGTACCTCCAGATCCGGTCGGAGAGCGGCGGCTTCGCGGCCGGGTTCTTGAAGCACTCGGCGCACCGCGGAAGGTTCGAGAAGTCGTGGGTGCGGAAGCCCTCCTCGATGGTGGCCAGGAAGGGGGAATTCGCGATTTCCGCAATCGAGTTCTGCCGGACGTTGCCGAGCTTCTGGGTGCCGTCGTAGTCGTAGCAGCAGTGCGTGACGTCCCCGTTGCAGAGGATGACGAACCACTGGTACGGCGTCCCCTGGAAACAGCCGTAGTAGGCCTGATGAAGCTCGGTGACCTCCGAAGTGTCGAGCCCTTCGCACGTCTTCTGGATCACGGTGGCCTGGGGGTACCGGTCCAGCCGGAAGAAGTCTCGGAACGACTGCACCGATTCGTCGTGGGTCTGGGTCGTGATCATCCGCTGGATTTCGACCGTGATCTTCTTTCCCTTCGACATCTCCAGGAACCGCCGGATGTTTTCGACCACGACGTCGAACTTGCCGCCCTTCCGGACGATCGGGTAGACCTCGGGCTTCAGGGTGTCGATGCAGAGGCGGATTTTCACGAGCGAGGTGGAGAGAATCTTCTTCGCCCACTCCTCCGTCAGGAGCGTCGCGTTCGTCGAGACGCAGACGCCCGGGAAGAGGTCGATCGCCTCGGGGAGTCTCTTGTAGAGGAAGGGCTCGCCCATCTCGTGCAGGTAGCGCATCTGGAGACCGAGCTCCTTCATCTGGCGGGAAACGTCCTCGACCATGTCCCACGGCGCGTCCTCGAACGGCCGCGTGAGGACGTCCATCGGGCACATCCCGCAGCGCAGGTTGCATCGGCTCGTCAGCTCGAGCATGTACTTGAGCGACTTCAGCCGGAGGCCGTTCTTTCCGCGGCTCACGAGGGCCTCACCCGCGCGGGCTCGAAGCCCGCCATCGCCGCGAGAACCGGAAGCGCATTCGAGGGGTCGAAGAGGATCATCGTCCGCGCGTTGCACTCGTGCGTGCAGCGGCAGAGCCGATCGCGCTTGTCCGACACGAAGCGCGCGACCGCCGCGCTCTCCCGGATCTTCGAGAAGTCGTACCCCGACTCGCGGACGTTGCCGAGCGGCGTCCCGATGAGCTCGCAGCCGTAGATCACGCCGTCCTCCGTCAAAACGAACTCCCGTTCCCCGGCGTGGCAGAAGCCCTCGAACCCGCCGCCGCGCGCCTGCCGGGCGACGTACTCGAAACGCCGCCGGTTGACCTCGCGGCGCGCCCGGGTCCGCGCCCCGCGCCAGCCGGTGCGGGCCTCGTCCGGGGGATAGCGGGAGTCGATCTTCCGCGAGAGCCGCTCGTACAGGTCCACGTCGAGGCCGTCCTTCAAGCTCAGGTCGAATGCTTCGCCGCGGATGAGACCGAGCGAGTGGTGGCTCGGCCGGTACCGCTCCCACACGAAGTCGCAGAACTCCTCGATCTCTTTCTGGTTGTCGCGCATGAAGACGGTCGTCACGCCGACGGTCAGGTTCGGCGTAGTCCGCGCGAGCTCCAGAAGCGACTCGAGGCTCTCGAGGGCCCGGTTGTACAGCCCGGGCACCGCGCGGACGCGGTCGTGGAATTCCTGGAAGCCGTCGATCGAGACCGAGATGCCGAGCGAGAGGTCGGGGGAGAAGGAGCAGATCCGGGCGGCGACTGCCGCGATCTCCGCGGCCGCGAAACCGTTCGTCGGCACGCCCACGTTGAAGACGCCGCAGCGCTCGAAATAGGCGCGGATGATTTCCGGAAGGTCGCGCCGCAGGAACGGCTCGCCGCCCGAGATCAGCAGCAGGCGGATGGGCGGGAGGGTCGCGACGAACCGTTCGATCTCCGGCAGCGTCAGCTCGTTCTTGCCGGCGTTGATCGGATAAAAGCAGTGGGCGCAGCGCGCGTTGCAGACGGACGTCACGAAGTGCGTCCACTGCGCCAGGGATTCGCCCGGCGCGACCCAGTCGCGGGCGAGGGCCAGACCCTGCCGGAGGCGAGAGGAGATCAAGCCGTTCTTTCCCGCTTCGTCGCGCTCGCTCGCGGCGACGGGTGGACTTCCTTAGCCCGTTCCTTGCGCGCCTCGAAGAATCCCCGGATCCGGTGGACCTCGCCGGCCAGGAGCCAGGGAAAGAGAACAAGCGCCCGCGACGCATATCCCGCGCGGGCCATCCGCGCGACCGTCACCCACAGGTGCGGAAAGAGAAAGAGGAGCGCGGGCCACCGGACGAGCACCTTCCCCGGCCGGTCCAGCTCCACGCGGGTCCGGTAGATCGTCCTCCCGCACGCGACCTGCTTCTCGCGAAACGCCGCCGGATCGAGCCGTTCGTGGCGATGGGTCAGCACGATCGCCGGGTCGTACCAGAGCTTGCCGCCGTGGGCGAGGACCGCCAGCGCAAACGCGGTGTCTTCGCCCGAGTTGCTCTCGGGGAACCGCACTTCGCCGACCGCGTCCCGCCGGTACACGATTCCCATCGTCGGGATGTTCTTCCGGGGACCGGGCTGTGCCGCTCGGATCCACTCCGAGTGGTTCAAGAACCAGTCGAGCTCTCCCCACCGGCCCGGGCGGCCGTTCGCGACGCGCCCGCCGACCGCGACGACGTCGGGGTCCCGTTCGAAAGTCGTTCGCGCGCGCTCGAGCCAGTCCGAGGGCGCGACGGCGTCCGCGTCGAGGAAAGCGAACGCGTCCCCTTTCGCCGCGGCGATCCCGGCGTTCCGTGCGCCGCCCGCGTTTCGGCGGCTGCGGTTCTCGATGACCCGGGCGCCCGCGCGCCGGGCCGCCTCTACCGAGAAGTCCGTCGACGCATCGTCCACGACGAGAACTTCGAGCGGCGGCTCGGTCTGTTCGAGGGCCGAACGCACCGCGTCGGAAACGGTGTGCGCCGCGTTGCGGCAGGGGATGACGACGGAGGCGAGCATGGAAACGGTCAGTCTACCGCTCGGAAAGCGCGGCGGGCTCGGCCTCGACCAGAATCCGATAGCGGAACAGGCGTCCGAGGAGGGGCAGCCGCCAGAGAACGCGTTCGAGCCAGCGGACGCCGGGGAACGGCGCGGGAGAGTATCGGAGCGACCGGATCCGCCAGCCCTCGCTCTCGAGCAGCTTCCGGATCTCGCGGGGGCGCCTCACCGCGATGTGCTCCGGAAACTGCTTCAGGAGAAACCCGCGGGCCTTGAACCTCTCCACGTAGTGCTCCCGGTTGGGCGTGTAGGCGACGAAACGGCCGCCGGGTTTCAGGACCCTCCGGAGAGAACGGAGCATCCGTCGCATGGTGTCGTCGTCGACGTGCTCGATCAGGTCGAACGCGCCGGCGACGTCGATCGAAGCTCCCGGGATGCCGGCGAGATCCGCCACGTCCCCCTCGAGGAACCGGACGTTTCGAAGTCCGCGTTCGCCGGCTCGCGCCCGCGCGAGCTCCAGGGCGCGGGGCGACGCGTCCAGGCCGATGGCCTCCTGGACGCGCGGCGCGAGGAGGAAGCACACGTCCCCAAGAGCGCTTCCGAGGTCGAGCACGGTCTGGCCGGACGACGGTCTCGCGAGCGAGAGAATGTCGCGGTCGCGCTCGGCCCACTTGCGCTGCGGCGCGGCGAACGCCGTGACGCGGTGGAGCTGGTCGAAGTACTCGTCGGGGTAGAGGTCGTCGCGGAAGGCCATGCGCCGCTGCTAGTCTATGCAGCCTTCCCGTGAAGACTCCCTGGGAGAAGTTCTCGCTGCCCGGCGACCGTCCGGCATACGCCCGCGGAGAGTCCGCCGAGTTCCGGAAGACTCTGCGCGAGATCTTCGGACCCCTCGTCGAGCGCGTCGAGAAGTGGCCGGCGGGCCCGCTGGAGTGGCTGATGGCCGAAGTCCCCGCGGAGGGAACGCTGAGATCCTGGCTTGGCGACCTCGGGAAGCGGTTGACACCCGCGGGGTCGCTCTGGGTGGTGTTCCCGAAGAAGCCGTTCTCCGAAGAGCTCGCCTTTCCTTTTTCCTGGATCGACGTCCAGAAAGCGGGCCTCGCGATCGGCCTCGTGGACAACAAGATCGCGGCGTTCTCGGC